>JAKSTW010000012.1 GCA_024402405.1 Spirochaetia bacterium | reverse complement strand
AAGTGAATATATCTTCAATAGCTTCATACAGCTGATCGGCAGTTATAATCTTGTCGTCCAGGACTGACGCAGCATCCTGGGCTCTGAAATAATTTGCGTTAAGCACCTGATCTCCTCTGGTACCGCTGCCTCTCAGCGGAATAAGCAATGCAGCTTTTTTCTCGGCTGAAAGCTCCCAGAGTGAACCGGCACCGGCTCTGGTGATGACCAGTGATGCAGCCGCGATCACATGATATATTTCCTCTTTGATGAATGGCAGCTGAATATATCCGGCCACATCTGATTTGCCGATAGGATCGCCGTCAATACCAGCACTTCCGGCTCCTGTCTGATGGACAACATAGTATTTTTCTGTCAGCTTATGGCGCAGTTCATAAATCAGGGAGTTCAGTTCTCCGCTTCCCTGACTTCCGCCGATGATCAGTATCACCGGCTTTTTTTCATCCAGACCCAGAAATGCCAGCCCTTTAGCCCTGTCACCATGGAAAAATTCTTTTCTTATCGGATTTCCTGTGACAACAGCCTTATCTCTGTATTTTGGCTTTATATATTTCAGCGTCTCATCAACGGAAAGGAGGATCCTGTCTGCAAACATAGAATTTATCTTGGTTGCCAGCCCCGGTGTATAATCAGACTCATGGGTGATGACAGGAATTCCCAGAATATGTCCTGCAATTACAGGCGGAACACTTACATACCCACCCTTTGAGAAAATAATGCCTGGCTTTTCCTTCAGCAGAAGAAAAAATGCCTGGAAAAAACCGGCTGTTATCTTAAAGACATCAGTGAGATTCCGGAGAGAAAAATACCTTCTGAGCTTACCTGATGCAATGCCCTTGAAACGGATTCCGCGGGCCTCCACCAGACGCTTTTCCATGCCAGAGTTCGAACCTATCCAGAGAAAATCACCGGAATCGATCCCATCATCTTCACATAACTCATTTATAACTGATATTCCGGGGAAGACATGACCTGCTGTCCCACCGCCGGTAAAACATATTTTTTTTCTTTTCATGTGTCAATTTTACACAATTTAAGATATATTGGCAATTATTTTTTATTTATAAAATTTTCTGCACTTTCTTTATTTGCAAACAGTTCTATATCTGTTCCGGACACCCATCCCTGAATATCACCGCACTTGATCATATACCATGTATCGTCAGCAGTTCCTGTGACGATCTCAAAGATATAGTTCTGGTATATCGTGTCCATGACTGATGACACCTGGCTGGGATTTTCCCTGATCCTGATATATGTGGCAGTACAGACACCGAAAGTACAGCTGCTGATCAGTACAGGAGATGACGGAAGTTTTATATCGGTAAGTTCATTCTCCTGCTTTTCTCTGGCACATCCGCCAAGTGAAAAGTCCAGGACAAGAATCATCAAAAATATGCAGAAGCTTTTCATATTATTTTTTTAACATATTAACTTTATCAAGTAAAGGATATATAATGCTCGTATGACATCGAGCAATCCGTTATATGCATCTGCATTTGTATGCAACACTTTCAGATCAGTATGGAAAGTGATGACCAACTGGCATATCTCAAAAAAAGTTCTTTCAATGCAGATCCTTTTCACCGGGTTTGAGGCTCTGAGCATAATTCTTTTCTCAGGTCTGGCCATAGGCTCCATCATAATCATTTATTTTCTGGGATTGCTGTCGCAGCTTGGAGCTGACCAGCTGATGTACAAGATCCTGATAGTCATAATCACCAGAGAACTGGGGCCCATTCTGACAGCCTTCATAATCATAGCCAGATCAGGAACAGCCATTGCCACGGAGCTTGGAACCATGGTGGCTCACCATGAGATAGAAGCATATATAGCCACAGGCATCGATCCTATGACATATCTGGTGGCACCGCGCTTTCTGGGAGTCACATTCTCACTGTTCCTGCTGAATATATATTTCAATTTTGCAGGTCTCATAGGCTCATTCTTTGTATCATATCTTTTTACAGATATCACATTCCATGATTACTTCACCAATGTCACCAGTGTCCTCAAGGCATCAGATCTTATCCTTTCAGCTGTCAAAAGCCTGGTGTTCGGGATCATAATATCTCTGGTATCAACTTATAACGGGCTGAGAGTCGAAAATGCACTGACGGAGATCCCGCAGGTGGCCATCAAAGCTGTTTCTGTCAGTTTCATGCTGTGCATAGTAGTGAATCTTATGATGACTTTTTATTCATATTTTTAAGCAGGTCACATGGAAAAAGAGATCATCAGACTGGAACATATAAATTATACAAGCAACGGACACCAGATAATCAATGATGTATCAATGTCAGTGTCCGAAGGAACGACCACTGTGATAACCGGCAGAGCAGGTTCCGGAAAAAGCTCACTGCTGAAGATAATGGCATCAATATTGATTCCGGACAGCGGAAATGTCTGCTACAGCCCTGAAATCAGAAAAAATTTCAGGAAAAAGAGTGGTTTTGTGTTTTCTGACAGCGCTCTGTGGTCCAACTCATCCATTTATGACAATATATCACTGCCGCTGCAGGTATACTTTCCTAAAATGAACAGGAATGAGATCCTGGAGAGAATCGATGAGGTCTGCGAAATAATGGACTTCCATCCGGATCTGAAGCTGCGTCCGGCTGATTTTTCAGAGGGACAGCAGAAGACTATCTCATTCATGCGGGCTCTCATACACAGACCTGATATTATTTTCATGGAAAATCCGCTGAAATCTCTGGATTTTGAGACCATCAACAGGGTCATCAAACTGATAGGAGAAATCAAAAATAAAAAATCTACACTGGTGATAACAACTTCGATGCCAGAATTTACCTCTGCTTTCGGAGATGTGGTATTCACTTTGAAGGATGGTAAAATATGAAATTCAGGATAAAGTATGCCCATCAGATCGTCAGTCTGTTCATTCTGCTGGCATTGGCATCCATTATATTCATCGTATGTCTCATGGCAAAAAGCCAGGGATGGCTTGACCATAATTACAGCTTCACCACAGAGTTTGACACAGGCAGCGGACTTAAGGCCGGAACAGCAATAAACTTGAGCGGATTCAAAATCGGACAGATCGAATCCATCAGTCTTACAGAGGCAAACAAGACAAAAGTTGAATTTTCGATCTATGAACAGTATATAGATAAAATCAAGCCTAATTCAGTGATACGATATGTCACCAGCCCCATAGGTCTGGGAAATGAGATAGTTTTTTATCCGGGACTGAACAATGAGCCGCATCTGCCGGAAGGAAGCTTCATTCCTTCATACACGATGCTGGAAGCCAAGGCAATAGTTGCCCAGGGACAGGTTGCAGTTCCTCCTGGGGCAGACACCATAACCAATCTGATAAATGAGGTGGAGCCTCTCATGCAGAAAATCGACGGACTGGTGGAAATTCTGACACTGACTGTCGATTATCTTTATAACAGTCTGCGCGGTCAGGGTGATGAGGATCTGGGTGCCATAATATCAGATCTGAACTCAATATCCGAATGGCTGAATTCCACCATATCCAGTGCTGCCACTGAAGATATGATAGAAACCCTTAATGATTCCTCAAAGCAGCTGCTGGAAATAACTCAGAAAATCAATGGTCTCATCCCTCAGCTGGACAGCCTGCTGACTGAATGTGAATCAACCATAATGGAGACAGGTAAAGTGATGGAAGGTGTCTCCAACAATCCGCTCATACGAAACGGAATATCAAAGAATAAAAATCTGTCGACCACAACATATATAAGACCGGAGGAATAATATGAAAAAATCTGCTTTTTGTCTCATCACAATTTTATGCATGACATCTCTTTTCCTTGCTTCCTGTTCATCAATGCCTAAGAATGCAGGTTCCAACAAGGTGAAGAATAAAGCTGAGAGTTATGCTATTACAGCTGACGGTTTATATAAAAATGGTGAATTTTCCCATGCGGTACAATATTACAAGCGGTCTCTGACACAGAACATACTGGCAGATAATATTCCAGGAATAATAAACAATCTGAACTCTCTGGGACACTGCTCTATCGCTGTTGAGGAATATGATGATGCCTTCAATTATTTCCAGACGGCATATGATACTGCGGATGAGATCGATGACAATGAGGCCATGGCTGTCTCGCTCAGCAATCTGGGACTCTGTCATCTGCTGCAGAACGATACAGTGCAGGCAGAGACCATGTTCTGCAGAGCTCTTGAAATTGCAGAGTCAGACAGAACAAAAAGCCATATCTATTATAATTTCGGACTTCTGTATCATCAGGAACAGAAATACCCCCAGGCAATGGAATATGCCATAAGTTCTGCAGAAATAAACCAGAAGCTGAAAGATGAGGCGAACATGGCCGATATACATTATCTTATGGCATCAATATATATGCATACAGATGATACAGATAATGGCGAAGAGCAGATACAGCTGGCACTGGAACTTGATAAAAAATATGAGAACACAGCTGATATCGCCAAAGACTACAGGCTGTATTCTGCCATTGAAGGCAAAAAAGGAAATAAGGAACTGGAGACAAAGCTGCTCAGGAAATCTGATGAGATCTACGAAGCCGCAGGAATGCATAAACAGACTTCCAGGTGATCGTCTGATTCTCCATGACATTTGCAGCGACATTTCTGACTCTGTTCTTCAGCTGCTCTGATTCAGCGGTCAGAACAGCACCATAGGAATATGGATTGTCACTGTTGAACCAGTTCTGAAGATCCTTATCCATGACAAGCCTGTTTTCCATGAACTCTTTCATTATACAATGAACTTCAAATCCTGTCATTCTGGCATTCTCCGCAAGAGTCTCATGGTTCCAGTTGAAAAGCTGGTTGTCTGAATCATTGAAAAGTTTTTTCTCACACTCAAGGAATCTGTTTCTGTCATCAGCATCCAGATATTTCAGTATGAAATCTGAAAGTCTGGAAGACAGCACAGGAATTATCTGAGCCACAGAACAGCACCCATCTTCCTCCAGCAGCTCATATAAAGCCCTGAAACCTGCCTGTTTGTCATCCCTTGTCATGAAATTACGGCCGGCAATGATATCGAACTGGAGATGATCCCTGCTTTCAGAATATGCAGTCAGAGAGATATTCATAGGTGATGGTTTCTCAATATCGGACAGAAGTGAGGGATAGTCCTTGAAAAAATATTCATCCTGCACACTGTCCACCAGCACAAAAACACCGCCCTCTGGAGTCTTTCTAACAGCCTCCCAGGTCAGCAGTCCTCTGTCATTGCCAGGTATAAGCACCTTATGATGTCTCTGAATGTTCAGATCGGCAAAAACCATATCACGTATTTCAGAAAGTACCACATTCTTCTGACTGATAGTGCGTCTGAGCCATGCATCCTTGGCTCTGTCGGTCTTGGAGAAAGAATAAACCTCACCAAAAGATTCTGCGGTGTCAAACTGTGCCTCTATCTGTGCCTCACGCCTCTGTGAAAGAAGCTTTGCAGACTCTGCCTCATATCCTATATGTCCTGGAATATAGAAAACCTTGCCTCTTAGATTATCAGGAAGATACTGCTGAGCCACCCAGTGATCACGGAACGCATGAGGATATTTATATCCTTCCCCGTGACCGAAACTCTCCTTATCTCTGGATGCATCCTTCAGATGTGAAGGAACTTCTGCCTGTTTTTCTTTTTTTACAGCTTCCAGCGCATCAAAATATGCCAAGGATGAATTAGACTTTTTGGCAGAAGCCAGATACAGAGCGGCATGAGACATGAAGAACTGTCCCTCAGGCATTCCGACCCGGTCAAAAGCCTGGGCTGCAGATACCACAACACCCAGCGCATACGGATCTGCCAGTCCCACATCCTCAGAGGCCAGTATCATCATACGCCTGAAAATAAACTTAGGATCTTCACCGCCTTCCACCATGCGGGCCATCCAGTACAGAGCCGCATCCGGATCACTTCCTCTGAGAGATTTTATGAACGCACTGATAGTGTCATAATGGTAATCACCCTCCTTGTCATACAGAACAGCTTTTTTCTGTATACTCTCCTCTGCGATCTCAAGAGTGATCCTTATGACTGTGCCATCCGGCGGAGGAAAAACATCGGGAGTAGTCTCCACCGCCAGCTGCAGTGCATTCAGCATACTTCTGGCATCACCGTTGGCTATAGCCACAATGTGTTCAAGTGCACCTTCCTCAAATTCAATTCTGTACCGTCCATATCCTTTCTCGACATTATGAACAGCATACTCAGCAGCCTTCATCAGGTCGGCATTGGACAGGGGCAGCAGCTGGAATACACGGCTTCGGCTGACCAGTGCTGAATTCACCTCGAAATATGGATTCTCAGTAGTTGCACCTATGAATATGAATGTTCCATTCTCCACCCAAGGCAGGAGTGCATCCTGCTGGGCTTTGTTCCAACGGTGTACCTCATCTACGAACAGTATAGTTCTGGTGCCATAAAACTCCCGTTTCTTCTTGGCCTGCTCAATAGCATCCCGTATCTCTTTGACACCTGCCAGCACAGCATTTATGGTGATGAATGAACTTTTTGTGGGCTTGGCTATTATTCTGGCAAGTGTTGTCTTGCCAGTTCCTGGAGGACCATAAAAAATCACAGATGAAAGCTGGTCGGCCTGAATGGCACGCCGGAGCAGTCTCCCCTTGCCTACAATATGCTCCTGTCCTACAAATTCATCCAGGGACTCAGGGCGCATGGCATCAGCCAGAGGAGAAATATTTCTGTCGGAACCAGCCTCAAAAAGATCCATGCTCAAAAGTTATTTCCATATCTCCATGAAAGTATGGACTTTCTCACAGTATTTACAGATGAATTTATTCTCAGAGATCTTATAAAATTCAGAAGGAATGTTTTCACCCTGCTCATGGTTGCTGATACAGTCAGTATTGCTGCATTCAATATCACTGAAATTATATATCTTCTGAGGCATGGAGAGTCTGTATTTCTTCTCCACATGCTTGTTCTCTATTATATTGACTGTGCAGCCAGGTGCCAGTGAAGCCAGACGCTTCATATTCTTTGTTCCCAGCTCACCATGGTTAGGTCTGAAAATTATTCCTTTCATCATACCAGGTTCAGCCCTGGAGGAAGTGACCCACTCGCCTCCCTTGCCATACAGTTTCAGAGTCTTTATGATCCTTGCCATCTGCTCACGGATCTCAAATTCTGTCCTGCCCCTGAAGATATGATCAATGACAAGACCGTTATCAATAGGTTTGACTCCTTCTGAGCAATCCTTGATAGGTGTGTTATTGTGCACAGGAAGTTCCTGGATGAAACTGACATCATCCTCTGTATGCTGCCTTACCTTTACCTCGCCTGTGAAATCATCACCGATCTTGCCGGCAATAAGTCCCAGCAGTATGATCCTTATTATCTTGCCGTTTATGGACTGCCGTTCCCAGCCGTTCAGCGGAGTGGAATCCAAGAATGTCGGAATCGAAGGAAAAACCTTGTGGCGTGGCAGCGGATGATAGAAAATCGTCCCTTCCGGAATCTTATCTATGAATTCTTTCTTGAAAGTGATCTTGTCCCTGAGAATATCCTGTTTCTTCAGGACAGCATCACCCATTCTCTCCAGCTGAGGTCTGGTGAAATACCATATTTTAGCCATATTGCCATTGTCAATATATTCCTGTATTGAACTGAATGTATTCACTTCAAATCCATTCTTCTTCATCTTATCCAGATAATAATCAGGCATTGCCAGTTCCTGAGGTGCAATCAGATCCACCTTCACTTTTTTGAAGATCTTCAAGCCGTCAGCTTTGGAATGCACCGTACGCCCGTGGAACAGGTCTCCGGCCAGTGCAATATGTATGGAATCGGCATTCCAGTCGTTGTGTTCCAGAAATGTGAAGTCATCCAGCAGCTCCTGGGTAGGATGCTCATGCTTGCCGTCACCTGCATTTATGAAAGCAGGAGGATTCTTCAGCTCATTTCTCATGGCATAGTTCCTGCCGTTTTCCTCCAGCCAGCGGCACAGACCTTCCTGACGGCTTCTGACAATGAATATGGAGTTGTCATATCCAGTCAGAGTGTTGAATGTATCTGCAAAACTTTCCTGCTTGTTTATTGAGGAATGTGTGGTGTCAAGGTTTGAAAGTTTGACCCTGTGGAATTCTGCGGCATTCTTGAAAGATTCCTTTGTCCTGGTGCTGTCCTCTATAAAAACCTCATAGATTCCGAAATCAGGATCATTTATTCTGAATTCATCGATCTTTTCGTGGTTTTCTTCTTTAAGATACTGCTTAAGCTCTCTTGCCTTCTGGAAAAGGTACATTTTCTCATCATAAGAAAAATCGTTTATGACGGTGAGACTCCGTCCTTTGAATGTATTTCTGCTCATATAACTCCGATATAACCTCGATTTTATGGTATCTCTATTCCAGTGAAAATTCAATAGAAAATATTGATTTCTTATGAGCAGGCTTCTCATGGGAAAGGACGATTTCCAGATGTCTGAAATCAAACACGATCTTCTCCAGAAACGAATCTGCCAGCTCATCTGTCACATCATGCCGGTATGTCACCTCTCCACGCAGAAAATCACCTTTCATCTTACCGGTGACTGTCGTATAATTTCTCACACCATCTTTTTCTTCCAAGTAATAAGTATTCTTAACACCGATATAGAACAGATCTCCAGAATATGATGCACCGGCCTCAATCCTTGCTTTATCTGAAACAGTTCCGTCATTGGCAAATTTATCATTCCAGACATAAGCCAGGCTGAAACGGAAATCTCCCGGAGAAAATACTGCTGAGGTATTCAGATTTCTGGTAAAATCATTGTACGACTCATCTTTCATGTCAGGACGCTGATAATCATTGTAATACATGCAGCTAAGCTTCAGATCCCTGAATGGCCACAGAATGATCTCAGCTCCATATTTGTACTGTGATAAAGGTATTTTACCGGTGGGTGCCAGATAGTGCTCAGTCGTACCGGAGAACAGTATATTCAGTTCCAGCCATGAGAAACAGTATACTGAAAGCATATCTCGGTTATAAAAGCCTGCATTGACATAATCACCGAAACAGGTTCCTCCGCACAGCATGAGAGAAAACCAGTCAGTTATGAAATTCAGGCTGGAAATCACATTCATAAGCTCACATCCCTCATACTGCTCACTTCTGGTAAGATACCAGCTGGATCCGTTTTTGACATCAGACACGTGGGAATCCTGAAACATACAGCTGAACTCAATGTTGGCAGAAGAGAATCCAAGTGAAATTCCATTCACATTGGCATCATTGCTGTCCCACAGTGAAAAAAAGCACAGCCATGGAAAAGGTTCAACATAGATCCCGGTCCTGCCGGAATCAGAGACTGATTTATCAATAGTCAGATAAGTTCTGGTGAAAAAGACTTCAGAGCCAGGATTGTAACCGCATGGATTCTGGATCTCGGAGAAAAGTCCACGGAGCTTCAGTTTGCCAAAACCAAAGTAATCACATTCCACAGAACACATGGTATAATTCTTCTCATCGGACTCTATGTTTATGGCAGTTGCCTCAAAATTCTTATTTCTATAATCTGCCTTTGATCTCACCGACCAGTCACTGGTCACTTTGCTGCTGATCTTTATATCCTGGGTACCGAACAGGCTGCCTGCCATCAAAAAAAAAGTGATAAAAATGAATAAGTTTCTTCTCATGCATAATGAAACTGAAAAAAATGTTGTTTTGATTCAAAAAATATGGTATTTCTTTTTGAAATGAACATTTTTGTCGTACAGGTCTACACAGGTGATGAAAATAAATTTCTCAGATTTGCTGAAAAAACAGATTTTTCAGACCAGATCTCATTTTATTTTCCAAAACGTGAACTTATGGTGCGAAAAAACAGAAAGCTTGTCAGAACCACAGTTCCTGTCTTCCCGGGATATGTATTTGCAGAGGCAGAATCCATCAGCAGTGAACTTTTTGCAGAAATAAGGCTGCTTCCCCACTTCGGAAAATTTCTGAAAGACAATCTGAATATCACACCTCTTCCTGAAGATGAGAAACGGATCATATTCCAGCTGACAAAATATGGAAGAACCATAAAAAAATCCTTTGTAGTTTTTGATGAAAATGATAAGATACAGGTACAGGATGGACCTCTGAAAGGTCTGGAGGGACTTATTGTCAAAGTTGACAGGAGAAAAAAAAGGGCAAAAGTCAGACTCAGACTGTATGAGAACTCTTTCCTGGTGGATTTTGGATTTGATTTTCTGGACAGGCTGTAATTATGGCAAACAAATTTTTTATAAATGACCTGAAACTGAACAGACCTCTGACTCTAGGATTCTTCAGGGCAACGATCATCAATGGCGAGATAATGAGATATTCACTTCCAGACAGACTGCCTGAGAATGCACATATTTTCTCCCTTGAAGACCTTCCGCAGAAAGAAATAGATATACTGGGATATAAAATTCCTCTTCTGTGCGGCAACTGGGTAAATTACCAGGGCGAGCCTATATTCCTGATAGCTGCAGAGAACAGACAGGATCTGAAAAATATTTCTGACAGCATAAACATAGAGTTCAGGCCAAGCACACCATATTATTTTGACATGGATTACAGACCGGAACAGATCTTCTGTCCAAAAGAATTTGAGTTCACATACGAGGATATAAAATTTCAGAAGGAAAATACATATACGATCGAGACAGAGACATCAGGTGATTATTTCTGTCCCGAATATAACGACACCGTGGGTGTGGCTGCAGAATATAACGGGAAGACCCTTACAGTCTATGCCCCTACCCAGTGGCCTTTCCATGTCCGCCAGACAGTAGCCGGTATGCTGGATATGGCTCCTGATGATGTGATAGTCAGAGTCACTGAAATGACAGCACCTATGGAGGGACGGCTCTGGTACTCATCATACCTGGGCGCTCTGGCAGCTTTTGCGGCATACAAGACAGGACGACCTGTAAAACTGCTTTATTCTCCGGATGAAGTCAGACAGTTCATACCTTCCCAGTATCCTTTCAGGATCAGACATACATCCACACTTGAAAAGAACACAGACAGGCTTCTGGAATGTGATGTCCAGATAGAGATAGCAACCGGAGCATATCCTCTTTTCAGCAATGAGCTTATAAAGATCCTGCTGACCGATGCTTTCGGACAGTATAAAATTCCAAAGATAAAGATCCATGAGAGACTGATAAAAACCAGCACTCCATCCATGTCATTCATCACAGGAATCAATTTCTCACAGATACTGACCGCACTGGAGAACCACATAAATGTAATCATCTCCAGACTTGATGCCAGTCCTATGGACTGGAGGAAGAACAACATCAGATCATCTTTTTCTGAGGAAATAATTGACAATGTACTTGCAGAGTCTGATTATCTTAAAAAATATTCTTTCTATGAGCTGCTGAAAAAAAGAAAAAGCGATGACCAGCTGGATAAATTTTATACCAGAGGAATAGGAATGGCAATGGCGTACTGCAGGAACAAGTCCCTGAGCAAGTTTCCGCTGGATAATTCAGTGACATGCTCACTCACCATGGATTCAGACAGAAACATCACTCTGAGCACTGCTACTGTGCCTCAGTACTATGATGAATATACTTTCTGGAAAGAGATAATAAATGCAGAGACATCAGTACCTGTCGAAAAGATATTCATATCTTCCCATGACACTGACAGGAACTGTCCATCATGCCCTGATATTTTCAACAATACATTTCTTCCTGTTGCCGGCACAATATCCAACTGCTGCAGGACACTTATGAAAAAGGCAGCAGAAGGTGTATTCCCAGTGACAGTCACATGCAGTTCAGAAAACAGTGAAATTCCGGATGAGAATGTCTGGGGTTCAGCTGTCGTTGAGGTATCTGTGGATACAACAACATATAAGCCCGCAATACGAGGGATCTGGATATCCATGGACCGAGGCAAGGTATTGAGTGAGGAATTGCTGAAAAAAGACATAAAACAGAAGATCACCAGTACTCTGCTCTGGCTGACAGAACCCCTTAATACAGGTTACGCCACTTCATGGAAATTCGCAGATCTGCCTATAAACATAAATCTGATAAAAAATTCCAAGATCCAGAATCCATGTTCCTGCGGTGACATGGCAAATGCACTCATATCGGCAGCATATTCCAGTGCAGTCTCCCAGGCTATCGGTAAAAATATCTTCAGTTATCCTATAACGCATGAGAAAATATACAGACTGGTGGAGGGAACATGCTGATAAAATTCATTCTGAACAAAAAGCAGGTGGCTGTTGATGCCGATCCTATGGACAGTCTCTCTGAGATCCTCAGGACAAAATTCAGCATAGACAGCGTGAATGAATGCTGTAATACAGGAAGATGCGGCGGCTGTACTGTGCTGAAAAACAACCTTCCTGTACCATCCTGCATGATACATATGTTCACAGTCAGAAATGCCAATATCCTTACATTTGAACATATAAAGACCACCAGAGAATACAGCATAATCGACAAGACGCTGAAAACATATAACTGCATATTCTGTGATTACTGCTCTACCGGCAGGATCATAACAATATACTCACTGCTGAAAAATTCGGATAAGCTGAACAATGATGATATATACAGGGCTCTATCCGGAAACATATGCAACTGCACAGATCTCAAGACCATGACCATTGGCATACGTCTGGCATTCAACGCACTGAAACGAGGCAGATAATATGGAATTTCTCATACCTACAACATTGTCTGAATTATATAAAAACATGAAAAGCAGCGTAAACTACAATCTGTATTTTGATGATATCAACTATATACGGTCAGTATCCACACTGCCAGGACAGGAGCATGTGCCGCCTACAGGCATTTACCCGGGACTTATCGCAGAACTGAACACCATCAAAAGGAATGAAAAATACTTTGATATAGGTTCAGAGATAAAAGTGAATGAGCTGCTGAAAAACGGTCAGAACATACTTCCTCATATCTTTATCAATGCACTGGCAAACACAGGTCTTCCAAACTCCAGGAATATATATACCATAGGGGGAATGGTCTGCGATCCCAAAATCAGGAACAAGATCTACAGCGCGCTGGCTCTGCTGAATGCAAAGATAGAAGTATCATCATCCATGACTGCCGGAAGTAAGAAGACAATGCTGGTCAGCAAACTTTACCAGAATGGCAGACTGCAGTTACAGAATGGTGAGATGGTACTGAATTTCAAGATTCCATACACCACATACGACGTTGATTATTACAAAGAGATCCAGGATACAAACCACAATATCTGCTTCATGGGAATTGCCTCGACTTTCAGGAAAAATATAACCATGTGCAGATTTGTCATAGGAAACTGGGGAGACAGCATAATAAGAGAACAGGAGTTCGAGACAGCATTCATGGAACAGAAAATTCCTGTACCACAGAAAGACATTGAAGCTTGGAGCCAACAGTTCGGTGAGATCTTCAACCGCAAATACACCTCATTCTCCCCTTACCTGCAGAAAACCCTGAGAAATATATTTGAGGATTTCATCTCTCAGCTGTAATCACCGTATCAGGCAAAGTGTGAACTGCGGCACATAAGTGATTATGAACACAGTCAGCAGCATTATGAGGAAAAATGGAACGACCGCACGATAAATATTCTCCAGTTTCTGATCGAATCTGTAACTGGCCAGAAACAGGTTCAGACCGACAGGAGGTGTTATATATCCCAACTCAAGGTTTGCCAGGAAAATAATTCCAAGATGCACAGGATTCACGCCGAACAGCTCACCCAGAGGAAGGATCAGCGGCACAACCACCATAATGGCTGAGAAAATATCCATGAAGCACCCCACAACAAGCAGCGCCACATTCAGCAGCAGAAGAAATACGATCCTGGAATGTATGTGCATGGCGATCCATTCACTGAACCGCTGAGGTATCTGCTGGTCGATCATGTAATATGAAAGCACTTTTGCCATTCCCAAAATCATAAGTATCCCGGCAATGATAGGAACACTTTTTCTGGCAATTATGAAAAGATCCTTCAGATGAAGCTCACGCTTTATAATGAAGTCTACAAACATAGTATACAGTACAGCCACAGCTCCGGTCTCCACCAGTGTAGTGAGGCCTGAAAAATATGAGATTATAATTATGAACGGAAGAAGTATCTCCCATATACACTCAATGAAACTGGCTGCACATTCCTTACAGCTGGATCTGACAGCCTTCACATCATGTCTGGAAACATAGATAAAACCAGTGACAGCCAGAGAAAGTACCAGCAGGATACCAGGGATGATACCACCTATAAAAAGTTGCCTTATATCAAGCTGTGCAATGATGCCATAAAGAATGATCGGCAGGCTTGGAGGAAACAGAAGTCCTATGCTTCCTGCAGAACACAGCAGGCCAGTCCTGTACCTCTCATCAATGCCGGATTTTTCCAATACCACAGTAAGGATACCGCCCAGAGCCAGGATCGTCACACCCGATGCCCCGGTGAATACGGTGAAAAATGCAGATATAAGAACTGATGCCAGAATGATTCCTCCTGGCAGCCATCCGAAAAATGCATTGAATGTCCTTATCAGCCTGTCACCTGCCTTGCTCTCAGACAGGACAAATCCTGTAAGTGTGAACAGCGGAATAGCCGGCACTGTGTTGCTTATCAGCATGGTATAAAATTCATTGGCAGCTGTCTCTGCATAACATCCGGAAGCAGAGATCAGAATGAATGCTATGCCACCGATGACAGCAAAAATAGGAGTGCCCATAATTCCTGCAAGAATAAGAAATATAAGACCAGGCAGCTTAAGAGCAGATATTATGGCTATGGATCGGTCAGCCAGATTCCAGTAAAATTCAGGTATATTGCTGCAATAACAGGATACAAGGTTCACCAGTGGAGAAACAGATACAGCCAGTCCAAGTATGATTCCCAAAGGTGCAAAAATCCATGGCAGCACACATTTCCCGGCAGAGGAATCCAGCTCTCTGTAAATGACCAGCAGAAAACCGACTGGCAGAATGCCGACAGCCACCCTTGTGCTGATGACACCTATTTTATCTGCGGCAGAAAATCCCATGACCACAAATGAGGATGAGATGATCATGAAACATGTGCATACCCACAGTACAGTCATGAGTGAGAAACTTCTGGCCATACTCTGATATTTCTCAGACAAAAACTTTGTTCCGAACTCGATCTTCAGATGTCCGTCAAAGTGAGAATTCAGGGCAGCACCCAACAGTGTGAGCCACAGGACAATATGTCTGGTATAATCATACCCCCCTTTTATTCCTACATGCATGAACTTTCTGACAATGATCTCAGCGGCAGGAATCCCGGCCAGCAATACCAGAAGAAAAGCAGAGATATAAATTTCAAAAAAGTTCTTACTTTTTTCTGTACTCATTTACGTAACTTATCATCTCGTCATAAACTTCTTTTGAAATCAGTTCTCTGGAGAAAACATCACTTCCTGCAGTACCTATCTGCATCCATTCAGCCTGGACATCAGCAGGCACATCATTTATGATCAGTGCATCTTTTTTCATTATCTCCACAGCCCTGCTCTCATCGACCTTGATTATATCATAAAGTCCTGCTGCGATCTCAGAAGTCCGTTTCTTCAGTTCATTCCTGTATTTTTCAGGAACACGGTTCCAAGCCCTTTTCTCTATGACAAAAGCACAGTAAACAGGGGCAATGGATATATCACACATATTAGGAGCCATGGCTGTCAGCCCCATGGATGAGGCAGCCAGAGGTGTGACATATGTGACATCGGCCATTCCACTGTAAAGGCCGGCCAGAATATCATTGAAAGCCAGAGGAATTGCATGAAATCCAAGATCTGTCCATATCTTGCTGACACGACCATCAGTATCTATGGCAATTTTCTGCTTTTTCAGATCATCAGGTGACACAATAGGATCTCTGGAGAAAAACTTCACCCAGCCAGTCATTGCCCAGCCCAAAGTGATAAATCCCTGCTCCTCCATCTTTTTCTCAAATGTCCCCTTCATTTTATCAAATACATAGCTGAACTCATCATCATCCTTCACTACAAATGGCAGACACAGAGCAAATGAATCCGCAGAAATGCCCTTTATACCCTGAGCAGTCATAGCACCGGCATTAAGTCCCCCCATCTTCATGGCACGGATCATATTATCCTCATCGCCGACAGTCCCGCCCATATAAAGCTTTAGCTCCACTTCACCATTGGAGATCCGTTTCCACTCTGATGCGATCTCCTTGCATTTTATATCCCAGAGAGAACCCACAGGAGCCACAGATCCAAGCTTTATGACAGTACCGGCAAAAGCACACCCAAAACAGAAGAATAATAAAAATATCACGCAAACAATTTTTTTCATAATATTACCTTAAAATCCGATCAAAAAATAATTATCTATGTTCTCCAGCAGCCATGCCGCCTTTTTCTGAGACACAATATTGGTAAGCCGGTTGGCTGAAGATGCTTCCACATCCCGCTCAAGAACCTTCTCAAGCATGTCAGCAAACTCATCATAGCCTTCCCTAGTCTGGTTTTTCGTGCATATCGATGTGGCATAAGAAACATAAAGAGAAAGCAACGTATCATCCGATATCTCTATTCCCCTTCTGAAATGCCATACAGCCTTTTCCATATCACCGCCCATACCGGCAGGCATGGAAGCATAATACAGCATCATAAGCTCATCTATCATGCCGCTGCCAAAATCAGGATCCAGCTCATACGCTTTGAAAAGCATCCTGACAGCATCACCGCGTCTTGCTGCAAACACAGGATCCAGCACATCCACAGAACAGCCGGCCAGGACAGCGGCACTGCACCAGTAAAGATCTGCAGCATCTGATTTTTTCATATCTGCAAAAGCCTGATCAAAATTTCCGGCACTCATTTCTTCTGAAAAATTCTTATGCCTCATATTCAGAGCCCTCATTATATAATCATAACCCCTGTTATAATGTTTTTTTGCTCTGGCATACATATCCTTCTGCTCCTGCCACTGATCATAAGGAAGCATATCAGCAGGCAGCTGGATGTAGAAATTTCCATACATCACAAAAAGACTGCCGGCATTGGAAAGAATATTAGGATTCTCAGGATCCATGGAAACCAGCATATCCATCATTTTCAGCACCAGAGGAAGAGAATCTCCCACAAGCTGAGGATCATTATCTGAAAGGAAAACCTCCGCAGTATCATTTCCAGTCATATTTTTAGCAATTGCATCAACAGCCATCTTTTTCACTGAACAAGAAGATAATTCAAGTATTATTAAAATCATACTTATAAAAAGCAGTATTTTATAACTTTTATTAAATTTCATATTTATTTTTCCCTTAATTTAGATGTCAGCAATCTGTCAAAAGCATTGGCAAATTCAAAAATCTCCCGCTTGGAGAATTTCGCTGTGGATACTGGTTTGAGTCCGCAGTCAGACAATTCCTGCATATAGTTGCGGAGAGATACCCGCTCTCTTATATTCTCAGAAGTATACAGAGTTCCTCGGTCATTTACAACTGCCACATTCCTGTTCACAAGTCTTTCTGCCAGAAGTATATCCCTGGTGATCACAATATCAGACGGATCAGAATTTTCAACTATATAGTCATCTGCCCTGTCCTTTCCAGACTCTACGATAACATCAGAAACATATGGATTTCTGCTGTGCGGTATCTTCCTGTTGGCAACAAAAACCACATCATGCTTTGTACGCAGCCCTGCCCTGGCAACAATCTCACGGATATCAGGAGGACATGAATCGCTGTCAATAAAAAATCTCATGTCAGTATATCTCCCTTAACACCGACCCTGGCCACCATAAAATCAGCACCTCCTGCAAGGGTATATGAACCTGCGGCAGCAGGAACAAGAATCGCATCACCTTTTCTCAGCTCCATCATATGCAGGCTGTTTGATATGCGACCATTGCCAGAATATACAAAAAGTATCTCTGCACCGGTCCTTTCATCATCGGAAAAAAATGCATCACTGCCATGGATCATTCTGAAATCATATCCAATATCACCAGCCTCAGCACAGTTATCATAATCCAGTATCTTCTGCACCTCAGGAATATTGACAAACTTATCTGTAAGACCACATCTCAATGTATTGTCAGATGGGGTCATGACCTCAAAGCATGTGCCATGAACATAAGAGTGGATATGCCCCTCCATCGTGGACATGCTCTGGCCCGGCAGCAGTTCATAGCAGTTGAGAAAAAGAGGTGCCAGAACAAATTTATCACCAGGATAGAAACTGACAAGTTTTCTGAATATTCTGTCTGCAGGTTCAGGCAGAATTCCATCAAGCTGAAAAGATTCAGGCTGAAATTTTAAAAAATTATCAAAAAACATTTTGTAAAATTCATTGTCGGATGAATATTCAAAATCAAAAATAGACTTACACTGTTTTCCAAGTAATTCACAAAAATTTCTTTTTATGTTTTCCACCGGTTGGAATCCGCTCATCATCAGAAAAGGAGTGATGGCAATAACTATCTCTCTTTTTCCAACCTGATCTTTATAACACCGCCTGCAATCATCACTCAGGATCCCATTGCGTTCTTCCCTTTCAAAACCCTCAGCAGCATGTGCCGCATCAGGATGCACCTGGAATGACAGAGGTTTTTCAGCAGCCAGCAACTTGAATAAGAATGGAAATATCCCATGGAATTTATCACAGCATCTGTTTCCAAGTATCTGTCCGGCATTCAGTCTGATAAACTGATCCATTGGAATCACACTGCCATTTTCCAGAACAACTCCGGTCATTCCGGCAGGATGACTGCCCATCCAGATCTCAGCCAATGGCCTTCCGTCTGATTTTTTCCCGAGTATTTTCTGAATTTCAGTATGAGAACCCCAGCTGTAATATTTTTCAGCAGGAACAAGCTTATAGAACGAACTGAAATTTTCCATTTTATGAATAATATAATTTTTTCCTGCCATTTACAATCCTAAATAACAAAGATATACTGAACTTATGCCAGAGTTCATTCATCTTCACAATCATACAGATTATTCACTTCTCGACGGTGCGCTCCGAATTGATGATATGGTGGCAAAGGCCCTTTCTTTCGGAATGAAGTCCATTGCCATCACAGACCATGGAAATATGTTCGGTGCCATAAATTTTTATGAGAAATGCAATGCAGCTGGAATCAAGCCGATAGTCGGATGTGAATTCTATGAGGCCGAAGGTTCAAGAAAAATAAAATCCGGCACTGAGTTCGGAAACAAATATTATCACCTTATTCTGCTGGCAAAGGATTACACCGGCTACAGAAATCTGATGAAACTGTGCTCAACAGCATATATAGACGGATTTTATTATAAGCCGAGAATCGATATGGAAGTGCTGGCCCAATACCATGAGGGGCTGGTCTGTTCCAGCGCCTGCATTGCAGGTGTCGTACCACAGCTCATCATAAACAACAAGCTGGATGATGCCATGCAGAAAGCCGCTGAATTCAATGACATCTTCGGCAAAGGCAATTATTTTCTGGAACTGCAGAATCACTGGATTCCGGAAGAAGCAATATCCAACAGAGGTCTTCTGGAAATTTCAAAAAGAACAGGAATTCCTGTAATTGCCACAAATGACATCCATTATCTGAACAGAGAACATGCCTCAGCCCAAGAACTTCTTATATGCATAGGAACTCAGAAGACAATAAATTCACCTGGCAGAATGTCTTTCTACAACGATGAGTTCTATCTGAAATCGCAGGATGAGATGGCTGCGCTCTTTCCTGATGTGCCGGAGGCTATTTCCAATACAATGCTCATAGACGAGATGTGCAATCTCAAAATCGAATTTCCTGGACCAAAACTTCCTATATTCGAGATTCCTCCAGAGTTTCCGACACAGACAGATTACCTCAGACATCTGACCTATGAGGGTATGAAAAAGCGATATAAAGAAATAACTCCGCAGATAAAGGAAAGAGTTGAATATGAGCTGAACACCATCATAACACTTGGATTTGTAGGTTATTTCCTCATAGTCTGGGATTTCATCAACTACGCCAAAGAGCATGACATTCCGGTAGGTCCGGGACGTGGTTCAGGAGCCGGTTCCATCGTAGCTTACTGCATAAGAATCACAGATATAGATCCGCTGAAGTACGATCTGCTCTTTGAAAGATTTCTCAACACAGAGCGTGTCACACTTCCTGATTTTGATGTTGACTTCTGCAATGAGGGCAGACAGCAGGTAATAGATTATGTCACAAAAAGATACGGTGCTGAGAAAGTCGGACAGATCATAACATTCGGAACACTTAAGCCAAAGGCTGTCCTGAAGGATGTAGCCAGAGCGCTGGATATATCTTTCGCAGAATCCAATATCATAACCAAACTCATACCTGATATGCCGCATAAGAAAGCCACACTGAAATCCATGCTGGGTGAGGTGGACAAATTCAAAAACGATCCGGCATTCAAGGACATTCCTGAGCTGACAGGTATTCCAGAGCTCATAGAAATAAAAAACAGGGGCGGCATATACGAAAGACTGTTCAGAGAATCAGAATATCTGGAAAATATGAACAGGCATAACTCGCTCCATGCGGCAGGTATCGTAATAGGTCAGACTGAGCTTTCCGATTATGTTCCACTTTTCAAGGGAACAAAAGAAGACAAGGCCAACAGTACAGCCACACAGTATACCATGGACAAGCTGGAACAGTGCGGTCTGGTGAAAATGGACTTTCTGGGACTCAAGACCCTGGATCTTATAAAACACTGTGAGCAGCTTATCAGAAAGCGCGGCATTCATTTTGACTCTGCTGAAATACCAATAGACGACAAAGAGACTTATGATATGCTCAGCAACGGAAAAAGCGTGGCTGTATTCCAGTTTGAGTCTCCGGGGATGCAGAAGATCCTTAAAGATGCCCAGCCGAACTGCATAGAGGACCTGATAGCCCTGAACGCCCTCTACAGACCAGGTCCTATGGACAACATACCTCAGTTCTGTGACTGCAAGAACGGAAAAAAAGAGATACAGTATCCTCATCCGGATCTGGAGCCTGTGCTGAAAAACACTTATGGTGTAATCGTCTATCAGGAACAGGTAATGAAAGTCGC
Source organism: Spirochaetia bacterium (assembly GCA_024402405.1). Classification (GTDB taxonomy): domain Bacteria; phylum Spirochaetota; class Spirochaetia; order CADAEX01; family CADAEX01; genus CADAEX01. The sequence continues at coordinate 24,114 of JAKSTW010000012.1, read as the reverse complement.
CCAGGTGATCGGAGGATTCACACTGGGCAAAGCCGATATCCTGCGCCGTTACATGTCCAAGAAAAAAGTCGACAAACTGAAGGAAATGAGAGCAGAGTTCATAGAGGGTGCCAAGGCCAAGGGATATACTGAGAAGCTGGCCAATGATATCTTTGAGCTGCTGATCCCGTTCTCAGGATATGGATTCAACAAGAGCCATGCGGCAGCCTATGCGGTGCTGGCATATAAGACAGCATACATGAAGCGGCACTACCCTTCTGAATTCATGGCGGCAAACCTGACCAATGAGATAGGCAACCCATCTGCCTATGCAAACTATCTGAATGAAGCTCAGGCTATGGGAATCCAGATCCTGCCTCCTGACATCAATATTTCAGATAAATTCTTCACAGTCTCCAGAAATAAAATCGTATATGGTATCCAGGGAATCAAGGATACAGGTAATGCTGTGGTGGAAGAGATCATCAGGAAAAGGACAGAAGGCGGCAAGTTCAAGAATTTCAATGATTTCCTGGACAGGCTGGATCTGCGTGTCATAAACAAAAAAGTCCTGGAAGCGCTGATAAAAGCCGGGGTATTTGATTCTCTTGAGAAAAACCGGGCCAAGCTTTTCCATAATGCAGAAAAACTGGCAGATTATTATTCGGCAGAACAGGAAAAAAGAAAACTGGGTCAGATCTCACTTTTCGGGATGGAAGAAACTGCCATGCAGCCTGAAGCAATGGAGGATGTCCCTGACTGGCCGCTTAAAGAAAAACTTGACTTTGAGAAAGAGATACTGGGATTCTATGTCTCAGGCCATCCGCTGGACAAATACAAGGATATCTATAAGAAATATGTGAATCTGAACCTCTATGATCTGGAACATGCAGTATCTGACAGAAAATATACTGTATTGGGTAATATTAAAGCCATCAAGATCCTGAATACAAAAAGAAATGAGACAATGGCTGCAATAACATTGGGAACTTTTGCAGCTGACCTGAATATGGTGATATTCCCTAAAGTCTGGAAAGAATGCCAGAGCAAGGTATCTGAGGAAAAAATTCTGGCTTTCACCGGTAAAGTTGACAACTCCAGAGGAAATCCTCAGTTCATCTGCGAGACTGTGCAGGAAACTGATGAGCTTTCTGCACATGGCCACACACAGGTGCACATAAGGCTGAAAGATAAATTCGATGAGCATAACCTCTGCATATTGAGAGAATACTTACTTGACCATAATGGCAATTGTACAGTATTTTTTCATATAAATAACAATAACAGCGAGGTTGTGGTCATGGCCAATCCTCAGCTCAGAACATCTGCTGAAATAGATTTAACTGAAAATATTGAATTCGATACAATAGTCGCAGACTGCTGGAAAGAATAAAGGAGCCTGAAATGATGAAATTATTGGAAATATTAGGATTTGTATTCTCATTATACACAATGCTTCTGCTGGTCAGAATAGCCCTGGTATTCATAACTCCAGGCAAGGAGAACGACAGGAACAGCCTGCTGGTGAAAATGTGTGATCCGTATATCAACTTTTTCAGAAAGTTCAAGATCTCAAGACTTGGAGCAGTTGACATAGCTCCACTGCTGGCAGTCATAGTGCTGACGATCATAAACCAGGTTCTTGGCAGGATCTGCGCAGAGCATGATCTGACATTCGGTATCGCATCATCCATCATAATATCGTCAGTCTGGAATGTAATTCAGTCATTTTTCTTCATCGTGCTCATCATTGCAGCGATCAGATATCTGATGCTGATGTTCCTTTCCAACAAGATGAATGCATTCACAGGCGGATGTGACGCTTTCTTTGTTCCACTCTCCAGCAAATTCGCATCACTTTTCTTAAAGAAGTCTGCATCAAGTTATCAGATGAATCTCATAATATTCATCATATTCATAACTGTAGTTCTGGTGGCAGGCAACTTTGCCATGAAATATCTGACAGGACTTCTGATGGCATTATAATGGCAGATCTGGGATCGCTTAATGGTGTCGGCAAGACTCTTTTAAAGGAGCTTAAAAGCGCAGGCATCACAACTATTCAGGAACTTCTGGAATATTACCCCAGGACTTATGAATTCAGAGACAGGCAGATTCCTTTCAGCAGCGCTTTTCAGTTTGGCGTGCAGCAGACAAAAATAAATACTGTATGTACTGTCATAAATCATCAGTTTTTCGGATTCGGAGCAAAGCAGACTCTGAAAATAACAGTCAGTGACGGTACAGGAAATGCCGCTCTGATATGCTTCGGCAGAAATTTTCTAGCTAATTCTCTGCCAGTGGGAACAAAAATTTATCTGGCAGGCACATTTTCCATCAGGTTCGGAGAGCTGCAGAGTTCCAGCTTTGACTATGAAATTTACTCTGAAAAGCCACAGTCTTTCGGGCATATCATTCCAATTTATCCTCTGTCAGGGAAACTGACAAATAAATTCCTCCGTAAAGTCATAGCTGAGGCTTTTGAAATACAAGGAAAATTTCTCCAGGATATAATTCCTGAAAAACTGATCGAAATGAATTCGCTGATGAGCAGAAAAGAGGCCATAAAAAATATACACTTTCCAAAGGATAAGGCATCACTGGACAAAGCAGCCAGAACACTGAAATACGAGGAGCTGTTCATATTTCAGAAAAAGATCAGGGAATCTGTTGAAAAAAACAGAGTCATAAAAAAACGTGGAAAGCCAATGCCAAGGACATTGCAGCGGAAAGTGGTAGCTTCTCTGCCTTTCACACTGACACCCGATCAGATATCAACCATTGACACAATATATACAGAATCATTGGAAAATACTGCCATCTCAAGGATCGTCCAGGGAGATGTGGGCTGCGGTAAGACACTCATCGGTTTTCTTTCTGCACTCCCCTACATTGAGGCCGGTATGCAGACTGCATTCATAGCACCTACTGAACTTCTTGCGGAGCAGCACCTTAAGAATGCAGCCAAAATTTTTCAGAATACAGGTATACGGCTGGCTTTTCTGTCTGGCAAGCTGCCGCAGAAGAAAAAAGAACTGCTGCTGGAAGCTCTGGAAGCCGGAGAAATCGACATGCTTATAGGTACACATGCCATCATCTCCCAGAATGTCAGATTCAAAAATCTGGCTTTTGCCATCATAGATGAACAGCAGCGTTTCGGTGTCCTCCAGAGAAATGCACTGCTGGAAAAAGGGAATGCCACTGATTATATAATGATGTCAGCCACACCTATTCCAAGATCTCTGGAGATGACACTTTTCGGAGAGCTGAAAATATCGACTGTCAGAACCATGCCCCCTGGACGCAAACCGGTAATCACCTACACTGTAATGGAAGGACATGAGAACAGAATATATGACTGGGTAAAAAAAGAACTGAGCATTGGTCATCAGGCATATTTTGTCTATCCCCTGATTGAAGATTCTGACAGACTGAATCTTAAAAATGCCACAGAAATGGCTGAATATCTGCAAAACAGAGTTTTTACTGAATATAAAGTGGCACTGATCCATTCCAGAATGAAAGAAGATGATAAGGCATCCATAATGAACAGCTTTGCAAAGGGAGAAATACAGATACTGGTAGCCACCAGTGTGGTTGAAGTCGGTGTGGATGTCAAGACAGCAACATGCATGGTGATACAACATGCAGACAGATTCGGTCTCTCGTCACTGCATCAGCTACGGGGACGCGTAGGAAGATCAGAACTCCAGTCATACACATTTCTGGTATTCAGTCAGGAGCTTTCAGAAAATGGCAAGGAGAGACTGAAAATAATGAAAGAAACAAATGATGGGTTCCTCATCGCAGAAAAAGATCTCAGTCTCAGAGGACCAGGCGATATTTCAGGCGTGGAACAGTCAGGATTCATGAATTTTCATCTGGCTGACATATTCAGAGATACTGAACTTATCAGCCAGATACGCCGAGATATTGAATTTATAAGTTGAGCTCCATACCAGTAAGAACTTTAACAACAATATACTGATTGTTCTTCTGTTCATATATAAAGTTCTTAAATTCATTCAGCAGTCCGGTTCCATAATCCAGGTTAAGGTTACCAGGAGCTCCTGTAGAAACACGTTTTTTCAGTGCAGCCACCGGATCCTCATTCTTGAGTTTATCCAGATTCATTCCCACCTGCTTGTATGCATCACGGAAACTCATGCCACCTGCAACCAGTCTCAGAACTTCATCTGTAGCAAAAATATCCGGGGTAAAGCCCTTTCTGAGATTTTTCTCATTCACCTGAAGTTCATCTATAGTAAGCTTTACAATTCTGGTACAGTTATATGCTGTGTCAAAAGCCTTGAAAAGCAGTTCCTTGGTTTCCTGGAAATCTCTGTTATATCCTGTAGGCAAAGATCTGATGATATTCTTTATTCCAGCGGAATAACCTGCCATTGATCCAGCCTTACCACGGAGCAGTTCCAATCCGTCAGGATTCTTTTTCTGAGGCATTATGCTGGAACCTGAGCACAGAGAATCAGGAAGAGAGAAATATCCGAATTCAGGCATGGAGAAAATAATCAGATCCTGCGCAAGTTTGCTGTATGTTATGGTCATCTGCTCCAGTGCATCAACGATCATAGACTCTATCTTTCCCCTTGAATTATTGGCGCAAAGAACATTGTTCTGAATTCCGTCAAATCCAAGCAGCGATGCTGTCATCTCTCTGTTCAGAGGCACAGGAACACCATAGCTGGCTGCAGCACCCAGCGGACATCTGTTATTCAGCTCATAGGCTGTCTTCAGAAATTTCGCACAGTCCAGAAGCTCTTCAGCAAAAGCAGCAGCCCAGAGACCTACAGAAGATGGCATGGCAACCTGCATATGAGTTCTGCCAGGCATAGGAACTTCTTTGTATTTTTCCGCCATATTCAGAAGTGCATCGATCGTCTGTGACAGACTGTCCATAATAAGAATAAGTCTGTAACGGGAGTACAGACGTGTCGCTGTGAGAACCTGATCATTTCTTGAACGCCCTGTATGAACTTTCTTTCCCGTAATTCCCAATTTAGATGCAAGATATCCTTCAATAGCTGTATGGCAATCTTCATCGGAAGGGTCTATCGCAAACTTACCCTCAAGATCCAGTTTTATTATCTTTACCAGCTTCTCCTGAAGCTGCTTGAACTCTGCATCTGTGATGATACCTATGGAAGAAAGCATCTTTATATGAGCTATGCTGCAAAGACAGTCAGAAATCAAAATCTCTCTGTCAAGAATATAATCATTGCCTACGGTAAATTCCTCGATAAGCTTGTTTAATTCATAATTTTTATGCCAAAGTTTTTCCATAACAAATCCTCTTTATTTATTATAATCTGATTTTTGTATTTCCCGCAATACTGAAAGGAATTTCAGCAGATTCCAGATCAGGATATGAAGACTCAGCAACAAAAGTTCCTGCACATTCATAACTGATATCATCACTGCTGATAATAACATTATATATATCTGAGACCATACTGCCTGTTCTTATAGAAATACTTAATGGAACATTCTGTTTCTGGCCTGGTTCCAGATGAAGCTTACGGCTGGTAAGACCTCTTGTCCAATTTGTGCCATTGATATCCAAACTGTATTTGAAATTCAATATATCAATACCAAAATCATTCATATTCTGAAAATCAATATTAAGAGTGAAGCATATTTCCTCAGGATCCATAGAAATAAGCTCAATGCTGTTCAGATCAAAAGAAGGTTTTTTCAGAAGATCAACAGGAGTGACGAAACTGATCTCGTAATTTTTCTTGCCAAAAATAGGAAGCTTGAACTCCAGTGCGGCCCTCATTGTTGATATACACTGCTCTTTCTGCAGAAAAGCACTCTCCTGCTCGTAAAGTTCAGGGAAACTGATGACAACAGGAAGTTCTATATATTTTATGGAATCACCGGCAATCTTTGTCTTCTCAAATGAACCGGAAGCGGCACGGATCTTGTCTGCTGTCAATACCCAGTCTGAGACTTCCATGGTAACAGGTACAGAATTAGGATTCTCAATTCTCAGTTTATATATGATCTCCACAGTGTCATAAGTATAACCTGTGATCTTAAAACTATCTGCTGTAACTATCGGCTCTTTGAAAACTACAGGAAGAGCCCACAGTGAAGAACATGCGGAAATCATAAAAAACAGGATCATCAGAAGTCTCTTAAATTTCATTTATCCCTCTTTCTGATAATATAACCTTTTTTCAGAATTTTATCACTTCTTAAATATGCAATTTTTCCATGGTCAGTCTTCTCAACCGGATCCATATTCTCATCAAGAATCTGGAAACCTCTGTCCCCCATATAAAGCAGATCAGGTCCGATATATTCAATATTGTCAGAATCTTTTATCTGGTTCTTCACATCCAGTTTATACAGTCCGGAAGAAATAACCTCCTCTATGCTGCCAAGGAACTGTGCATCAGACATATAGGATCTGAATGTGGGCATCTCTATCTCATCACGTCCATAATAGAAACCAGTGGAAAATTCACGGTGACTGACATTATAGATCTCATCAACATAAGGCTGAGGATCTTCAGCCGATGTACCCTGGATGAAATCCAGCTGTTTTCTGTAGGCTCTGGTGATGACAGCTGTATAATAGATGGATTTCATGCGTCCCTCTATTTTTATGGAATCCACACCGGCATCCCTCAGTTCCCGCAGATGGTCGATCATACACAGATCCTTGGAAGAGAGAATCGAAGTGAAATTCTCACCCTGCACAACAGGGAAATATTCTCCGGGACGCTCAGATTCCTCCAGAACGCGATACTGCCATCTGCATGAATGGGCACAGTCTCCCTGGTTGGCAGACCTTCCGCTGAGATACTTGCTTAAGAAGCACCGCCCTGAATATGCCAGACACATGGCACCATGAGCAAAGACCTCTATCTCGATCTCAGGCACATTGTTCTTGATCTTCTCTATCTCTTTAAGTGAAAGTTCACGGCCAAGAACTATTCGTTTTATTCCCATATCACGATAAATCTTTGCAGCCTCAGTATTTATACAGTTAGCCTGGGTACTGAGATGCAGTTCTCGCCCTGGAAAAGTTCTCTGAAGATATCCCAAGATACCAATATCACTGACAATGAAACCATCCAGAGGATAATTCTTTATGTAGTCAGACTCTTTTTCCAATGTGGCAATATCAGAATCATGAAAATAGATGTTAAGGGCAGTATATAATTTCTTATTTCCCTTAACTTTCCTTATGGCCTCATACTCATCTGAAGAGAAATTATCAGCCTTGGCCCGAAGTGAGAAATTCTTTATTCCGATATAAGCGGCATCTGCACCATATTCATAGGCATAATATAATTTTTCAATATTTCCTGCAGGAGATAAAAGTTCCATTTGGATTATATGTTAGTTTAAAATATTGATTGTTGCAAGCCAATTTTCCAACTCTTTATCCCAGCCATTATCCATTCCGAACCCATGTCCGCCATGTTCCAGAAGAATAAATCTGTGAGGGACAGAGGAAGCAGACAATGCCAGATCAAGTACCTCGCTGTTCCGATAATCCACTTTTCTGTCATCACGGGCAGTGACAATCAGAAATGGAGGACATTTTTCAGGAACATGCTTCTCCATGGAGAATTCAGCCTTCTGTTCATCAGAAGGATCTCTTCCGATCAGACTGATCCGTGACCACCGGTGATAAAGGTCATCACACATGGAAACTACCGGATAGACGGGAATCACGAAATCCGGAGTCAAAGGAACACGGGAGACAATTCCAAGAGGAGCAAGAAAATCTTTCTGAGTAAATGCAGCCATAGTCACAAGATGACCACCCGCAGAAAATCCTATGGCACCTACTCTGTCCGGAGATATTCCGTATATGGCAGCATTGCTCCTGACATAATGAAACGCACGCTGTATATCCTCGATCATGGCAGGATGATGATATCCGTTCATGGCAACACGGTATTTAAGCACAAAAGCACTGATTCCATGGTCAGCAAACCACCTGGCCACTTCATGCCCTTCATGTTCGATCCCCAGATGATGATAGCTTCCGCCAGGGCAGATAATAACAGCAGCATCAGTAATATTCTTTCCCTCTGGAGCATAATGGCAGATCCAGCTTTTCTCATGTGTCATTCCAGGAATATCAGTCCATAGATAAATCCTCTCCTGAGCAAATGCAGAAACAGACAGGAAAAGAAGGCAAAAGATAAAAAATTTAAATATTCTTGTCACAAGTATATCTCCTGTTTTTTATGACAGTCCTGAGTATGATCATCCCCATTATTATCAGACCTCCTGCAATCGTGCACACAGACGGAATCTCGCCGTAGAAAATCACCACCCAGACAGGATTCATAATTCCTTCAAGAAAACAGATAAGCCCAGCAGAAAGAGCTGAAACGCCTTTTATTCCATGGCAAAACAGTATATCGGCACATCCGATCTGAAAGACTCCGAGGATCAGCAGAGATATACATCCTGAAACAGACGGAATACCGGCAGCAAGCCAGAATGGTACAGTAAGCAGAGCAGTAAAAAGATTTGATATGATCATGGAATCTATCGGATCGCTGTCTTTCTGCCTCCGCAGGAAAATACAGTAAAAAGCAAAGCAGACACCGGAAAGAAGTCCCATTATATTTCCAAGCAATTTACCGGCAGAAAGCTCGTCAAAAAAGAACAGCAGAAGACCGAAAAGCACACCTGCAACAGTCACATAATCAATAAGATATATTTTTTCATCAAGAAAAAATCTGGTAAAAATAATAAGATAAATAGGTTCAGTATATTGAAGAATGATGGCATTTGCAGCTGTGGTAAGCTTGGTGGCAAGAACAAAAAAAATCATGGCAAGACTGTTGAACAGCGCAGCCAGGATTTTATTCTGCATATCGCGGTAATCTATATGATCATCACGGGTATAAACAAAGATATGCGGCAGACGGCGGAGCACCAGCATTATGGTACAACCAGCAAGAAGACTTCTTATACCGGCAATGGCGAATGGATTCCAATCCACCAGCTTTATAAAAAGTCCTCCGGTGCTCCACAGTACAGCACACATGGCAATGCTCAGTGCAGGGTTCAGTGTGAATTTCTTCATACTGAACAGTTTGCACTAAACACTGACAATATTCAAGTTATTTTATCAGACCTACAAGAATCGACTGACCGCCTCTGGAAATCTGGAACATCTTTTTTGAAGTTCTGTTATCATTAAGGGCTGTATAGAACTCCCCGACATTGGTGATAGCTCTGTCATTGATCTCCTGGATAATATCACCTACCTGGAAATTAGCCTTTGATGCGGCAGTTCCGTCAGACACACCGGCGATCACAACACCCTTTGTCTTGGCGTCTATGTCAAACTGCTGGCAGAGTTTCTCATTCAGATCCAGAACAATGAATCCTGGCCATATATCACGGTTTGACTGAACCTTATCTTCATCTTCTCTTGTCTCAAGTACAACAGAAAGGACTTTTTCCTTCTTATCTCTGATGACAGAGAAAGAGACCCGCTCCTTAGGAGGAATGGTTGCAATGGTCTTTGTAAGATGATTTGAGTCAGTTATATCTGTCCCGTTCACTTTGATCACATAGTCACCAGGAAGAATTCCAGCCTTGTCGGCAGGAGAATTCTTGAAAACATTGAAAACCATCGCACCGGACTTGCCCTCGATACCAAGATTCTGAGCCATGCCCGGATATCTGGAATCATCTATACTGTCAATGGAAACACCAAGCCAGCCATATTCAACCTTACCCTTTGTCATGAAATCTGTGGCGATCCTTTTCGCAGTATTGGAAGGAATTGCAAAACCAAGACCGACACTTCCTCCAGACTGTGTGGCAATCCATGTGTTGATGCCAACAACCTCACCCAACATATTTACCAAAGCACCGCCAGAGTTGCCAGGGTTGATGGAAGCATCTGTCTGAATATAATCTGTGAAAGTGGAAATATTACCACCTGAAGCAGGATTTGACTTTCTGCCCAGACCGCTTACAATACCGGCAGTAACAGTAGATTCAAAACCATAAGGAGTACCTACAGCCAGAACTATGTCACCGACCTCAAGAGCATCAGAATCACCGAATGAGGCAACTGGAACCTTCTCAGCACACTTGAAGGAAATAAGAGCCAGATCCATGCGGCTATCCTCTCCTATTTTTGCAGCCTCGAATTCCTTGCCATCATAAAGTTTGACAGTGATCTGGTCAGCCTTACCAGCCACATGACAGTTAGTGAGTACATACACTGTATCATCAGTCTGATTTATAATGATACCTGAACCAAGGCCAGGACGCTCGAACTGGCGCTCCTTAGGCTGATTGCCCTTTCCACCCTCTGTCCCCGGATTACCGCCGAAGAAAAAGTCAAAAGGGTTGAATGTGAAGAAATTATTAATCTTCTGCTTGACAACTTCAACAGTGTCTATTTCAACAACAACAGGAAGAACCTTCTTTGTGATGCCACTGAAAGAGAACATAACCTGTCCGGCATTCTGAGGAATGACCCTCTCAACTGCCACAGGCTCCGTATTAGTAACATTATTCTGATTTTTATCCTGAATGCCCATAGCCATCAGAGAACCAGTGATCAGAATAAGGACAAGACCAATAATAAGAAACTTTTTCATAATTGCTCCTAAAATTCTGTAATAAGTTTGTATAATTAAATTATACTTACAAATATCAAACAAGCAAAGCCCATAAAGGTTATAAAAAAAAATAAAATAATCTCATATTGCCAGTCAGAGAAAGAGGAATTAAAATAAGGTATGCTTTGGGGAATTCCAGTCATAATAATCATATTTATCTCACTGGGAATAATACTGCTGGCTGACAGGCTGATAAAGAATCTGGCACTCTCTGTTATGGCAGGTGCATTATTTCTGGCAGTATTCAGCGGAAGAAGCCTTAAGGCAATCATCAGTCTCACATATCACAGCATATTCAATACAGATACAGCAATGCTGCTGGTTCTGATCTATGCTATGCTGGCTATGAGTAATCAGATCAAAACCAACAGAATAATGGAGAATCTGACTATGGGACTTCAGACAAGAATCAGCGGTAAACTGCTGTTATCCTCTGTCCCCGCACTGGTAGGTCTGATTCCAATGCCGGGTGGTGCTCTATTCTCTGCCCCTCTGGTGGATGCATGCGATACAGATCATATATTGGATCAGGATTCAAAAAGCAGGATAAATTTCTGGTTCAGGCATATATGGGAACTTTGGTTTCCATTATATGCTGGCATACTTATGACAATGCAGATAACAGGACTGAATATAAAACAGATATTCTGTGCCAACTTTTCTATGACAATTTTTATGATCCTAGGAGGCTATATCTTTATATTGAAAGGACTTCCTATCAAATCGAAACATTTATCCAGTCCCAAGAAGCTACCTGTGCTGCGATACATGACACCAATAATAACCATTGTAGCAGGAACTTCGGTTCTGAATATTATCTTTCCATGGGGACAGAGGTTCTCAAAATACACATCACTGGTTCTGAGTATTCTGTTAGCCATAATAATATGCCAGCTATGGAAGCCAATTGGAAAAAATTCATGGAAAAAGATATTATTATTGAAAAATTCATGGCAGATGCTGCTGGTCATCATTGCCATAACTATATATGGAAGTTTTCTCAAAACCCCTCTTGAAAATAATATATATATAATGGATATCATGCGTTCAGAACTGAACGGTATTGGAATCCCAAGTGTTCTGCTTTTTGCAATATTACCACTTATCAGCGGCTTGGCAACCGGTATTCAGCTTGGTTTCGTCGGAACAAGTTTTCCAATTATATTTTCTCTACTTGGACCAAATCCTGCAATGAAAAATGTTTATATAATGCTTATACTTGGATACGGATTCGGTCATATAGGACAGATGCTGTCACCTGTCCATGTATGTAATATTGTGACACATAAATATTTCAATACAAGCCTTCTCAAGAATACGATATTCCTACTGAAACCATGTGCTATACTGGCATTAGGATCAATTCTTACAGCAGCATTTGTAGCAATTTTTATATAACAGCACTGAAGCTGGGGACAGAGGATCACAGATCAATAAGCCCTTTCCACCTGGTCATTATCCGCGATATCCCATATCCATAGTCTTCCGCCCTGGCCACCATGCCCGCCTTGACCGGATTGTTGCCTATATACTCAAATGTTCTCTCGAATGCCATGATCCCTGCTATCACTATGCTTCTGAACCTGTCTGCCCACAGATGTCCGTACCGACCGTACTTCCTGTTATACCTGAGCGCAAATACTGAGAATATCCACTGCATCACCTTCGACAGGCTTTCCCCCTCCTCCATCTTCACCATAATATGAACATGGTTGTCCATCACCGTTATGTTCTTCACTCTGAACCTGAACTTCTTAACAAATCGGGCTTCCCTCATCACCTCCATGAACATTCTCTTGCTTTCCTCTGTCCCCAGCAGCATATCTCCTGCAACAACCCTGTTGATTATGTGATACATTCCGCCGTCCACAGTTACTCTGCATCTTCTGCTCATACAACATCCTCCATATCTTTAAATCTCTGATGTTATAACGCGCAGAATATCAATTCTGATTCAAATTCCAACCTCTGTCCCCCAATTATTTTGTTTTTTTATGGGGACAGAGGTTGCAGAAGGCACAGCAGACAAAAAAGGCGTCCAATTAAGGACGCCCTTGATAAATTCAAGCTATGGATCAGTCTTCCATCTTTTTATATTTATCAAACTGTGCCAGCATCTCAGGATCTTTATTAAGGGTCAGCTTACTGAAAACCACAGAGAAAAGCATACATGCTATGAAGCCAGGTACGATCTCATAAAGAGCAAATATAGGATGAATTGCAGGTGACAGGTTATGCCACAGCACTACTACGATACCACCAGCCAACAGTCCGGCAAAAGCACCATTTCTTGTCATTCCTCTCCAGTTCAGAGCCAGCAGAATGATCGGTCCGAATGTAGCGCCGAAACCTGCCCAGGCATAACTTACCAGACCGAAAATACAACTGTTAGGATCCAGTGACAGGACGAAAGCAACACCGGCAATAGCCAGCACAGTAATACGGCTGATAAAAAGTACAGCCTTCTCATCTGCATCCTTCTCTAAAATATCCTTATAGATATCACGTCCAAATGCTGATGCAGCACTCAGCAACTGTGAATCCGCAGTACTCATTGATGCAGCCAGAATCGCACAGAGGAAAATTCCGGCAATAAAAGCAGGATACATCCTCAGCATACACTCACTGAAAACGGTCTCAGCAGAACCTCCGTGGAGCAGCATAGGCAAAAGATATACAGTTCCAAGTGTACCGATTATGAAAGTTCCGATATATGAGATTATCATCCATGATATACCGATCCTTCTTGCTTTTGTAATATCCTTGTTGGATCTGATACCCATAAAACGTACAATAATATGCGGCATTCCGAAATATCCCAATCCCCATGCCATGGCAGAAACAATGGACATAAATCCGAATGACTGGTTACTGAGGAATTTTGTCTTCATCTCCTCTCCGAACTCACCACTCATAGCTCTGCGGCTGAAATCAGAAGCCCAGGCAATTGCATCACCAGGACCACCGAGGGCTATAATGATCAGAATAGAAGATATAACAAATGCAACGAATATCAGTGTTCCCTGGATAAAGTCAGTTGTACACACTGCCCTGTATCCTCCAGTGATCGTATAGGAAAGAATTACGATCATTCCGATGATCAGACCGATATGGTAATCAAGACCAAAAACAGAATTGAACAGCTTGGCACATGCGACAAAACCAGAAGCTGTATATATTGTGAAAAAGAAAATAATCAGAACAACAGAAAGAATACTCACAAGATGAGATTTATCTCTGAATCTATTAGTGAAGAACTCAGGAATGGTGATGGAGTCACCGAATGCTATCGTACATTTGCGGAGCGGTTTAGCAATGAAGAGCCATGCAGCATATGTTCCTGCAATAAGTCCCAAAGCTGTCCAGAATGTCTCTTTGACACCTCCCAGATAACAGAGACCAGGCAATCCCATCAGCAGCCATGCTGAGGAATCAGAAGCTTCGGCACTCAAAGCCGTGATCCATGGTCCTATTGAACGTCCACCTAAAAAGAATTCAGCTGTACTGCCGTTTTTTCTTATGGAAGAGAAGCCCACAACGACCATACCGGCAAGGTATAGAATAAATGCCAGCAAAATGACAGCCATAGAATTATTAATCATTTTGTTTACCCCAATATAAAAATATCTATAAAATTTTATCAACTCCATTGAATAAGGTCAACATTAAAATTAAATTAAAGATATGGAATTAGTGACACCAAGTGCGGCATACCTTCAGCAATATCTTGAGACATGCAGAGAATGCTGGGGAAAAATTCACGATAATTATATACTTCATGACCCTGCCAGATATAATGAATGGCGTAAAACTATTTTCACAGATTATAAAAATGCGGAAACGGGGACAGAGGTTCCGTGCGGTTTTGTTCCTTCATCAACATACTGGCTGACAGACAGCGACACGCTTCTCGGAGTACTTAATATAAGAAAGCAGCTCTCCCCTGCCTTGCGTAATTACGGTGGCACTTTCGGCTATTTCATAAGGCTGAGCCAGCAGCACCGTGGATACGGCTGCACTATGGCTATGCTTGGACTGGAAAAAGCCAGGAAAATGGGACTATCAGAGATAATACTAACCTGTCAGGCAACAAACACAGCATCATACCGCCTGCTGCAGAAAATGCCATATATCAGGTCTGAAAAAGAAAATATCCTGCTGTATGGTATACAACAGGATATTTACAGATTTTATTTCTGAAAACTATTTCAAAATTTCAAGTCTTATTTGCTGTAGTTAGGAGCCTCATGTGTAATGGATACATCATGTACATGGCTCTCCTTCAATCCGGCACCTGTAATTTTCACAAACTGTCTGTATTCCTTAAGATCATCAATTGTGTGACATCCACAATATGCCATTCCCTTTTTGACACCTGTAACCAGCTGGTGGAGATAAGGCTTCAGATCTCCCTTGAATGCCACTCTTCCCTCAATTCCCTCAGGAACAGGATCCTCACCCGGTTTCATACAGTATCTGTCTCCAGAACCTGCACCGATAGCACTGAGAGAACCCATTCCTCTGTATTCCTTGAAGATTCTTCCCTCATAGATGATCTCACGGCCAGGAGCTTCTTTCAGACCGGCAAAAAGGTTACCGATCATAACGGCATTGGCACCTGCTGCAAGAGCCTTCACGATATCGCCTGAATACTTGATTCCGCCATCTGCAATAACAGGAATATTATATTTTGCTGCCTCCTCTGCACAGTCAAGAACAGCTGAGAACTGAGGCATACCGCATCCTGATATGATTCTGGTTGTACAGATGGAACCAGGACCTACACCGATCTTCACTGCATCAGCACCTGCCTCAATAAGACGGCGTGTGGCAGCAGCAGTAACAGTGTTTCCGCCCATAACAAGGATACCATATTTTTTCTTTATATCTCTGATGGCAGCAGCAGACTCCTTTGTGTCTCCTGTAGCAGTATCCATAATGCCGAAATCCACATTATTCTTCATCAGCAGAGGTATTCTCTGATCATAATCTTTCGGAGAGATGGCAGCACCCACAAGAAGTCTTCCGGACTTGTCTGTTGCCGCATTAGGATGAAGTCTCTTCTTATCCATATCTCTGTAAGTAAGAAGTCCTATAACATGATGATTATCATCAATAACAGGCAGTTTCTCGATCTTATACTTATCAAACTTTGCCTCAGCTGATTCTACAGTCGGAATTCCCTTCTCATAAATAACCCGTTTGGTCATAAGTTCCTTGATAAGGATGGAATCATCAGTACAGAAACGGAGGTCTCTGGAAGTGATGATACCGCAAAGTCTCTTATTTCTGTTCACTACAGGAATACCAGTTGCATTATTTGCCTTCATCATCTTCTTCAAGTCTGCCACTGTGGCATTCTGATCCACAACTGCAGGATCCTTGATTACCCAGTTCAGATATCTCTTAACCTTCTCAACTTCCTCAGCCTGCTGCTGTGGCTTGAAATTACGGTGAATAACGCCGACACCACCTTCAAGAGCCAATGCAATGGCCATTTTGGCATCAGTTACAGTATCCATTGCAGCTGACATGATCGGAACATTCAGATAAATATCACCTATAAGCCTGGACTTCACACATGCATCACCTGGAGCCATGTCTGTATAGCCAGGAACTAACAAAATATCATCAAAACTCAAACCTTCTTTAATTTCTATACTACTCATACCTATTTTACCTTTACTTATACTAAATCAAAGAATTTTTAATTTCAATATAAAATAAAAAAAACGGCATATCAATTGATATGCCGTCCGATATTCAATCAGGCAAAGCTGATATCTATACTCATTTTCTTATACTGCGTATAACGCCACTGGGCATTCTCCTGGGTCTTCTTAAAGAGCACCTCAGCCTCCTTAGGGAAAGAACCCATCAGTGAGGCATATCTGACCTCCCCCTTCAGGAAGTCCTGGAATTTGCTCCAGTCAGGCTCCTTGCTGTCCAGTGAGAAGCCGTTCTTACCCTGCTCCTCAAGGGCTGGATTATATCTCCACAGGTGCCAGAATCCGCATTCAACAGCTTTCTCCTCCTCCAGTACAGAATGAGACATTCCAACTTTCAGACCATGGTTGATACATGGGGCATAGCAGATGATGAGAGAAGGACCATTATATGCCTCAGCCTCTTTTATTACATTGAAGTAATGTGCAGGATTTGCTCCCAGTGCAACCTGTGCAACATAAACATATCCATAGGATTTGGCAATCATACCCAGATCTTTCTTTCTGATCTTCTTTCCGGAAGTCGCAAACTTGGCAACCGCACCTGCCGGTGTGGCCTTGGATGACTGTCCGCCTGTATTGGAATAAACCTCAGTGTCAAGAACCAGAACATTCACATTCTCACCGGATGCCAGCACATGGTCGAGACCACCGAATCCAATATCATAAGCCCATCCGTCACCGCCGAAGATCCACTGTGACTTTTTGGCCAGGTAATTCTTGAGATCCATTATTCTCTTGGCATAAGGACCATCACAGTTCTGGACCATGGCAATGATCTCATTTCCGATCCTTCTGCTCTCAGCTGTATTCTCACGGTTATCGATCCAAGACTGGAACAGTTCCTTTGCTTTTGGAGAACATACATTGCAGTCTGCAATAGCCTCTCTCATGATAAGCTCCAGTCTGTCCCTCATCTTTCTGGTTGCTGTAGCCATACCAAGACCATACTCGGCATTGTCCTCGAAAAGTGAGTTTGACCATGCCGGACCAAAACCGGACTTGCAGTTCTTGCAGTATGGTGTGGCAGGAGCTGAACCTCCATAAATGGAAGAACATCCTGTGGCATTGGCGATCATCATCTCCTCACCGAAAAGCTGTGTGATAGTCTTGATATAAGGTGTCTCACCGCATCCGGCACAGGCACCGGAGAACTCAAACAGCGGCTGTGCGAACTGGCTGTTCTTGATGCTGGAGAACTTGTCCACCAGGAAATCCTTAGGCATAACCTCTTTCTGACCATAATTCCAGCATTCAGCCTGCTCCATCTGAGTATCCAGAGGTTTCATCACAATGGCCTTCTTCTCCAGAGGACATGCATCAATACAGTTACCGCATCCGGTACAATCCAGCGGTGAAACCTGCATTCTGAAGTTAAGACCTACCATAGACTTTGGAACTCTTATAGGAGCTGTCACCATAGCTGCCGGTGCACCAGCCTGTTCATCCACTGTCATGACCACAGGACGGATAGCCGCATGAGGACATACCAGAGAACAGCTGTTACACTGAACACATTTGGTCGGATCCCACTCAGGAACGAAAGAAGCGATTCCTCTCTTCTCATAGGCAGTTGTTCCAGGAGGGAATGTGCCGTCTTCATAGCCTTTGAATGTGCTTACAGGAAGGTCATTACCCTTCTGTGCAATCATCGGCTCCACAATATTTGTAATGAAATCAGGAATATCCCTGGTGTCAGGTTCTGTCTTAAGCTCAATATTCTTCCATTCAGCAGGAATATCTACCTTTTCAACAGCAGAACCTGCATCAACAGCAGCATAGTTCATTCTGACAACATTATCACCTTTCTTGCCATAAGACTTGAGAATGAATTTCTTCATCTGTTCTACTGCAAGCTCATAAGGAATGACCTGTGAGATCTTGAAGAATGCTGACTGGAGAATCGTATTTGTTCTGTTTCCCAGACCGATCTTCTGGGCGATCTTTGTGGCATCGATGATATACATATTGATGTCATTTTCTGCCAGATATTTCTTCACATTGTCAGGAAGCTGATTCTTTGTCTCCTCTGCGCTCCATACTGAATTATAAAGGAATGTGCCGTCCTTCTTAAGACCTCTGAGACAGTCATATTTTCTCAGATATGAAGGTACATGCACGGCAACGAAATCAGGAGTTCCTACAAGATATGGAGCCGCAATAGGCAGGTCTCCGAATCTCAGATGTGAACATGTGTAACCGCCAGATTTCTTACTGTCGTAGTCAAAATAAGCCTGACAGTATTTCTCTGTGTTCTCGCCGATGATCTTGATGGAGTTCTTGTTTGCGCCTACTGTTCCATCAGCACCCAGACCGTAGAATTTGGCCTCGAATGTTCCTTTAGGAAGGAATGAAACTTCAGGCAGAATAGGCAGAGAATGGAATGTCACATCATCTACAATACCAACAGTAAAGTGATCCTTCGGCTCAGCAGACATAAGGTTGTTGAACACAGAAAGAATGTGTGACGGAGTTGTGTCCTTTGATGACAGTCCGTATCTTCCTCCGATGATCATAGGTCTGGAAGGACAGTCTTTGAATGCCTCAACGATATCAAGGTAAAGAGGCTCACCGATGGAACCTGGTTCCTTTGTTCTGTCAAGCACGCAGATTCTCTTCACCGTCTCAGGACATGCCTGCTTCAGATATTTCACAGAGAAAGGTCTGTACAGATGAACATTGATGCATCCTGTCTTCTTGCCCTCTCCATTCAGCTTGTCAACAACTGATTTGACGACATCGTTGATGGAACCCATGGAAATAATGATATTCTCCGCATCAGCTGCACCGTAATATGTGAACGGAGCGTACTGACGTCCTGTGATCTCACTGATCTTCTTCATATAATCAGCTACAATATCAGGAATGGCATCGTAGAACTTGTTCTGTGCCTCTCTTGTCTGGAAATAGATATCAGGGTTCTGAGCAGTTCCTCTTGTTACAGGATGCTCAGGATTGAGTGCCTTCTCGCGGAATTTCTTCAGCGCATCCCAGTCCACCAGCGGTCTGAGATCTTCCATCTGAGTCTCCTCAACTTTCTGGATCTCATGGGAAGTTCTGAAACCATCAAAGAAATGAAGGAAAGGAACGCTTCCCTTGATTGCGGCAAGATGTGCCACCGGAGCCAGATCCATGATCTCCTGGACTGAACTTGTCGCCAATATGGAGAAACCTGTCTGACGTGTTGCCATGACATCTGACTGGTCACCGAAAATTGAGAGTGCCTGGGCAGCAAGTGCTCTGGCAGTTACATGGAAAACTCCAGGAAGAAGCTCACCTGCTATTTTATACATATTCGGGATCATCAGCAAAAGACCCTGAGAAGCTGTAAACGTCGTTGTAAGTGCACCCGCCTGCAAAGATCCATGAACAGCACCTGAAGCTCCTCCCTCAGACTGCATTTCAACAACTTTCACCTGTTCACCGAAAAGGTTTTTTCTGCCGTTGGCAGACCATTCATCCACATACTCCGCCATAGGAGAAGATGGAGTTATAGGATAAATAGCAGCAACCTCACTGAACATATACGCAATATGAGCTGCAGCATAATTTCCGTCTACAGTAATCATTTTCTTAGCCATATATTTATATGTCTCCCTCTGATTATGTTATTTTTTTAGCATTTATTATATCAAAAAAGCATTGAGATAATCAAGAATAATATTTTAAAAATTAAAAAAAGTTAATAAATAAATTAAAGTCTACCGACCAGGTACTGATTGTAGCGGCTGTTCATTTTTTCCTCAATTTCAGCCTTTATCATCTTCCTGTCTTTACCCTCAGTCATAACAGGAGGAAGGATCTCGATCACTGCCTTCAGCTCCTTTTCCATCATAAGGCGCTTGAACTGTCTTGGAAACGGCATTCCATTGAAATATCCGATGGTCAGGAAATCGTCAGCCTTGACAGGACGCCCGCTGATATCTGTGTACATTATGCACAGCGGCAGAACATTGACTCCGGAACATACAGCAGATTCAATAAGCGCAGACTTGAACGGCAGAAGTCCGCGGCCATCGGAACATTTTCCCTCAGGGAACAGAGTGATGTTGAGTCCCGCTTTCAGTGTATCGGCAATTTTCGGAATCTCATCTTTCAATGTGGTTATCTTGCGTCTCTCAACAAAGAAAGAACCTCCGAAAAAGCATATCTGTCCGAGAATAGGTTTTGCCTTCATCTCATTGGAAGTGATGAAAAGAGTATGGAACTTTGCCAGCACCATGAGAATGTCCGTGTATGACATGTGGTTTCCCATGATGTACCAGTTTTTCTGTGATTTGAACACATCCCAGTTCTTTATTTCCACTTTTATGCGAAGGATCTTCAGCAGTGTGCTGCATCCCCATGTTGCCACGATCATCAGCTGTCTGCGTTTCTGTGCCTCATTTTTGGCAGGAAGTATATAAAACAGTGCTCCCCAAAGTATAAAGACAATGAAAGTAAGTATTGCCAGCGGAAATTTTATTATTATTCTAAGATATCTCATAAAGTTATTCATAACAAAGAAAATAAATGTTAATATGAAAAAAAGCAACTATGGAGAGGGGCAAAATGCAAGAAATTAAAGCTACACCTATAAAAGTGAGATATGCAGAGACAGATCAGATGGGAATAGTGCACCATTCGGTGTATGCCATATGGTTTGAGGCTTGCAGGACAGATTATATGGAACAGTTAGGATATCCATACTCCAGGATGGAGGAAGAAGGCATCATCACTCCACTGGTAAAACTGGAATGCACATTCAGAGAGGGTGCCAGATACGGGGACACGGTTCTGGTCAGTGCAAAACTGAAAAGTCTCTCCTATGTAAAGCTTGAAATAACATATGAAGTCAGACGCGAAGCCGACGGGCATCTTCTGGCAGAAGGTTCCACCACCCTGGGCTGTGCTGACAGAAATCTTCATATAATCAATCTGAAGAAAGTGAATCCTGCACTTTATGCCAGACTGGAAGGCCAGCTGGAAAAATAATTGCCACCTGATTTATTTATCAGATGGCATATATATCAATGTTACCGTACTGCAATATGCTTTACAGTTCCGTCCTCATAGCCTATGAAAGCATCCAGCTTTTTCAATCCTGTGAAAAGACCGGTCTCCACTACTCCAGGGATCATGTTTATCTTTTTTTCCATCTCCGGAGGATCGATCACACTGTCAAAATGGAGATCCAGCAGGATGTTGCCATTGTCAGTGATCACAGGTCCCATCTTCTTTACAGCCATGCGCACCTCAGGCTGAGCACCCAGTGCCATCATAGCCTTGGACGCAGTGATTCTGGCCTCACGCACGACCTCCACAGGAACCTTGAAGCCTGGCCCTATTCCAGAAACCAGCTTATCAGCGGCAGCCAGAACAGCATAATGATCTGATGCATATCCGGCTATTTTCTCCTGCAGCAATGCACCGCCGCCACCCTTCACCAGATTATAATCCTTATCTATCTCATCAGCACCATCGATAGTCAGATCCAGATGTCCGTCAATCTTAGGGTCATTGAGTGTTGTCATAGGAATGCCTGCATTCTGACATTCAATCTCACTCTGGGAGCTGGTCACAACAGCGATTATGTTGGAGAGTTTCCCCTCTTTCAGCAGCTGTCCGATCCTGCGGATAGCCCACTTGGCAGTAGAGCCTGTTCCCAACCCCAGTTTCATATTGCTTTTTACCAGTGCATCGGCAGCAGCAAATCCAATATTTTTTTTAAGTTCTTCGTCAGCCATAATATTCTCCGTTCTTCCATTATATTAAAACTGCATGCACTTAGCAAGCAAATAAAATTGCTTGATAGAGCGTGAAATATACATTATATTAATAATAATTCGCATATCTGTGTATATCTTATTTGGGAGGATTAAATGAAAAAAACACTATCAGCGCTTATTATGGCAGTCTGTCTGACCATAACCGCATTTGCAGGTAACAACGGACTGAACTATGACATGCCTGAATTCAAATTCGACAATGCTTTTTTTGTGGATGCAGCAGATTTCAACTATACTGCCATCCGTGAATTTGAGATCGAATATAAGGCAGATAAGAACAATGCATTTCTGATCTTCGGAAATGATCCAAAGACTTTTGCATGGGTCGAGCTGGGACAGCTGGACCTGAAGGGTTTCTCTGATTCTAAGGAACTGAAAAAAACAGCTGTGAACTGTTCTGACTTCAGGTATTTTGCAGTAGTCCCACTTCAGGCTACCGATTACAATTACAGAGCAAAAGTTGATGACGGAGAGCTTGAAATCACAGTCATAAACAAGAATGCAAGCTTCAATGATGATCTGAAACCACTTTTCAATCTGGAGAACGGCTACAGCTTCAACATCGATCCTTATGATGTCGACCACGAAATCATATTCATCAACAGATCTGAAAGAACAAAACTGACCATTGAAACATATTATTTTGACCCAGTTGATTATAAGTGGATAAAATCACCGGTAAAAGCATATCTCGGAGCAGCCGGAACAAACGATGACAAATTCAAGTTCAAGGTCAGCAAGAAATTTGAGCTGGATGACATCGACTACCTGGCTCTAATAATGAATCATTCAACCGGTTTTGATTTTGAACTGGCAAACAAAGGTGACAATCTTGTCATCACAATTATAAGCAAATAAGGATATCTTCTATGAAAAAAACATTGGCATTCATTTTTATTCTTGCCCTGCTGGCAGTATCCTACACATTCGCAGATGAGAATTTCGTCTCAAGAGATTATGAGATCTCTGCTGATGTGAGCGGAGCCTACTACATCGATCTGAATCAGGCTATACCTGATGATGGCTGGGCACTGAGAGATAATATCGCTTTTAAAAATCTATCCAGCAATGACGGTTTCATTCTCCAGCCATATTACCTGGTGGACAAGACAGAACAGTGGGTCAAGGGAATAAATAAGGGTATTCTCAAAGGATACGGTGACAGAGATATCGTAGACAATGACGGTATGGAACTGAAGAAAATCAGATGCGTGGCATTCACTGTAAATCCAAAAGGAAATTACAACTTCAATGTATATATAAAACACCACGATCTGTATGTGGAAATCCTCGACTGAGGACAGGGACTGCTAAAACAAAAAAAGGTCAGCGCAAAGCTGACCTTTTTTATTATTCAATCAGTCATCTCAATCGGTAATTTTTTCAAATGACTCATCCTGAGATGAAACTTCTATATAAACATCGTTATGTGATGCATAAACATTGAAATCAAAATTACCGGTATGATCTATTCTGATCGCAATATAAGGCATATATTTAATTTTAACGCCTTTAGGAAACTCAGTTATATCCCTATCGCCATATCCTTTCAGAGCCGCAGAAAATTTATTTTTAGACCATTCTCCTGTGACACCGTCGACATAATAGATATCACACATGAATGAATCCATTTTTGTAAGATTGATAATGGCAACATTATCTTCGATTTTCTTCTGCAAATCACGGATATCAAAAATAACAGCACCCTTCACATCCAGTTCAGGAGCTTTCTCCAGCTTTGCATAAGGGTATTTATCCGCTGTCCCTGCACTCACACCAACAATACAAACCAAAGTCAAAAACAAAATTGCAATAAATTTTTTCATAAACACTCCTATATATTGAACATATCACTAATAAACAGTTCATTCAATAAAAAAAGCCCGCCCCGGGCAGGGGCAGGCTCATATTCAGCAACTTCGCAAAGATCAGAATGTCTTGTATGTCTTAACCTTATCGTATGTTGTGTGGAGCAGAGGATGTGCTTTCCCTGAGCGTGGC
>JAKSTW010000011.1 GCA_024402405.1 Spirochaetia bacterium | reverse complement strand
CTATGCTGACATCATCACCAACTCCATAAGGGATGTGGCACAGAAGGGGCTTTTCCTTTTCAAAAAGGAGAAGAAGCTGGAAAAAACGGTGGTGCGTCCAAGTTTCAACAACCAGCCTAATATGGGAAAAATCACCATATCCCAGACTGCCATGACTCAGATGATCATTCACTGTGCCGACGAGTTCGACTCCAACATCAAGGTCCGCAAAATCAAGATAAACCAGGATTCAGCAGGAAACTACAGGATCAAGCTGTTCATAGCGGCACCGTACAAGACACAGCTTTCAGGCAATTTCCACAATTTCCAGAGCTATCTGGTGCAGCATCTCTCACGCTACACAGGAATCATCATAAAAGAGATGAATATAGAGGTCTCCAATCTGGAGAAAAAATGATCAGGACTTTTTCTTCAGTCTGATCCTGAATCCCTCACTGGACATGATCTGACGCACAGCCTCTATCAGCGCCGCATTAGGCGGAATCATAGGACGGAGGAAAGTCTTCAGCTGGGCAATGACATCATTGAAAGGCTCCCCTGCCACATCATCGTAGAAAACAACAGTCTCCATATAATCCACGATAAGAGGTTTCACCAGCACTGAATTTCTGCTCAGATCCAGCTTGCCGGAACTTTTCCTTATGTCAAAATTCTCCAGAGTCTCATAAAAAAGGCTGTTTTTCTGCATCTCGTACACACCTGGCAGAATATATCTGAGCAGATTCAGCTTGGCCAGACGGCGGAACACCAGGCAGGTGTCAGGCATCTTCATTATCTTGAAGATCTCTTCTGTAAGTCTGGACGATGAGCAGGAGACGATCTTGGAAGCATTGCGCATCATGCTTATCTTCAGAAACAGCGGTATGTCACCGCCTATCATGACAGAGTATTTCACAGCACGGATCAGCCGCACAGGATCTTCCCTGAATATTATGTTCAGCGGAATCAGAGGACGGACGACCTTGCGTTTCAGGTCTCTGAACCCTCCCACAAAGTCAATGACTGTCTCATTCCTGGTGTCATAGTAAAGGGCATTGATGGAGAAATCCCTCCTCCATACATCCTCCCTGATGGTGCCGAAACAGTTGTTGTCCCCGGACACAGAGTTGGATGCCCTGAAAGTTGAGATCTCATATATGACATTGTCCAGCACCACATGAACCAGCAGAAAACGTTTGCCGATGATCCTGGCAGTCCTGAACAGCTTTCTTATCTTCTTGGGATAGGCATCTGTGACGATATCAAAATCCTTTGGAGTATGCCCTGAGATGAGATCACGGACTGCTCCGCCTACCACATAAGCTTCGTAACCGGCATCACGGAGCCTGTCACATATATAAAAAACATTGGAATCTATATTCTCTTTCTTAATGCCATGTTCTTCTTTCGCATAAATTTCGGCCAGCTTAACGGCCTTTCCTCTGGCATTCTTATAATAACGAACTATCAAATCTATAACCTGTGAAAAACTAAGTCATTATTTCATAATTATAATAATTAGTAAAGAAATTCCCCTAATCTTCTTGTTTTAATCATCTGTATGATATATCCTTTTTTGGATCGGAGAAAAAACAATGGACTCGAGGAATGAATCAATCAGGAATATAGCTATCATAGCTCATGTAGACCACGGCAAGACCACACTGGTGGATGCCATGTTCAGACAGAGCGGAACCTTCAAGGATCTGGACAAAATGTGCGACCGTGTCATGGACAGCGGCGACATCGAACGAGAGAGAGGAATAACTATCTCAGCCAAAAACTGCGAGGTGCTCTGGAAAGACAAGAAGATCAACATTCTGGACACACCGGGTCACTCAGATTTCGGCGGAGAGGTGGAGAGAGCTCTTTCCATGGTAGATGGTGTAGTATTGCTGGTGGATGCGGCAGAGGGACCGCTTCCGCAGACCAGATTCGTCCTTTCAAAAGCCCTGGCACTGAAGCTGGAGCTCATTATCCTCATAAACAAGATCGACAGGGAAGATGCCCGCCCGGAGGAAGTGTACAACGATGTTCTGGAACTTCTGCTGGATCTGGGAGCTGACGATCATTATCTGGATGCTCCGGTGCTGTATGCAAACGGAAAGAAAGGTATAGCCAAGTTCAGCCTGGAGGATGAGTCAGACAATCTGGCACCTCTCATGGACACAATCATAGAGCACATTCCTGCTCCGGAATGCAATGTGGACAAACCATTCCAGATGCTGGTGGCAGATCTGGACTACTCCGATTATCTGGGCAGAATGGCCATAGGAAAGATCAACAGCGGTAAAGTCACAAACAATGACCGACTGGCAATAATAGGCAAGGACGGACAGCCAAAACCGTTCAAAGTCTCACAGCTCCAGGTATACAAAGGGACAGAGCTGCAGGTAGTGGATGCAGCCACAGCCGGTGACATAGTGATCATGTCAGGAGTCAGCAATATTTTCATAGGAGACACGATCTGTTCCGCACTGGAACCAGAGGCACTGCCAAGGATCGAAGTGGACGAACCTACTGTCTCCATGCGTTTTCTCCACAACAACTCTCCTCTTTCAGGCAGAGAGGGAAAATTCGTCCAGGGCAGCAAGATACTGGAACGGCTGAAGAAAGAGACACTGCGCAATGTGGCTCTGCAGGTGGAGGAAGCAACTGACAGCGACGGTGGTTATATCGTCAAGGGCCGCGGAGAGTTCCAGATGGCAATTCTTATCGAGACCATGCGCCGTGAGGGATACGAATTCTGCGTAGGCCGTGCAAAAGTCATATTCAAGACTGATGAGAACGGCAACAAGCTGGAGCCTATGGAGCACGTTGTCATCAATGTGAATAAAGATTATTCCGGCGTCGTCTCAGAGACACTTATGATGAGAAAGGGAATAATCGAGAACTACTCTGCCGGACAGGGAGACCATATAACACTGGAATTCTCCATCCCATCCAGAGCACTCATAGGATACAGGGACAAGTTCCTCACAGATACAAAAGGAACAGGAATAATGAACTCCTATTTCACAGGATACAGTGAATACAAGGGAGACTTCCCTACCCGTCTCACAGGATCTCTGGTGGCAGACAGAAGCGGAGAGGCCGTTGCCTACGGAATCTTCAACCTGGAGCCAAGAGGCAAGATGTTCATAGTTCCGGGAGACCCGGTCTACGAGGGAATGATCGTAGGAGAGCACAACAGGGAATTCGACCTTTATCTGAACCCAACCAAGACCAAGCAGCTTTCCAATATGCGTGCATCAGGAAAAGATACCAACGTCATACTGACTCCTGTGCTTCCGATGACGATAGAGAGAGCACTGACCATCATCAGGGACGATGAGCTGGTGGAATTCACACCATCCTCGATCCGACTCAGAAAGAAGATCCTGAACAGAATGGAAAGGAAGATGTCAGAGAGGCTTGAGGACTGACGTTCTCAGGCAGCAGATGCAGGACGCCATTTCCGCAGTCTCAGAGCATTGCCCACCACAGTAAGAGATGAGCAGGACATGGCGGCAGCCGCGATCATAGGATTCAGCAGCAGTCCGCACACAGGGTACAGAGCACCGGCAGCCACCGGTATCATCAGCAGGTTGTAACCGAAAGCCCACGCCAGATTCTGCCTGATATTCCTCATGACAGCACAGCTCAAATCCATGGCCTCATAAACGCCGGTCACATCATCTTTCACGATCACCACATCAGACAGCTCCCGTGTGCAGTCAGCCCCGGTGCCCACAGCAATGCTCACATCAGCGGCAGCCATGGCCACTGCATCATTCACACCATCTCCCACCATGGCCACAGGACTCAGTTTCTCACGGTATTCCCTTATGCAGGCCTCTTTCTCCTCAGGCATCAGAGAATCCCGGTATCCGTCCACACCGCATTCAGCAGCCATGGCAGATGCGGCATCACGGTTGTCACCGGTCAGCATCACAGTCCGGATCCCATGTTTACGGAATGCAGCCACAGTGTCCGCACTTTCCGGCTTCATCGTATCTGCAAAATATACAGTACCGGCCAGCCTGCCATCCACAGCGATATAAATGCAGGTACCGGAATCACGGGTATCAGGTGTTATCCCCATAGTTCCCATAAATCTGGCATTTCCTGCTGCTACAGACTTACCGTCAGCAATGCATCTGACCCCCAGTCCGGCCTCAGACCTGAAATCGGCAGCTTCAGGAATATCGATTCCCTTTTTTTCGCAGTAAGCCACCAGAGCCTTCCCCAGAGGATGCTCTGAATATTTCTCCACAGCCGCCGCCAATGACAGCAGAGTGTCAGCTGTCATATCAACAGGAACCACATCTGTCACCTCAGGTCTGCCCACTGTAAGCGTACCGGTCTTATCAAAGAAAATCACTTTTATTCTGGAAAAGACTTCAAACACAGAGGCACTTTTAAACAACAGCCCAGCCTCAGCACCCCGCCCCACTCCGGTAATGACAGCTACAGGTGTAGCCAGACCAAGTGCACACGGACAGGCAATGACCAGCACAGAAACAAAGACCCGTAGTATGAATTCATGTGTCTGACCTGCAAGGAACCAGATGACGGCAGCCAGCAGTGCGGCTATCATGACAAATACTGTGAAATACCCTGATATGACATCTGCCAGCCGGGCGATCCTGGGCTTGGAACTCTGGGCTTTCTCCACCATGCGTATTATGCCGGAAAGCACAGTATCACGCCCCACCTTCTCTGCCCTGAATCTGAGCATTCCGTCTATATTGCCAGTGCCGCCGATGACCCTGTCGCCGGGATTTTTCTCCACAGGCATACTCTCTCCGGTGAGAATCGACTCATCCACACAGGAGGCACCTTCAGTCACTGTGCCATCTACAGGAATACGCTCCCCCGGATGGATCAGCACAGTATCTCCCACCAGAATCTTAGCCACATCGATCTCACGCTCACGTCCGCGGCGTATGACAGTCACTTTATCAGGAATCAGCTGCATCAGCTTCTTCAGGGTCTCACCAGAATGTGCCACAGAACGGCTCTCCAGATATTTTCCCAGCATGACCAGAGTGATGATCATTCCGATGCTCTCAAAGTAGAAATGATGTCCCCCGGATATGAGTGACCAGCAGGAATAGAGGAATGACGCGGCAGTACTGACAGCGATCAGGGAATCCATATTGGGAGCAAGTCTGAACAGATTCCGGAATCCGGCAGTGTAATATCTGCGTCCGATAAACATCACAGGCAGCACCAGGATCAGGCAGATATACGGACATAAAGGAAATGTGATTCCCAGAAGCATGGGAACCATGGCGATGAGGAAAAGAGGTATGCTGAAACAGGCGGCCCGGATCAGGCGTCGCTCAGCAGCTTTCAGTTCTTTTTTTTTTCTTCTTCGATATCGTCAACCACAGCGAAACCTGCGTCCTCAATGGCATCGCAGAAATCATCCACAGTGGCGATCTTATCGTCAAATTCTATATCAGCTTTGGCAGCAGCCAGGTTCACAGATGCGGAGATGACCCCGTTCACTTTCTTCAGGGCCTTCTCGCAGGCAGATGAACAACCGGCGCACCGCATACCGGCAATCTGTAATGTAGTCTTCATGATTCAAATATACCCATTTTCAGCAATAGTTGCAACCTTCAAAATTCAATGTATGATTCTGCCAAACCCTCTTCAAGCCAGAGTGCAAGCTCACCGGCAACAGTGTCCAGCCTACGCTCACGGTTCCGTCCGGTGATGAAGCACTCCCACTAAAATTATATCCAAAATAAGTGTTTTTACTATTTTTTCCAATATAAAAAATTAGCAAATCTAATTGAGAATACCATAGTCACCTGTTTTGAATGGTGTATCTATGATTTTAAATCATTGTTATTATTTTATAATATCAAATATATCATATTTTCATGATATATGATTATGCGATCTGGTCCAATTCTAAAATTCCTGATAAGCTGCAAGTATGAACAATCAGCTTATCACCAATGAAATAAACAAAAACTTTTTTACTACTCTCACTGAAAATCTTTCTACTTGCACTGAGTTTAAAATCTGTGTTTCGTTTATTCGAATAAGTGGTGTTCAGCTATTAATGGATCTTCTTAAAGACTTAAACGCTAAAGGTGTAAAAGGCCAGATTCTTGCTTCTACTTACATAAATGTTACTCAGCCTCAGGCTCTTGAAATGCTTAATTCTTTTGAAAATATCCAGCTTAAGATTTTTACTTCTACTAGCGATCAAGGCTTTCATGCAAAAGGCTATCTATTTTTAAATCCTGAAGAAAACAATAAAGAAAAATGGACCATTATTATTGGTTCATCAAATATTTCTGGTGCAGCCTTTAAAAAGAATGTTGAATGGAATGTTATCAATAACGAAGAAGTTTTAGAAAACCGCAAGCCTGGTGTTTTTGCTAAATCTGTTTTAGAAGAATTTAATGAACTTTGGAACGATCCTCACTCTAAAGATTTTTCTGATGAATTTTTAATCCAATACCGCGACTATCTTGCCGGAATCAAAAAAGTTCAGAAAGAACATAAAGATGTTTTCAGCTTTGAAGAAAGGGTTATTAAACCTAATGAAATGCAAAGTGAAGCAATAGTAAAATTGAATACTCTTCGTAAAATGAATCAGACAAAAGCTCTTGCAATTGCAGCAACTGGAACTGGAAAAACTTATATGTCGGTTTTTGATGCAATGCAGGTCAATCCTAAAAAAGCGCTGTTTGTTGTTCATCGTGGAGACATTCTTATTAAAGCTCAGGAATCTTTTGATAACGTTCTTGGAAAAACTATTCCTGATTATTCTTCTGATCGTTATGAAGGTTCAAAGGGAAATAAAAACAGCAAATATCTTTTTGTAACTGAAAGCACTCTTGCCATTCACCTTGAAGATTTTACTCCTGATGAATTCGATTACATTATCATTGATGAAGCACATCACGCTGCTGACAACTCTTATACAAAAATCTTAAATTACTTCAAACCAAAGTTCCTTCTTGGTCTTACTGCAACTCCTGATCGAACTGATGGAAAAGATATTTTCAGTATTTTTGATTTTAACCGTGCTGTAAATATTCGTCTTCGTGATTCTCTTGAAAAAGACTTGGTTTGTCCTTTCCATTATTTTGGAATTACTGATGTAGAAGGAATTGATTATTCAAAACTTACTCATTCACCAGATGATGGAGAGGAATATCTTAATGAAGTTGCCCGCATGCTTATGCGAAGCAATCGTGCAGATTATATTTTTGAAAAGATTAAATTTTATGGCCATGATGGAGACAAAACAAAATGTTTAGGCTTCTGTGCAACTGTTGAACATGCAAAATTTATGGCCGATGAGTTTAATAAGAAACTTGGCGACGGTTATGCTATTGCTCTTTCTGGTGAAAACTCAGTTTCGGAACGACAAAAATATTTGCAGCAACTGGAAGATGATGATTCAAAACTTCAATATATTTTCTCTCGTGATATTTTTAATGAAGGTATTGATGTTCAGGATGTAAATCTTGTTTTAATGCTCCGTCCAACTCAATCTTCAATTGTATTTACTCAGCAACTTGGTCGTGGCCTTCGTAAAATCAAGGGAAAAGAATTCCTTACAGTTTTAGACTTTATTGGCAACTACCAAAAATCTTTCTTGATGACCAGTGTTTTCTCAAAAGATCCAAATCCTGATAAGAAGACTCGACTTCGTGAAGTTGCTACAGACTTTATTGATATTCCAGGTGATACATTTATTCACTTTGATAAAATTGTGAAAGAGCAGATTCTGAATCAGATTGATAAAGAAAAATTCATGTCCGATGTGAATCAGAAAAAAGCTTATTTTGTTTTCAGAAAAGATAATGGAAACCGCATGCCTTATCTGACAGATTATATTAAACACGGTTCTGATTTGGATCCATGTGTATTTAGTAAAATCAAAAAAGGAAATCTTCTCTATCATTCATATTTTGAATTTGTTGTAAGTGCAGAAAATGAAATTACATCCAAAGAATCAGTAATTTTAAATCAACTTTCCCAGAGTAAAGTTTTTGGAACTTTCATACGTCTCTTAGATTCGCTACTTCCTGCAAAACGAATTGAAGAATGGTGTATCATCAATAATCTTGTATCCAGCGCTAATAATTCAACAACAATTGATGATATAAAAAACAGTTTGAAAAAATATGTTGATTACTGCAAAGAAGATAACATCCTGAATGCATGTAATTTTCTTGCCGGAAAATTCTTTGACTCTACAGAAGAAAAAACTTACGGTGATGTAATTATGAACTTCGATGGAAACACAATTTCATTAAATCAGAACGTTACAAAGCTTTTCTCTGCACCTAACAAAGAAGAAATCTGTAAATGGATAAACGATTATATTGAATATGCTTTATTAAGATATGATGAAGAATTTGGCCGAGCCGATTTTGGATTCCCATTTTTAAAACCTTATGGAAAATATTCAATGCGAAGTATTGCCCCACTTTGTAATTACGAAAAAATCCACAGTTCTTTCCGCGGTTCAGGATTACTCACAAGTGCAAAACCTCAATATTTTATTTTTGTTGATTTATACAAAGCAGACGACATCCGCGAAGAAATCAATTATCACGATAAGTTCATTACTTCAAATGTTTTCCAGTGGCAATCTCCAAATAACATGACTCAGGATAGTGATCGAGGCTTAGATGTAATTAAAAACACTGCTCGTCATACTCATCTTCATTTATTTGTCCGAAAGTTTAAAGAAGTTGAAGGTATCCCACAGGAGTTCATTTATTTAGGTGAAGTTTCAACAATGCCCGGAACAGCAAAAGGAGATTGTCCTGTAACTATGAATTTTGCAATTCAAGAAGTTCCAGCAGACTTATATAATGACTTTATAACTGATGTCGATAAAACTAGAATCGAGGCTTAAAAATGAAACAAGTAACAGTAAGTGGCGCAATCATCCTGCGCGAAAATAACGGCACGAAAGAAGTCTTCGCCACCCAGCGGGGCTACGGCGATTTCAAAGGCGGCTGGGAATTCCCGGGAGGCAAGCTGGAGCCGGGAGAGACTCCGGAACAGTGCATCGTTCGCGAGATCCGTGAAGAACTTGCAACAGAAATAAAAGCCGAAAAGATCCTTGGTGTCGTGGATTATGATTATCCGGCTTTTCATCTGACAATGCATTGCATTCTCTGCACTATCGTCTCCGGTGATCTAAAACTCCTCGAACACAAAGATTCAAAATGGCTCAACAGGGAAACTCTGCATTCAGTTGATTGGCTCCCGGCAGATCTTCTCATAATGGACAGAGTTGCCCCACTGCTATCCTAAGAGCATATTTTATACTTATTTCCAGAAATCAGTAGGTTCCTTGACTCCCGCATCCGCAGCCTTATACACAGGATTCTTTCCTGCTTTCTTCTGTGCGGTATAATCATCCAATGCACGGAAAGCCACTCCACCGAGAAGCACGCACACCGGTATATTTATGAAAGCCAGAATGCACTGCGCAATATCAGCCAGATCCCATGCAAAACCAAATGAAATGGTCGCCCCAAGGAAAATAAAGACAGCACCTATGACACGCACCGTATTCATAAATCTTCGGGACGGAGTCTTTCTGAGCATATAAGCGAAGCAATTCTCAATATAGTAGAAGTTTCCCAAAAGAGTTGTGAATGCGAAAAGGAGCATGGCCACAACAATGAAAGAAGGTCCGGCAGGACCAAAAGTCGAAGACATGGCCTTCTGCACAAACAGCACTCCGGCAAGTTCTGTCTCCGGTACAACGCCGGAACACAGACACATAAAGGCAGTTGCTGTGCACAAAAGCAGTGTATCAATGAATACGGAAAGCATCTGCACCAGTCCCTGTTTGGCAGGATGAGAGATATCGGCAGCCGCAGCCGCATTTGGAGCAGAACCTATACCAGCCTCATTGGAATACAGACCGCGTTTGAAGCCAAGCATCATGCAGGAGCCGAAAAAGCCTCCGAAAATAGCTTTAAAATCAAAAGCATCTGAAAATATCATCCTGAACATTTCAGGAACATTCATGTAATTGACCATGAGGGACACAATGGCAAGGAAGACATACAGAATACCCATAACAGGCACAAGTATTCCGGTGATCTTAGCAATTCTTCTGCCTCCGCCCAGAAGACAGTAAAGCGACAGAAGTGCTATGACAGCTCCGATCACAGCAGGAGCCCTGTCTCCGTAGAAACTGAATCCCGCAAACGAAGACTGAAAATTGTATGAGGCCAGCATATTGTATCCGACACCATATGTAAAGATCAGGGCAACTGAGAAAACGACCGCCAGTTTACGGCTGTGAAGGGCAGCTTCGATATAATAGGCAGGTCCTCCATAAGAACCTCCGTCTGCATCTCTCTTCTTATAGATCTGTGCAAGGGTCGACTCCACGAATGCTGTAGCGCCGCCCAGAAGTGTGGTGACCCACATCCAGAAGACAGCCCCGGGCCCGCCATAGCAGATCGCTGTGGACACACCTACAATGGTTCCGGTGCCTACACGGGATGCGGTGGAGATCATAAGAGCGCCGAAAGAAGAAATGGCACCCTCTTTAGCAGGCTTTTCGCTGACAGCCAGTATAGATTCCTTAAAAAGTCTTGTCTGGATAAACTTTGTACGTACAGTAAAATAAATTCCGCCGAAAAAAAGCACAAACGCCAGTGGCCATCCGGTCAGATAAAGAAGAAAATCAACAATGAATTTCAAGAAAACTCCCAACACCAGTTTTTTTCAGAATAGTGGAATAATAAAACATGGTCAATAACAGGAACAATCACACACATTGTATTCAGATATTCAGCCATATAATATTGATAAAATTATTTTTATGGATTATACAAATTATACAAAATAAAAAGAGGATAACTATGCATGATTTTTTCCATCTGAAAGAAAATAACACCACTGTGCGTACTGAAATTTCCGCAGGTGTGGCAACTTTTATGACAATGGCGTATATAATCGCCCTTAATCCTAATCTGCTCACCGGTTTCGGAGCTGAAGGTCAGGGACTGTGGAACGCTGTTTTTCTAGCCACATGTATCTCGGCCGCTTCAGGCACACTGCTCATGGGGCTTCTGTCAAACAAACCCTTTGCCATGGCTCCTGGAATGGGACTGAACACATATTTTGCAGCAGTTGCCGCAAGCCTTGCAGCACTTACAGGAATGAGTTATCTGGAGAGTTTCCGTACCGTACTGGTCATAATCCTGTTCGAGGGTCTTCTGTTTACAGTACTTTCAATTCTGGATGCCCGTGAGAAAATCGTAAATGCCATACCTTTCGCAGTGCGCACATCAATAGGCCCTGCACTGGGTACCATGCTTATCCATATAGGTTTCGGATCAAATGCAGGTATTTTCAATTCTGATGGCAATTCTTTCTATATGATGCAGGATTTCTTTGGCGCTCTGGGTGCAGATTTCGCCAGAAGCAAAATGGGAGATGCATGGCCTGCCATGGTGCTTACAGTCATCACAGTATTCATTGGAATGGCTCTTATATTTTACCTAAACCGCAGACACATCCATGGCGCAGTTCTTCTGGGAATGCTTGGTGCATCTGTAATATATTGGAGCTGCGAATATTTTTTCCTGCATATAGACCCATTTGACAGCCTCCATAATGTCTCTTTTATTCCTCCATTCAGGGATATGGCTGAAAATACGCTTTTCAAATATGATTTCAACGGTCTGCTGAATATAGGCTGGCTGACAGCTGTCACACTCATAATCAGTTTCTGTATAATCGATATGTTTGACACACTGGGTACTCTTGTAGGTACTGCCACCAAGGCCGATATGATGGATAAAAATGGAAACATGCCCGGAATGAAAGGTGCACTGCTCTCAGATGCCATAGGAACAGTGATAGGATCAGCAACCGGAACCAGCACAGTCACCACATTTGTAGAATCAGCAGCAGGAGTTGCCATCGGAGGACGGACAGGTCTCACAAGCATAACGACTGCAGTGCTTTTTATGCTCTGCATTTTCGTGGCTCCGCTTGCGGCTGTCATTCCGCCTGCAGCAACCTCAGCAGCTCTCATATATGTCGGTATATCCATGGTATCAACTTTGAAAAAACTGGACTTTGAGAATCCGTCTGAACTTGTCCCTGCGGCAATCATGCTTATTGCCATGCCGGTATCAGGCTCCATCGGTCACGCCATTGGATTAGGACTTATCACATACTCAGCCGTCATGGTGATGTCAGGCAAAGCCAAAGAAGTTCCCGTATTCACATGGATACTGTGCGTACTTTTTATAATAAAATTTTTCTTTGTAGGATGATCCATCATGGTATTGCATACAGATGTCCGATATTATAAATAAACTCATTTATAATTCAAATAAAATCTTTACACGAATTCTATTTCGGAAAATAATATCATTGAAATGGAAAACCGTCTGAAAGTATCGACATTCCTGCGTTTCTGGCTGCCGCTGGCAATAATGCAGATCATCATAAATTTTGAATTTCCGCTGGCCATAGCATTCATATCCAGAGCCGGTGACATAAAGGAGAATCTGGCCATCTTCACTGTGGTCACTTCCCTTTCACTGCTGCTGGAGGGACCGATCATACAGTTTCTTTCTGCCGCCACAGCACTGGCGGACTCATGGAACAACTATCTGAGGCTGAAGCACTTTCTGCTGGCATTTCTGGCCATACTGACAGGCATCCATGCAGCCTGTGCACTTCCGGGACCATTCCATTTCATATCCACCAGAATAATGAAGCTGGAACCTGAATACATCGCACCTGCACGAACAGCATTTTTACTGATGATCCCATGGGTGCCGACCATCGGACTGCGCCGCATGTGGCAGGGAGTCATGATAAGGGCAGGTCATACCATTGCGGTATCTTTTGTCACACTCATCAGAATAGTGGTCACACTTTCAGTGCTTATACTCATGCTGAATCTCTCCTCGATCAGAGGCTGCTATGCTGCATCCATCGCACTTTCCCTGGGAGTATTCTCAGGTGCGCTCTCAGCTTATCTGCTGGCACTGCCTACCTTAAGAAAACAGAAGCATGAATATGACTCATCAGAAACACGATCGCTCAAAAAGACAATAGGCTGGAAAGAACTTATATTGTTCTATCTTCCGCTGGCACTCACCTCCTTTGTCACCGAGGCGGACAGACCTATAATCGCAGCAGGAATCTCCAGAGGACTCCTCCCTATGGAATCACTGGCACTATGGTCAGTCATAATATCCCTGGTGGCAATCTTCAGAGGAATATGCACATCCACCCAGGAGGCCTCCATAGCACTGTTCAGCACCAGGGAGAACAACAGGATCCTCATGCACTCTGTCATGGGGATCGGAGTGGCAGCCTGTGTCATCTGCTTCAGCTGGGCATTCATTCCTCCGGTCAGGGAATACATATTCATAACACTGTCAGGACTTCCGCAGAACCTGGCTGATATGGCCGCCGCACCATTTATGCTCATAACTCCGGTGCTCCTCTCCTTCCCGATCATCGCATGGCTGAGGGCTGTGAACATAAACAGCAAGACCACACGGAATATCGGATTCTCTGTGGCAATGAACCTGGCTGCAGTATTTCTGGCCATCACCGTCATGAATACATGTTTCACCATGAAAGGAATAACAATTGCCGTGATCAGCTACATCATAGCCATGTATGCAGAGGCAGGATACCTCATGCTCAGGACCCAGCGGACAAAATTCTGATCCAGGATGTTGACAAAAACTGTAATATGCTTATACTAATAATAGTAATAATTACTATTAAGGAAATCAGATGACCAGATATTCAAGGCAGAGAGAGCTGATATTGAAAACGGTTCAGACAAATCTCATACATCCCACAGCAGATGAGGTGTATGCCCTTGTCCACGCGCAGGATCCCACAATAAGCCTGGGAACTGTATACAGAAACCTGAATCTTCTCTCTCAGTCCGGTGCGATCAGAAAAGTCGCTGTCCCTGGCGGAGCTGACCGCTTTGATGGGAACACCACCCCGCACCATCATATAATCTGCACTTTCTGCGGCATGGCTGCTGACTACAGCTATGATTTCGGGAAGCTGAAGGATGATGTGCTGCACCAGACAGGCATTGAATGCAGTCATCTGACTGTAACACTGGAAGGTATCTGCAGAAACTGCAGAGAAAAATTAGGAGGGAAAAATGGCTAAATTCGTTTGTATGGTATGTGGTTATGTTTACGAGGGAGATTCTCTTCCTGCTGATTTCAAGTGTCCTGTATGCAAGGCTCCTGCTTCAAAATTCACTGAGCAGAAGGAAATGACATGGGCTGCAGAACATATCGTAGGAATCGCAAAAGGTGCCAGCGAGGACATCATCAGAGACCTCAGAGCAAACTTCAACGGTGAGTGCTGCGAGGTAGGTATGTATCTGGCAATGGCAAGAGTTGCACACAGAGAGGGATATCCTGAGATCGGTCTCTACTGGGAAAAAGCAGCTTATGAGGAAGCTGAACATGCGGCAAAGTTTGCAGAACTTCTGGGAGAAGTTGTGACAGACAGCACAAAGAAGAACCTTCAGATGAGAGTCGATGCAGAGAACGGAGCCACACTGGGCAAGACAGATCTGGCAAACAGAGCAAAGGCTGCAAACCTGGATGCAATTCATGACACAGTTCATGAGATGGCCAAGGATGAGGCACGCCACGGAAAAGCACTTGCAGGTCTGCTGAAGAGATATTTCGGCTGATCCAACACTGCCATAGATCACAATAAAAAAGGGGAGACAGTTTTGTCTTCCCTTTTTTATTTTTTTCTTGAATAATTATCACAATAATAATATTATTTTCTAAAATTCTTTCTAAGGGGGAAGTTATTTTGAAAAAATACATTTCTGAATTTATCGGTACAGCAGTCCTTGTCACCCTTGGATGCGGAACTGCAATGCTGGTAGGCTGTGATGCTGCCAGCGGCTCAGGCTATCTGCTTACAGCACTGGCCTTTGGTCTTGTTATTGTCGCAATGGCATATTCCATCGGCAATATCTCAGGCTGCCATATCAATCCGGCAGTCTCCATCGGTGTGCTCCTCAGCGGCGGTATGAAGACAAAAGATTTCGCAGGATATATCATCTCACAGGTTCTTGGTGCGATCGCAGGAGCTGTCATTCTGGCTGCTATCTTCGGACTTGGCGGAGTGACTGACATGACAGGCGGTTTCGGTTCCAATGGTCTCGCAGGAGTCAATGGAAATGCAGCAGCAGGTCTTCTGGTCGAGATCGTACTCACATTCATCTTCGTCATGGCAATTCTGGGTGTCACATCTTCCAAAGCAGGTCACGGCTCCTTTGCTGGCCTTGTCATCGGTCTGACACTGGTTCTGGTCCACATTCTGGGAATCGGTCTTACAGGCACATCTGTAAACCCTGCCCGCAGTATCGGCCCTGCACTTATAGCTGCAATTTCCGGCAACCCTGCCCCACTCTCATGCCTCTGGGTATTCATCGTGGGTCCTCTGGCTGGCGGAGCTCTGGCTGCAGCTGTATATAAATTTCTTGAGAAATAAGGAGAAAAACAATGGACATCAAAGCAAAAATTGAAGAAATCGTTGCAAAGCTCATGGCAGACAAGTCACTTCTTGCAAAGTTCAAGACAGATCCTGTATCTGTTGTAAAACAGCTGGTAGGCATCAGCCTTCCTAATGACACAATGAGCAGTCTGGTCGACGGCGTAAAGGCCAAAATGGCAATGAGCGCAGCCAGCTCCGTTCTTGGAAATCTGGGCGGACTTTTCGGCAAGAAATAATTGATTCAGCTTTTTGGATCAGCAAGCA
This sequence comes from Spirochaetia bacterium, assembly GCA_024402405.1. Lineage (GTDB taxonomy): Bacteria > Spirochaetota > Spirochaetia > CADAEX01 > CADAEX01 > CADAEX01. Next base: position 38,658 of record JAKSTW010000011.1, on the reverse strand, counting down.
GGACTTCGGTCCTGCTTTTTTTATTCACCCTGACAAATTTATATTTCCATACACCATATCGATAACATATATCCATTTTTTCATTGAAGTATCTGAATAAATTATTGCGAATCACACACAGCCATGTTATAATTTGCAAAATAATCATAATAATAATGAGGTGTTGTAAATGGGCAAATTTGTTGTCAAAAATGGAAAATCCGGTCTTGTATTCAACCTGAAGGCTGGTAATGGAGAAATTATCCTCAAGAGCCAGGTCTATGCATCAGAAGCAGCATGTATGGGCGGCATTGAAAGCATCAAGAAAAATGCAGTCATCGCAAAGCTTGAAGATCAGACAGTTGAGAATTTCGAGACAGTTACAAATCCAAAATTCGAGGTCTACACTGACAATGCCGGAGAATTCCGTTTCCGTCTGAAAGCCCGCAATGGAGAGATCATTGCAGTCGGACAGGGCTACAAGGCAAAACCTTCATGTCTCAAGGGAATCGACTCTATCCGCCGCAATGCACCTGATGCACCGATAGAAAAAATAGAAGAATAAAAACACAGAAGCGGAGCCAGACAGCTCCGCTTTTTTTATCTATAAAAAAACATCATTATTGAACAAAAAACATTAAACAATTATTTTATTAATATGTTATCAGAATTTTCAATGAAAAAACAGCTTCCAACATGGAATCTGGAAGCAATCTACAAAAACTTCAATGACGATGCATATAAAAATGACATCGAACTTTTAAAAACAACAGGTGAGGAACTGAAAAAGCTCCTTGCCACCAGAATCATCAAAGCAGACAAAAGAACATCCTACCTGGAAAATGTGATCAGGCTCATAGAAAAGGAACAGGACATATATGAGAATCTCTATTCTTATATCTATGCTATTTTTTCCACTGAAACAGGAAATTCTATTGTTCTGAAAGAACTTGACAGGCTTGAGAACTACAGACTGCAGATGACAGAGACAGAACTTCTGTTCATGAAACAGATCAGCAAACTCAAACCTTATATACCTCAGATCCTGTCAGAGAGTGAATATCTGTCAGGATATCAGCTCTATATAAATGAGGCGCTTATTGAGGCACAGCACCGGATGTCAGACCCGGAAGAAAGACTTGCAGAAGAGCTGAGCAATGCAGGTGGTCAGGCATGGGGAAGACTTCAGGAGGCAGTATCTGCAGAGCTTGAATGCAACTGGGGAAAGAAATCCGGAAATGTGAAAGATATCAGGACTGTCAATGAGCTCCGCAACATGGCTTATGACAGCAGCAGATCTGTCAGAAAGAGAGCCTATTCAAAGGAGATAAAAGCCTGGAGGAAAATGGAGACCCCCCTGGCTTATGCACTGAACGGAGTCAAAAAGACTGCATTCGTACTGGATACCAGACGCGGATGGAAATCACCTATTGAGAAAACACTGTTCCAGTCCAGGATGTCAGAGCAGACACTGAATATGATGCTCCAGGTCATGGAGGAATCACTGCCTGCCTTCAGAAAATATCTGAACAGAAAAGCAGAGCTTATCGGAGTCAAGAAACTTGCCTTCTATGATCTTTTCGCACCAATCACAAAGACCGGATGCAAGATAAAGAAATGGAGCTACAGTGCGGCAAAAAAATTCATATCAGACAATTTTGCTGAATTCTCTCCTGACATGGGACGCTTTGCCAAAAACGCATTCAAAAACGAATGGATAGATGCAATGCCGCGTCATGGCAAGACTGGCGGAGCATACTGTACATCATTTCCGCTGGCCGGCGAATCAAGAGTACTCTGCAACTACGGATTCACATTCTCTGCAGTTTCCACAGTAGCCCATGAGCTGGGACATGCCTATCACCATCACCTGCTGAAAGATGAGGGTGCCATTGCAAGAGCATATCCGATGACACTGGCTGAGACAGCATCGATCTTCTCAGAGACACTGATCTTCAACAAGGCCATAAACAAGGCCGAGGGATTTGAAAAATTATACCTCACAGAGATCTTCCTTCAGGAAGTGACTCAGGTAATAGTGGATATTCTGTGCAGATATTATTTCGAGAAGAATGTGTTCGACAAAATCGGGCAGGGAAATCTTACACCGCAGGAATTCTCGATCCTTATGACAGAAGCCCAGAAACAGACCTATGGTGATGCACTGGATTCCAACAATCTTCATGAATATATGTGGGCTGTGAAATGCCATTATTACAATCCGGACCTGGGATTCTACAATTATCCGTATGCTTTCGGACAGCTTTTCTCAATAGCATTATATCAGAAATATATGGAAGACCCTGAAAAGTTCCCTGAGATCTATAAAGAGATGCTTAAAATGACAGGCCGCAAAGATATAAAAGATGTGGCCATGATCGCAGGACTGGATGTGGAGTCAAAGGAATTTTTCCAGAAAAGCATGAAGTTCATTACAAACATGATAGATTCATTCTGCAATGACTCACAGAAATAACAATACGGTCACAATGTCTTGGACAGCCGTTTGAGTCTTTCCATATCTGCCACAGTAAAGCCATCCCACTGCATTGGGAAAATGGAGTTATTGTGGCAGATAGGTTCTGTTTCCACAGGAAATTTACTTTTTCTCACGCATTCATCCCAGAGGATAGTTCCAGGAACAGTTGAGTACTCAGCTATATTGCCGCGGAGGCCATACTCTGCCAGATAATGCAGTGAATCCTCCACCTCTCCGGCATACTGCCCTGGCAGCCCTGCCAGAACATAGATACCGATATTTTCCTTGGAAAATCCGCATCTGAACAGCATATCAACTTTCTCCGGGAAAGTCTGAAGATCCAGTTTCCTGTCATTCTGGTCATGGAATCGGATATCAGAGCTTTCAAATCCTATGCGTATCTCCCGGAATCCGCACCTGACCATAAGAGCAGCAGTGTCAGGATCAAGCCGGTCCAGATGCAGGGCATTAGGGAGATAGAAATTGAATTTATAACCTGATCTCTCCACCATTCTTAGAAAAGGAATGAACACTTCCTCTTTCTTCACCAGAATGGCATCATCATAAAATGCAAAGTTTACAGTGCCCAGCTGTCTGTGTATCTTCTCCATCAGAGCAAAAGCCAGCTCAGGAGAACCTTTCTCAAATGAGCTTATCTGCCTAGAGGCACAGTAGCTGCAATGACATGGACAGCCTCTGTTCATTCTGAGTACCGCCGCATCCCTCAGCACAGGATGCACCAGCATATCATCGTTCCACGGCACATCACATTCAGGCAAATCCAGTTTTCTGAAAATCTGATTCAGTCCTGTCTCACTCTGTGCATCGCCCTTTATGACAAAATCAGCACCGCTGACATTCCTGCAGTGTTCAGTCATAAGTGTAGCATATATTCCACCTACAGCCACAGGAACAGGCCCCCACTGCCGGCGCACAGCCTCCACAGCCTCGATCACACCGTAATACCAATATGTCATCCCCGATGCGATTAGAACAATATCAGGTCTCCTGCATTCTGAAAGTCTATGACTGAAGCTCTCCCTGGATATGCCATAACGGGAAAGATACTTTCCGACACCATCCAGGCATGGTGGATTTTTTGAGAAAGTCTTGAAGAATTTGCCTGTTCCGTCAGGTTTTCTCCGGAGCTTTTTGGAAACAGCCAAAGTCTCCTGGTCTGAATAATCCAGACAGTTTAGAAGCGACACCTGCCATCCGTTCAGTTCCAGCCATCTGCCGATCTTCAGGAGAGCATAAGGCTTGAGGAACAGATCATATAATGCAAAATCATAGACAGGAGGTGCGATCAGAAGAGCATATGGCTTTTCCATATATCATCTGATATTAAAATCCCTGAAAGCACCGAGTATCTCATCAGCATGCTCAGCAGCAAGGATCTTTTTCCTGATATCAGCATCACGGAGTATACCGGACAATGTGCTGAGAACCTGCAGATGAGGTACAGAACTGTCCTTCGGAGCCACTATCAAAACAAATATTCTGGCAGGCTCACCATCAATGGATTTGAAATCAACTCCCTCTTTCTTGACACCAATTGCGACACAGAGATCATTGACTCCGCTGGATCTGGCATGAGGGAATGCGACTCCCATCTCCATACCGGTACTCATCATATTCTCCCGCATATTTATATCGGCCAGCAGCTGTCTCCAGTTACATACCACACCGGAGTTGCACATGACCAGCACCATCTCCTTCAGAACATCTTCCTTCGTGTCGCCATGGAGTTCCAGAGATATTGTATTCTCAGACAGTCTGCCTCTAAGTACAGAGACATCGATCTTATTATCACCATGGGCAATATTCTGCTTGACTTCCTGAAATACAGTCTTATTGGCAGGACGCTCAGAATCAATGAATTTGAGCATGACCTCATACATGGCAGTTTTGGCCAGACACAGATTATCCACAGCTGCCTCTACCGTAATATGAGCCCCATTTTCTTTTATTGTCAGAAAGTTTTTATTCATTCTCGCAGTGGAAATCTCATCATCAATGGATGTGATGAAAAATCCATCATTCTTCAGAGTCTTCAGGAACATATAATTGACAAGTCCGGCTATCTCATCGGATTTAAAATCCCATGAATAAGAGACAGTATCAGATGTCTTCTGTGTTTTCTTTGTACCCATGGCAGCCATATTCAGGAAAAAATTAAGAAGTGGAGGAGCCACTATGGTTGTCATCAGTGTCATCATGATAATGACACCGAAAAGCTGTTCATCAAGAATACCTGATGTAAGTCCGATACCGGCAATGATCAGTGCAACCTCACCACGAGGAACCATTCCGCTTCCGATTCTCAGAGCACCATGGAGATTGAATCCAAGGAACATGGCCGGAATACCGCATCCAATGACTTTTGACAGGATACATGTCAGTGTGTATATTCCTCCGAAGATCAGAATATCCCGGCTGCACAGCTTGGAGACATTTACCATCATACCCATGACCGCAAAGAAAATAGGAACGAAGAAATCATAAAGTCCCACGATATTCTCATGGATGACAGCAGCAATATCAGTATTGGAAAGTGAGAGACCGGCTATGTAGGCACCGATGATCATAGCCATTCCCTGCTTCTCAAAGAAACCGGCAAGGATCAGTGCGATACCCAGAGAACAGATGGAGAAATCATAAGAATTTTTGAACCGTTTCAGCAGCCAGGCAATTTTTTTTGAAAAAATAAGTCCCAGCGCTGTGAATCCCAGCCATATTCCAAAAGCTCTGGCAGCAATTCCGACAATTGCCCCTGTGCTTATGGTATGTCCTGCCTTTCCGTTCACAACTGCAGCAATACCCATGACAACTGCCAGCAGGATGATACCCAGTACATCATCAAAAACCGCTGCCGCGATTATAGTGACACCCTCAGGAGTGTTCATCTTTCTCCTGTCTGACAGTATCCTGGCTGTGATACCGACAGATGTGGCAGTAGACATGATACCGAAGAAAAGACAGCGAAGATCCATAAATCCGGCATTCAGAAGCAGCATAGCTGTTATGTCACCGAAAAGGAATGAAAATACTACACCGCTGATACCGATACCGCCGCCAGCCACGGAATATCTGATGAAAAGTCCAAGGTCAGTCTCAAGACCTGATGAAAACAAAAGAATGACAGAGGCCAGCATTGCAAAACCGTACAATTCCGGAGTCACTGCAAGATTCAGCGAATGGACAGGAAAAAGTCCGTTAGGAAATCCAGGCAACGGAATGGCACCCAATGCATATGGACCGATAATGACACCGGCCAGAAGCTCACCTATTACTGAAGGAATTCCTATTTTTTCTGTCAGTTTGCCAAGAAATCTTACAGAGAAAATAATTACACCAATTTGCAGAACCAGTTGCGTCATAAGACCTGTAATTTCTTCTTCCATAAAATTGCTGCTCCTAAAAAAACTTTCTATAATAAATAGACTATAGAAGTAATAATATGAATAAATAAAACAAAATATTCAAATAAAAACAACTGAAAAATATAAAAATTTTAAATTATTATAATAATTACGATAAAATATATATCAAAACAAAAAAAAATCCTTGCATTTCTGCAAGGATTGCACATCTCCTACTGGAATCGAACCAGTGTTGACGGGATGAAAACCCGTTGTCCTAACCCCTAGACGAAGGAGACACTACCACAGACCGAAATCTGTGGTTTGAGCTGCAATGGGTTCGAACCATTGACCCACGCCTTAAAAGGGCGTTGCTCTACCTACTGAGCTAGCAGCCCAACTGTTGTGAAACAACAATATATTTTTATCAAGATTAGAAAATAATGTCAAGATTCAATAAAAGAATTTAAGATTTAAAAAAAATAATGCCGAAGGCGGAAATCGAATCCGCAAGGCTTTTGACGGCCGGGGGATTTTAAGTCCCCTGTGTCTACCAGTTCCACCACTTCGGCAAAATATGAGAGATATTCATATATTACCTTTTCAAATGGGTACGGGTCAAGATATAATAATAAAAAAGGGATACCATAAAACCATGAATGAAACTGACGAACTGATAGAAAAAATACACCTTTATCCAGGAGTGCTGGATTCACACACTCACCTGATACTGCTCCAGACAAAAAATCTTGAGTGGGAAAGACTTCTGCGCGCATGTATCAGCAGCGGACTGGAAGTGGCTATGGATATCGGGACCAACACTGACACATTCTGTACGCGTCTGGATATGTGCTCAAAGTTCCCACAGGTCGTCATGACAGACGGACTGTCAGTAAGCAAATCCGCACTGGAAGACGCAGATATAAAGCGCAGACTGGATGATCTGGAAAAACAGGTCTCTGAGAACATATCAGATCCCAAGCTTGTAGGCATAGGAGAGATCGGGCTGGACAATCATATTTTATATGGAGGAATCGAGAAGCAGAAAAAACTGTTCGCAGCACAGATGGAAATAGCACGGCAATACGATCTGCCGGTCGTGATACATACCAGAGAGGCCGACAGCGACACCTATGATATACTTTCATCATTCAAGCTTTCCAGAGGTGGCATCATACACTGTTTTTCCAGTAATTACGAATGGGCCAAGAAATATATGGATCTGGGTTTTTATATATCATTCTCAGGCAATATAACTTATAAAAGGTCAGACAGCATAGTTGAGACTGCGGCAAAGATTCCGGCCACAGCGATCCTGGCAGAGACAGACGCCCCTTTTCTCACCCCACAGAAAGTCAGGAAATATCCTAATTTCTCAGGATTCATGGGGTACACCTATGATTTCATAGCCCAGACAAGAGGCTGTACAGCGGAAGATCTGATACCACAGATAAGAGAGAATTTCAGGACTCTCACAGGATTCTGATATGATAAAGCATATACTGGTGGATGTGGACCATACGCTCTACCCAAGATCATCCAATCTGGAACCGGAGATGATAAGAAGGATAAATGAGTTTGTATCAGATTACCTTCACATATCCGTGGAAGAGGCTGCGGAATTACGCAGAAACAGGGACACGACCCAATATAATTCGACATTGGAGCTTTTGCAGAAAAAATACAAATTTAAAGACGAACTGGCATATTTCAAAGCCATACATCCTACAAATTTTACCGATTTCTTTCCAAAGAATCCATTTTTAAAAGAAATGTTCTCAAAAATCAACATTCCATGCTCGATATTCACTAACTCATGGTCTGTGCATGCAGAAAATGTTATAAATTATCTTGAGATAGGAAAGTTTTTCAACAAGATATATGATCTCAGATTCTGCGATTACATAGGTAAGCCTGATCCCTATTCCATGAAGAAAGTCCTGGCAGACCTCAGGCTTGCACCGGAAGAGGTGATGATAATAGACGATGCCCCCAGGACGATACTGACATTCATGGAGATGGGCGGCAAGGAAATCCTTGTGGATGAATACCAGACTCACAACAGCGAGAATTTTCCTGCGCCAGTCATAAGAAAAATCGACGATCTGACAAAATTCAAGGAACTTTTCAAGCTCTGAATTTTAAGCAAACAACAGAGGTGTTGAATGGCAGGAAAATTATCATATGTGAATATTGACCGTTGTGCAGCCTGCGGAGCCTGCGAGAATGAATGTCCATCCGGAGCAATCAAAGTTTACAGGGGATGTTTTGCAGCTGTATCACCTGAAAAATGCATCGGATGCGGGAAATGTGCAAAGATCTGTCCGGCGTGCATCATAGAAATAAGGGAAACGGATGTAAAATGAAACAGAAGCACTGGTATGATCATCTTTGGATATGGGAAATCGCATACTTCACTATGGGATTCTTCAATATTCTGTTTGCCTGGCTGGGAATGCTTGATTTTCTCCTTCCTCTGTTGATCGCAATCTTCGGAGGAGGAAAATTCTTCTGCAATCATCTCTGCGGAAGAGGTCAGCTGTACAACATTCTGGGACATGAGAATAAATGTTCGATCAACAAGAATACACCGGCTTTCTTTGCTTCAAAATGGTTCAGATACGGTTTTCTGGCATTCTTCATGACCATGTTCGTCAATATGCTGTTTCAGACCTATCTGGTAGCTGCAGGAGCAAGAGATCTGCAGGAAACGATCATGCTGCTATGGACATTCAGAATCCCATGGGGCTGGACATATACTGCAGGAACAGTCCCTGGCTGGATAGCACAGTTCAGTTTCGGTTTCTACAGTCTTATGCTGACTTCCCTCCTGGTGGGACTGATAACAATGGTATTCTTCAGACCAAGATCCTGGTGCACATTCTGTCCTATGGGTACAATGACCCAGCTTATATGCAAGGCCAGAAACAGAAAATCACTCAGCCGTTGATATAAACTCTTGGGACTCTCTTGTTGATGTTGCACAGAAGTTCATAGGAAATGGTTCCGCACACCTCAGCAGCATCAAAGGCATCCATGGTATTCTCTCCGCTGCCGAAAAGGACAGTCTCATCCCCAACTCTGACACCTGCGGAATTCTCGCCAAGATCCACCATGAACTGATCCATACAGATACGGCCAACCACAGGATAACTGTTGCCTCCGATAGTAACCTTGCCCTGGTTTGACATAAGCCTGTTATATCCGTCAGCATATCCTGCGCCGACCACAGCTATATATGTATCCTGCATTGCCTTCCAGATAAAGCCGTAAGACACCTTCTCACCTTTCTTGATCTTCTTCACCAGAATGACATGAGATACAAAATCCATTACAGGACGCAGATCAAGCCGTCCCGCATATTCCCGGCTAGGAGGATATCCATAGAGGATTATACCAGGACGGACCATATCATAGTATGTCTCAGGATAACCCAAGATAGCCCCTGAGGCAGCACAATGCACAGTCTTGACCTCTATTCCTGCATTTTTTATATCACGGACACATTTCTCAAACATACGGATCTCTTTCGTTGTGTCTGCCACGCATTCCTTCGCCAGGCTGTCAGCAACAGCGAAATGAGTGCACACCCCCTCCCGTGTCAGACATGGACTTCCGGCAATATATTTTGCCAGCTCCAGAGCATCCTCCGGGCGGCATCCTGCCCTGCTCATTCCTGAATCTATCTTCAGATGCACAGAAAGATGTCTGCCTTTCTCAGCAACACATTTCTCCAGCATCTGGACATACTGAAGATCAGAGACAAAAGGCTGTATGTTATAATCTACCAGCAGAGGAAAATCAGGTTCCATACATCCACGAAAAACCAGAATAGGAATATTGATTCCGCTCTGGCGCATTCTGATCCCCTCTCCTATATCAGCGACCCCTGCCGCATCCAACAGACCGGACTCAGCCCCTGCTTTCACCAGCATTTCCGAACCATGACCATAGCAATCAGCTTTTGCGGCCATACATATCTTCTTACCTGTCAGTTTTTTCACTGCGGCCAGGTTATGAAGGAAATTTGAAATATTGATTCTTGCATAAGTAACAGGCATGGGAAAAATATACCACCCGCCCATAAGACAGTCAATAATAAGAAGAAAAATCTGCTCAGCATCCTGTGATGCGCAGAGTACTTCCCCGTTCTTTTTTCTCAACGATTATCTGTGCCGAAATATTTTCTTTCAGCAGTTCAACATGTGAGATTATCCCGACGAAACCGCTCTTTTTCTTGACATTCATAAGGACAGCAATAGCATCATTTATGGTGTCGGAATCAAGAGTGCCGAATCCCTCATCAATGAACATGGACTCAAGCCTGGTACCGCCACTGCTGTTCTGAACCACTGAAGAGAGAGCCAGGGACAGGGCAAGAGAGACCAGGAACTTCTCGCCGCCAGACAGGCTACCAGGAGCTCTGCTGGTGTTATAAAATCTGTCATAGACCAGAATATCCAGTCCGGCCTTCTTATCACGCCCTTTCACCTCAGTACTTTTATATATCAGATATCTGCCTCCATAAATGCTGTCCAGCAGTCGGTTTGCCTCTTCTGTTATGCTGTCAAACATGACGCCGGTAATATATCTCTGGAGATTTATATATGGAGAAATTTCTCCTGACAGAGATCTGGAGAAAATCAGATTCCGGCTGTATTTTTCCTTATCAGCATCAAGTTTCAGGATCCGTTCACCCAGTTTTTCAGAGACATTCTTAAGTTCAGATATCTCATTGTCCACAATGCATTTATGTCCAGAAATCTCATTATAACCTATCTCCAGCGTCCTGTAGTTCTGTTCCAGCTGCTGAAGATTCGGAGGAACTGCATCACCGATGATCTGCCCAAGCTCATCCAGTCTGGAAATCGTATGGGATAATTCAGCCTTATATTGCGTTATCTCTTCAGACAATGCCTTTTTATGAATACTCTCACTCAATATCCTCTCAAAATCCTGCCTGTCTGAAAAATTCATTGTCCGCAGACATTCACAGAATTTTTCCTCGGCATCAGCTGCTGCGGCTCTGGCCAGGTCCAATTCCGTTTTTCTGACCTCAAGAACAGCCGATGCCGCCGCAAAATCAGCGGCAGTCTGTTTCAGAACAGATGCAGCGTATTCAGTATCATTCAGATAAGTCTCTATGGCAGTACGAAGAGTTCCGATCTTCTGCTCCAGCGACTTTTCATCAGGAATATCAGGCGGAAGACCAGTCTCCAGATTCTCAATGACAGCTTTCAGCGAACTGCACTCTCTGTCAGCATCCAGAGCTTTTCCTTCTGCAGTTTTAAATTCAGCATCAGTTTTCTTCAGCTCTTCATCCATCTTTTTCAGATCCAGTTCCAGCTCTGGCAGTTTATCGATCTGCCCATCTGCATTCTTCAGCCATAAATCGACCTCGGCAAGTCTTTCTGCAGAATACTCAGACAATGTATCCATTTTTTCTTTCAGCAGTTTTATATCTTCAGCTGTCTCTGCAATTTTCTGTTCTATACCGGTAAGTTTTGCCTCAAGACCGGAATTTTCTTTCTCGATCTCGATCTGTCTGGCAGACAGCTCCTCAAGATATTCTGAGTCTATATGTCTGTCAGGATCAGTGACACATGCAGGCTCCGGATGATGCACACTTCCACATACAGGACACGGCGTATCAGCTCTTAAGGAAGCAGCCAGAGTACTGCTTATATTATCAATGAATATCTGATGCTGTCTCTTATAATCAGCGGCATATTCCGCCGCAATACATCTGGATCTCTCCAGCCGTGCAGCAAGCCCGGCTTTCTCTTGCTCCAGTTTTTCCATAATATTCTCGGCATCAGCAATCTGCCTCATCACATCTTTTGATTTCTCAAGGTCAGATCTTTCCTCTTTATAGCCAGCAAGCTTCAAAAGGAACTCATTTATTACAATATTTCTAGAATCCGTGAGCCGTCTTATATTTTTATCCAGTTTCTCACGGCAGGCAGCAAGCATATTTTTCTCTTTTTCAGCAGATACGAAAACCATTTCAGCTGTATTTTTTTTCAGCCTGTTATCTTCCAGCTGTCTGTATAACTCTTTTTTGCTCTCATAATCAGCAAGCAGTTCTTTTTTTCTGTCAAATCCATCCTTGGCAGAATCAAGATCCATGCATCTGGCTCTGGCAGTCTCAAGCTTATTCTTCTCAGCATCATTGGCAGCCACTGCCAGGTCATAGTCAGATATCCGGCTTTCAAGATTTTTCTTTCCAGTTACATAACAGTCAAATTCAGGTTTTATTTTCTCAGCATTGTCAATCCGACCCATAAGCTCCATGGCATCAGATATTCTCTGTTCATCAGATCGCAGATCAGAGAGTCTCTGCCGCAAAGATGACTGCTCGCGGAAAAAAGCATCTGTTTTCTTGCCATCGCTGTATGCTGAAAATGCATCATTTTTTTTCTGTCCCAACCGACTCAGTTCTCTGCCACATTCCTCTGATTCTGTAATTCTGGAGGCAATAAGGGCATCCAGTTCCTTTACATCAGCACATCCCAGCTGCGAAAGATTTCCCTTTATGACTTCCTCTTCACCTGAAATTCTGTTTCCCTCAGCTGTGACCCTATCCTTCACAGCAACAGCAATGCGGTTCCATCTGGCTGTGTTGAACAATGAAGAGAGAATTCCCCCTCTGTCATCCGAATTCGCCACCAGAAACTGCTCAAACTTTCCCTGGGGAAGAATAGTCACCAGCCGAAACTGCTGGGCATTCAATCCCAGAATCTTCTCAGCCGTTTCAGAGAGATCATTTTTTTTAGGATTGGCAAACATAGGTTTAAAACCGCCATTCTCAAGGCTCATGACATTCTGCTTCTGCTGCAGCTCTTTTGTCCCGTTCTTCTTCACATGAACTTTCAGAGTACGGACAAATTTATACACATGTTCACCAGATTCAAATGTGAACTCAAGCTCTGTATCTCTGGAATCAGGAGCATACTGACAGCGCATTGCCGTGAAATCGCCTCTGGTTCCTCCGCTGCTTTCGCCATACAGTGCAAAAGTCATACCGTCAAGAATGACTGTCTTACCGCTGCCTGTGTTTCCATTTATAAGGAAAATGCCGTTGGCTGGCAATCTGCGGAAATCAACAGTCTGCTCATCAGCATAAGGTCCGAAAGCAGTCATTCTGAGAATAACAGGTCTCATGATCGGTCCTCCTGCTCCACATCCAGACAGGCCTGCCGAAACAGTTCCATCTGCTCAGTCTCCAGCTTGAAATCAGGAAAAACATCCTGCATGAAAAGTTTCATCAGTGCCTCTGCATCCAGGCGTTCCACATCTGAAGAGCTGAGAGAACCTGCACTAATACCGCACTCTTCTCCATGCTGTCCGGAAAAAAATGCCATATGAGGATATAATCCACGGAAAAAATCATGCAGTTCCCCGGTGGCATATCTGTCAGTGATATGAACTGATACATAGTCATCACGTCTGCTGTCCTGTGCCGCAAAAGCCACAATATCATTATATGTACCGGAAATTTCCCTGACATCATGAAGACATGGCAGAGAAATCTTATCAACTGAGTCTGCATCAGTGTCGATCATCAGCACAGATTTATCAATTCCAGCTTCACTGAAAGAATATTTGAAAGGACTCCCGCTGTAATACATCCTGTCTCCCAGTTTCTGCGGACGGTGCAGATGTCCCAGAGCAACATAATAAAATCCGTCAAATATGCTGCCCGGCACCATATTGGCAGTACCAACCATTGCACCATGATCACTGTCAGAAAGTTCGGCACCGCTTACAAATGAATGGGATATCACGATATTTTTCAGATCTGTATTCATATTTTTCCTGATATCTTCCAGCACGGTCTGCATGGCCTGGCTGTAATTATCGATACGGATCTCAGGATAAAGATAACGGACCTCGTCAATATTAAAATAAGGAATACAATAAAAAGCACAATTTCCAATGACAACAGGAACGATGTCATGTACCAGACGGCCGGTTATATGGAGCCCTGATGTCCGCAGAAGATCACTGCATATCGACAGTCTGGCAGCACCGTCATGGTTCCCGGCAATTATCAGGACCTGCACTTTCTGTTCCAGGCACAGAATCGTCATAGCTCTGTTAAAAAGTCTCATGGCCTCACTGCTGGATATGCTGGTGTCATAAACATCGCCGGCAATGATCACAGCATCTATCCTGTTATCCATTACGATCTGTCCGATCTGCTCTATGAAAAATTCCTGCTCTTTCAGAAGAGACATATTGTGCAGAGATATCCCCAGATGCCAGTCTGAAGTATGGAGTATTCTCATTTACTGAAATCCACGGACATTATGACCGGCGCATGGTCAGAAATCATCTCCTTGAAATCAGGAGCTCCTATCACATACTTTCCGCCCTTTTTAACTCTGGCCGGTCTCATGACAATATGGCTGTTCACCGCCTTATTGTAGGCAAAGTGATCATAATCATTGGCAAATCCCCCTTTGGTCCTTAGCGTAGTAGGCTCCTTGACTCCAACATAAGGAAAATGCCCATACACTTCGTTGTAATTCAAATTGAAGTCACCCATCATGATCTTTCCATTTCTGTCAGGCAGGCTGTCAAAAAGAGACTGCACTGTGTCAAAATCCCTGTAACGGTGCTCGCTGTTGCCGGCAGGCAGATGTATATTCACCAGATTGAAATTGATTCCTGTCTGTATCTCTCTGAGACTGACCACCAGCAGAGAATTCTTATCTACCTTATAGTCACATTCATAAAATTTATGGAAGGAATAATCCTTATACCTGTTGCTGCCGGTAAATCTGTCCGTCCTGTAAAAAATCACATTAGTCTGGTCATAACGGAAAGAATTGTAATACTCTTTTCCTACAGCAGCATCCTTGATATGCTGATTCACATCAGAACTGAAATATCCCCATTTCACATCAGTAGCCTGCTCCAGCGCATCTCTTATGGCATCAGTGAATTTTCCCCAATACGGATTCACCTCCTGCAGAGCCAGAATATCTATATCATTCTTACTTACCAGCAGACCTGCCTCAGCAAGAAATTCCTTCTGATACTCTCCCGGATGTCTTATGTTCCAGGAAGCGATCACGATCTCTTCACACCAGGCAGAAATCACCTGGAAACAGAGTATAAACAGTGCAAAAAAAAGTTTTCGTCTCATAACTTACAGTATATGCTTTCGGAAGGAAAAATACAAATGTTTTTCATAACCTTCCGGGTTGTAAAAAACAGGAAAGCTTTGTATCTTAAATGATATGATCAGGAGATAAACATGAACGTTTTAATCATAGGCGGAGCCGGTTATATAGGATCCCATGTGGCACGCCATTTTTTGGATAACAACCACAAAGTGACAGTATTTGACAATCTTTCCACAGGACAGAAAATAAATATTTTTTCTGACGAGAAATTTATTCTTGGTGACATTCTGAACACCCGGCAGCTGGATGATGCGATGAAGGAAGGTTTTGACCTCATCATACATCTGGCGGCTTTCAAGGCAGCCGGAGAATCCATGATAAATCCAGAGAAATATTCTGTGAACAATATCACTGGAACCATCAACATACTCAACAGCGCGGTAAAGGCTGGCATAGGTGCAATCGTATTTTCCTCTTCTGCCGCTGTATATGGAGAACCACAGTATGTTCCGGCAGACGAAGGTCATCCCCTGAATCCTGAAAACTACTATGGTTTCACCAAGCTGGAAATAGAACGGTTCCTGGGCTGGTACAGCAAACTGAAGGGACTGAAATTCGCAGCTCTCAGATATTTCAATGCGGCAGGTTATGACGCAAAGGGACGCATAAAAGGTCTTGAGAAGAACCCGGCCAATCTGCTCCCTATAATAATGGAGGTCGCCTGCGGAAAAAGAGAGAAGCTTTCTATCTTCGGCAATGACTACCCAACTGCTGACGGCACCTGCATAAGAGACTACATCCATGTGACAGACCTGGCCACCGGACATCTGGCAGCGGCAGAATATATCCTGAGGACAGGAAAAAATATCACTGTGAATCTGGGAACAGGCAATGGAATCAGTGTAAGGGAAATGACAGAACTGGCACGCAAAGTAACAGGTCAGGCAATACCTGCTGTATATACAGACCGACGTCCAGGAGATCCGGCAGTGCTGGTGGCAAAATCTGACCTGGCATATCAGCTTCTTGGCTGGAAAGCTGTAAACAGCAGCGCAGAGAATCTTATATCAACATCATGGAACCTTTACAGAAAAGACTGAACCGCAGGGAGATATCACTGGCTGCCAGTGCCGGGCTCCTTTTTACCGCAGCAATATGGGGATTTGCCTTTGTTGTAGTAAAAGACAGTCTGGATTATGTGGGGGCCATCTACATGATAGCTTTCCGATTCACACTGGCAGCAGGCACCATGATGGCAATATTCTTCCGGAAGCTCAGACTGCTGAACCGGCAATACATGACACATGGTATCATTACCGGAATTTTTCTCTTTATGGCATATGCCACACAGACCATAGGATGCGATTATACCACAGCAGGAAAAAACGCATTTCTCACAACCATATATGTGATACTCATACCGATGATATCCTGGTTTCTATACAGGAAGCGCCCGGGATGGCATATTTTCACAGCCGCCGCACTGGCATTGGCCGGAATAGGACTGCTGGCACTGGGAGCAGACGACACCGGCGGACTCAATAAAGGAGATGCGCTGACCCTGGTGTGCGGAGTTTTCTATGCTCTTCACATCGTGTGGACCGCCAGATACAATGACCGCGGAGATGACCCGCTGCTGATGACCATGCTGCAGTTCACCTGCTGTGCGATGCTGGGCTGGCTGCTTGCCCCACTGTATGACGGTAGCTTTCCCGCACCGGCACTGTGTAACCTTCGGGTGATATCCTCCATGCTGTATCTGGGACTTTTCAGTACCATGGTAGCATTCTCACTGCAGAACCTGGGGCTGAAGTTCGTCCAACCGGCCATCGCTTCCCTGCTTCTATCCTTTGAGTGCGTCTTCGGTGTGCTGTTCAGTACCTGGCTGCTCCGGGAAAGCATAACACTGCGGATGGGTACCGGATGTATCCTGATCTTCACAGCAGTCATTCTGGCCGAGACAAAATTTCAGTTCAGAAAAAAATAAGTGATCAGTTATCATCAAAAATAATATTTATAATTGAAATTAAAAAAATTAAGAAATAAAAACAAGTTAAATTCATATCATCCATTGAGAATTTATACATCATCTGTTATAATTTTATTCCAGTTCATATATGTAATGATTTTTTATCATCATGGAGGAAAAATGAAAAAATTTTTAACTATGTTTATGGTGCTTCTTCTGGCATGTTCTTTTACATGTTTCGGAAAAACAAAAGTTCAGATCACAGGAATTCAGGATCTGGATGGAAAGAAAATAGGTGTGCAGTCAGGAACAACAGGTGAAGCCTGGGTTCAGAAAAATGTAAATAAAGTGAAACTGTCTTCTTTTAAAGCTGGTATCGACGCAGCACTTGACCTTAAGATCGGTGCTATTGACTGTGTGGTTCTTGATGAACTTCCTGCAACTTCAGTAGTAAAGAAAAATGCTGACCTTCAGATCATCAGAGATCCTTTTTTTGCTGCAAATAAAGAGGAATATGCAATTGCTGTAAAGAAAGGAAATCAGGAAATCCTTGACATCATCAATGCAACTATCAAAGAGACAAAAGAAAACGGAGTTTATGAATCCCTTATTGAAGCATTCATGCCTATCGATGGAAAAATCGTGGTTCCTACATACAAGGCACCTGAAGCATCTGAAACTATCAAACTTGGAACAAGTGCAGCTTTCCCTCCATTCGAATATGTAGATGGAAAGAACTATGCAGGCTTTGATATTGCAATGGGTGAATATATCGCCACAAAGGCAGGAAAAAAGCTTGAAGTCGTAAATATGTCATTTGACAGTCTTATCCCAGCACTTCAGGCAGGAACAATCGATTTCATCGCAGCAGGAATGTCTGTGACAGAAGAAAGAAAAAAGAATGTAGATTTCTCAGTTCCTTATTATGCTTCAGAACAGGTAATAATCATTAAAAAATGATCCAGTCATTCTATGAAACAATGATTGAGGGAGAACGGTACGTCCTTATCCTTCAAGGTTTGGGCGTAACCATTCTCATTGCAGTCTGTGCTATTATTATCGGAACAGTACTGGGCTGTATCCTGGCACTGATGAAGATATCAGACAGCAAGCTTCTCAGAGTCATAGGTACATTGTACACAACTGTGCTCAGAGGTCTTCCATTGGCTACGCAGCTGATGATTTTCTATTTTATCGTCTTTGCCCCGCTTCACCTTCCAAAACTCCTGGTGGCAATATTAGCTTACGGACTGAACTCAGGCGCATATTGCACTGAAATATTCAGAGCCGGAATCCAGGGCGTTGACAGAGGACAGACAGAAGCAGGACGTTCACTTGGACTCAGCAAGAAGCAGACACTTTTCAAGATCATTCTTCCGCAGGCTGCAAAAGCTGTTCTGCCTACATATACCAGTGAGTTCATCGTTCTCATAAAAGAGACATCAGTTGCCAGCTTCATTGCGGTAATGGATATGACCAAGGCAGGAGATATGATCCGAAACTCAACATACAATGCATGGATCCCGCTCTTGACATGTGCGGTCATCTACCTCATCTTAACACTGGGACTTACAAAAGTTTTCGGTGGATTTGAAAAAAGGATGGCAAAAAGTGAAAGATGAAATTCTTATTAAAGTAAGCCATCTCCAGAAAGCATTCAACGGAGGACGGAATGTTCTCAGCGACATCTCAATTGATATCCGCCGTGGAGAAAAGATCGTAATAATTGGACCGTCAGGATGCGGCAAAAGTACATTCCTGCGCTGTATCAACAGGCTGGAGGAACCTACCGGAGGAACTATAACTTTCGAGGGTGTGGATGTGACAGACAGCAATGTAAACATGGATCTGCAGCGGCAGAAGATGGGAATGGTGTTCCAGCATTTCAATCTGTTTCCACACCTTACGATCATGCAGAATCTTACCCTTGCTCCGGTGACCCTCAAGCTCAAGACAGAAGAAGAGGCTAAAAAAATCGGTTTTGAACTTCTTAAGAAAGTCGGTCTCGAAGATAAGATGGATAAATATCCGTCAACACTGTCAGGCGGGCAGAAGCAGAGAATCGCCATAGTGCGCTCCCTGGCAATGAATCCAGATGTGATGCTGTTTGATGAGCCTACAAGTGCCCTTGATCCGGAAATGGTAGGTGAGGTCCTCAATGTAATGAAAGATCTGGCAAAACAGGGAATGACCATGCTTGTCGTCACACATGAGATGGGATTTGCCCGTGAAGTTGCTGACCGGATCCTGTTCATCCATGGTGGAGTCATTGAAGAACAGGGAACCCCAGACGAGATATTCAATCATCCCCAAAGTGAGCGTCTCAGACAATTTCTGAAAGCAATTCTGTAATATCTGCAATAACAGTGAACAAAAAAAACCGCCATCCAAGGATGACGGTTTTTTTATTTTCTAATCAGCGTACAGTTAGATCAAGCCTTGCCAGCTGAGAAGAGAACGTCGATGTTCTTGTGCATATAAAGCTTCTTAAGCTCTTCTCTTGCAGGTGAAAGGTATTTTCTAGGGTCGAAAGCGGCAGGATCATCAACCAGGTACTTTCTGATAGCAGCTGTCATAGCCAGTCTTCCGTCAGAGTCGATGTTTACTTTGCAGACAGCAGATTTTACAGCTTTCTTCAGCTCTTCCTCAGGAATACCTACAGAATCCTTCAGCTTTCCGCCGTAAGAATTGATTGTCTTGACATATTCCTGTGGTACAGAGGATGATCCGTGAAGAACGATAGGGAATCCAGGGATCCTTTTCTCGATCTCTTTCAGGATATCATGGCGGAGTGGAGGTGGAATAAGGATTCCCTCCTCATTTCTCACACACTGCTCAGGTCTGAACTTGTTGGCGCCATGGGAAGTTCCGATGGAGATAGCCAGTGAGTCAACACCAGTTCTCTTTACGAATTCCTCAACATCCTCAGGTCTTGTATAGTGTGATTTTTCTGCAGCAACATCATCCTCAACACCGGCAAGAACTCCAAGCTCACCCTCAACAGTTACATCGAACTGATGTGCATAATCAACAACTTTCTTTGTGATAGCAATGTTATCCTCAAAAGATTTGCTGGAACCATCGATCATTACAGAAGAGAAACCCTTCTCGATACAATCCTTGCAGAGCTCGAATGTATCACCGTGATCCAAGTGGAGGCAGATAGGAATATCATATCCCAGCTCATGGGCATATTCTACAGCACCTCTGGCCATATTCTTAAGAAGGTTTGCGTTGGCATACTTTCTTGCTCCTGATGAAACCTGAATGATCACAGGAGATTTTGTCTCAACACAAGCCATGATAATGGCCTGAAGCTGCTCGAGGTTGTTAAAATTATAGGCAGGAACAGCATAAGCTTCTTTTACAGCTTTCTCGAACATTTTCCTTGTGTTCACCAATCCAAGCTCTTTATAACTTGTCATAATAGCACGCTCCATATTTATTAAATTTTATAAATTGTAACACAAATCACTTTATTATTCAATACAGAGTCATTTCCATATATTCTCAAAGATAAAAGAATATGTTATCTTAAATAAAATGAAAAAAATCCTGATTTTTCTTGTTGCAATATCTTTTGTCTCATGTTCAGACGGTAAAGTCCGAAGCGACAGCAGCGCATCAGCCCCTCAGGTCTATCCAGAGGAATCTGACAGCACTTCAGAAAAAGTGCAGGACCGGGTCAACGAGATAGAAAAGTCAATACTTAGTTCCAGAAATCAGTCTGTGATACAGAAGAACAAAGTATCACAGGACAATTACAGCAACAAGCGATTCCTGTTAAAGTCCGACAGCCACGGGATCACCCCTATGGATTTCACCATAGGAGAGCTGAGCACATCCGGAACAGCAGCCGGCTCACCGGAACATGCAGTCATATCATTTCTGCAGGCTTATTCAAAGAATAATTTCCAGCCATCAGCATTTTTCACAGCAGAAAATGCCACATTTCTCTCCATGCTTTTTCAGGAATGGAGCTCAGAGGGACTCTTTCCCGAAGCTGCAAGAATAGGCAGGGAATACAAAAACGGAGACACCGCCAAAGTCAATGTGCGAAGTTACAAAGACGGCGGAATAAGCTGCTGTGAGTTTTTCATGAAGAAAGAAGGCGAAAAATGGAAGATAAATAATATTTCAGGAAATTTCACTGATATGAATTATGATTATATCAGACCTGAAAAAGAATTCGAGCCTGAAATTTATTATTTCTTCTGATGGTAGACAATAAAAACAAGGTTATGTTAGTATGATATCCGGTAGGGAAAATATGAAAAAATTTTTAGTATCAGCACTTCTTATTATATTTCTCAGCTCATGCTCTTCTGTCAGCAAAGATCTGAAAGATCCTAATCTGACACCTGAAGAGTTCTTCCAGAAAGCCCAGGAAGGGGTCATCAACTGGAACAAATACAATGCAGCCATCAGGTATTATGAGGAATTCATAAACCGTTATCCGGATATGAAAGGAAAAGTCATCGAGGCAGAATATGAGATCGCCTTCATAAAATATAAGCAGCACAAATATGATGATGCAGCAGAACGGCTGTCACAGCTTCTGGACAAATATCAGACAGATGAGGCGATCTATTATCCTGAATGGCCAAGGACTCTCAGCGGTAAACTTCTGGCAAATATTCAGGCAGAAGAGAAAAAACCATTGCTGAAAAAAATATTCCATCCGGATCTAGGCACAGTTGACCAGACTTTTGCCAATGAGAAAGAGCAGGAAAAGCTGGAGAGACAGCAGGCAAAAAGAGAGAAAAAAGAAGCAAAGATCCAGGCCAGACAGGAAAAGCAGGCTGAAAAAGAAGCAAAAAAGGCAGCTAAGCAGAAACAAGATGCCTGAGCACCAGCTCACTCAACTGTCACACTTTTAGCCAGATTGTTCGGCTGATCCACATCACGCCCAAGTTCAAGGGCTGCATAATATGCCAGGAACTGCAGCGGTATGCTCATAAGGAACGGATACATATATTCGGATGCTCTTGGGATCTCAATGACATCATCAGCTATTCCTTTAACAGCCTCATCATTCTCAACTGCCACAGCAATGATCTTACCACCACGGGATTTCACTTCCTTCATATTAGATATGATCTTATCATGAAGCCTGTCGTCTGGTACAAGGAACAGAGACGGAGTCCTCTCATTTATAAGGGCAATAGGACCATGTTTTATCTCAGCGGCAGAAAAGCCCTCAGCATGTATATATGAGATCTCCTTCAGTTTCAGAGCACCTTCCATAGCAACAGGATAGTTCAGCCCGCGGCCCAGGAAAAGGAAACTCTCGGTATGACAGTATTTCTTTGCTATGATATTTATATTCTCAACATTTCTGAATATCTTCTCGATCTTCGCAGGAACAGCGGTCAGTTCCTTTATAAATTCAGAACCATCCTCATAGGACATACTTCTCAGTCTGGCCATGATCAGAGTGAAGATATACATGGCTGTCAGCTGCGAGGTGAAAGCCTTTGTAGATGCAACTGCGATCTCCGGACCGGAATGGATGTAGACACCTCCGTCAGACTCCCTGGCAATCGTGGAGCCTACCACATTACAGATTCCCAGAACTCTGGCCCCTTTCCTCTGGAGTTCCCTCATGGCATACAGAGTGTCAGCTGTCTCTCCGGACTGTGAGATAGCAAAATAAAGGGTATTTTTCTCGATAATCGGATTTCTGTAACGGATCTCAGACGCGATTTCAGCATGGGCAGGAATTCTGGCAAGATTCTCCAGCAGCAGTGCTGCTACCAGTCCTGCATGATATGAAGTTCCGGCAGCTATGATCACCACCCGTTCCACTTTCAGCAGTTCCTCAGGAGTCATATTCAGACCGCCAAGATGTCCTGTCGCCAGCTCCATATCTATACGTCCGTTCATTCCCCGCTGTATGGACTTGCTCTGCTCATATATCTCTTTCAGCATGAAATAAGGATATTTACCTTTCTCATAAGCCTCAGCTTCCCATTCCACCACATCAATATCTTTTTCCACTGCTTTCTCATCCAGATCCACAGTCTGGAATCCATCAGGAGTGACAGTGACCACCTCACCGTCCTTCAGATAGATCACCTGCTTTGTATAAGAAATTATGGCAGCAGCATCAGAAGCCAGGAACATCTCACCGTCTCCGATTCCCATAATGAGTGGAGAACCGTTTCTGGCACCGACCAGAACATCCGGATGATCCTGATGCATTACCACCAGACCATAAGTTCCTTTCAGCAGACTGAGAGCTTCCAGCACAGCTTTTGTCAGGTTTCCCTTATAGCAGCTCTCAATAAGATGTGCGATGACCTCAGTATCTGTATCTGATTTAAAAGTATGTCCCTTCTCTTTCAGAAGTCGGCGCAGTGTCTCATAATTCTCAATGATTCCATTATGGACAATTGAAATTTTTCCTGTACAGTCTGTATGAGGGTGCGCATTGGCATCAGTGACACCGCCATGAGTAGCCCAGCGTGTGTGTCCTATACCATTGTGACCGAAAGGACGTTCCGGAACTATTGAAAGAAGATTTTTAAGCTTTCCTGTTTTCTTGATTATCTTGAATCCCTCAGGAGAATCAACGCAGATCCCGGATGAGTCATATCCTCTGTACTCCAGTCTTTTCAAACCTTCCAGCAGAACTTCAGATGAAGCTTTCTTACCGCAGTAACCAATAATTCCACACATGTCATTCCCTCAATTTTCAGTATTCCTATTCTAATCATCGGCAGAATGACAAAAATTTGAATCAAAATCAGATTTTTTTCTTTTATATATGGAAAAGGAGATCTAAAATGTTAAAAAATCTATCAATTCTTCTGTTCATCGCCGCAACATCAGCCTGCTCTCCAATCCAGACAGAAAAGAAAAACACGGCAGAACATGATTTTCCGCCAGTGATCCAGGAGGTCTACAGCAGCACACCGGATCAGATACTTCTTACATTTGACAAGGAAATAAAACCTTCAGCAGACAGTTTCATGCTGGTACCGGAAACCGTCATCACAAGCATAACGGCAGAAGGCAACAGACTGTGCATACAGCCTGAGGAATCACTGTCCCCCGGGCAGGAATATTTCATAAAAGGGACTGTCACTGATACCGGCAGCAACTCCACCACTCTGGGTGCCACTTTTTACGGATATAATCCGGACGTGCCGGAAGTGCTGGTCAATGAATTCACAACCAACGGCTCCGGGAAACACCCTGATCTGGCTGAACTTTATGTAAGAACTGACGGTAACATGGCCGGAGTCACATTATATGCAGGAACCAAGACCACCTATGGTGATAAAATAATATTTCCAGACCTGAAAGTCAGGGCAGGCGACTATATCATAATACATTTCAAACCGCAGGGACTGGAAACTGAAATTGACGAGATCCATAACAAAAAAGAATCAGCAGGATATGATACTTCTGACACAGCCTGGGATTTCTGGGTAAGAGAAGGCAGCGGACTGTCAGGAAACAACGGTGCACTCACTTTATATGATAATCCTTATGGAAAAATTATTGATGCTGTCATATATACCAACAGGACATCTGAGTCAGACACAAACTACAGGGGATTCGGAAGCACGAAATTCATGCTGCAGGCAGATGAGATAGCTGATGAAGGATGCTGGAAATTCAAAGGGGATCAGATAGCACCTGAGGACTGCATAAATTCTGCAGAATCCACAGCCACCAGATCCATGGGGAGAAACAGCAGTTCAGATGACACTGACTCAACAGATGATTGGCATACAGTACCAACTTCAAAATTCTCATTCGGAAAAGCAAACAGTGATGAAAAATATTGAAATATTTATTTGAAAATTGGACATAAAATGTTATAATCAAAAAAAATTAAGGAGTATTTATGGAAAATATGAACTTTGGCTTTATATCGGTTCTGCCGCCGATCATCGCCATTGCACTGGCACTCCTGACAAAGGAAGTATATTCCTCTCTGTTCATAGGAATCCTTATCGGAGGTGCATTTTACGCAGGTGGTTCTTTCACCGTATTTTTCAACCATGTGCTCCAGGATGGAATGGTTGCCCAACTTTCAGACAGCTGGAATGTAGGTATACTGATTTTCCTCTGTATCCTGGGAATAATGGTTTGTCTGCTGAACAAGGCAGGTGGTTCCGCAGCTTTCGGTCACTGGGCAAAGAAACACATAAAGACAAAAACAGGTGCACAGCTGGCAACGATCATCCTTGGCATGCTTATTTTTATTGATGATTATTTCAATTGTCTCACAGTCGGAAGTGTCATGAAGCCTGTCACAGACAAATTCGGAGTATCAAAAGAAAAACTGGCTTACCTCATTGATTCTACTGCGGCGCCTATCTGTATAATAGCACCAATCAGTTCCTGGGCTGCAGCTGTAGTAGGATTTGTAAGCGCAGGCGAAAATGGAATAGCTCTGTTCTGCAAAGCCATCCCATACAATTTTTATGCGCTGTTCACTATAATAATGATGATCATGCTATCTGTATTCAATCTGGATTTCGGTCCTATGAAAAAATTTGAGGATGCAGTGGCACGCGTCACAAATGAAGAAGATGATGCGGAAAAAGCAGCAATAGGAAAAGGCAAGGTCATCGACCTTATCTTCCCGATCATCACACTTATTATAATGTGTGTTGCAGGTATGATCTATACCGGCGGATTCTTTGCATCAGGAGAAGACAAAACAGGTTTTATAGATGCATTCGCCAACAGCGATGCCTCTGTAGGTCTGGTAATCGGTTCCATGGGTGCACTTATCCTTACCCTGATATTCTATCTCTTCAGAAGAGTACTTTCTATCAAAGACTGCATGAGCTGTGTTCCGGAAGGTGTCAAAGCCATGGTTCCGGCCATTCTGATTCTGACACTGGCATGGACATTGAAGGCTATGACAGACAGCCTGGGATGTGCAGAATATGTGGCAGGTATTGTCTCCAACAGTGCAGGAAACCTCATGAGTTTCCTTCCAGCCATCATCTTCCTGATCGCATGTGCCCTGGCATTTGCAACAGGTACTTCATGGGGAACTTTCGGTATCCTCATTCCGATCTGTCTGACAGTATTTGCAGACTCCGGAGATGCACTGAGAATAATCTCGATCTCAGCCTGCATGGCTGGTGCTGTATGCGGTGACCACTGCTCACCGATCTCAGATACCACGATCATGGCCAGTGCCGGTGCTCAGTGTGATCATGTCAACCATGTGGCCACACAGCTTCCTTATGCGATCACAGTTGCCGGTATCTCTTTCATAACATATATACTGGCTGGATTTGTACATAACGCTTTTATATGTCTGACTTTCGGATTTGTCCTTATGCTTATGATCTTCCTGATAAAGACAAAGCGGTATAATAAATAACTAACTGATAAAAAAAGGGGGAAGCTGAGCTTCCCCTTTTTTTTGCATTATGATATTTCAGAACGGTCCGTTTATCAGTCCGATTCCCTGTTCAGGAAGAAATCTGTAGAGATAAAAATTTTTTATGGTTTTGTTTGTGATAGTCTGTTCACTTTTTCCGCTGAACTCACTTACAAAAGTATGATCAGCACTGAATCCCCATATGAAATCTGCATCCCCAGAAACTGTACATACATTGCCATTACGTGTCAGTGCCGGCCACTTATGATCCAGTGTCTGTATACCATTCTTAAGTGTCACAGATGTCTCATCCCGCTCACCGGAAGAATCTATGAGAATTATCCTGCATGGTCCGTCAGGAATATGAGAGTCAGGAAGAAGCTCCCCGGTTCCGGAGATGCACCCACTGATTCTTATATTGCTGCATCCTATCCATGTCTCGCTGTCTCCATAGCTCTCAATATGAAGGTCACTGCCAGAGATCTTCCAGTACAGTTCCTCGGCATCATTGATCAGATACATGGACTCAATGTCATTGGTACCATCCTTGTCATCAGCCAGAACATAGAGGCTCAGAGTCTCACAGCTTCCGCCAGTCTCCTGGTCATGGAACACATTGAACTGCCAGAAAACCTGTCTTATCTCTGGCGGATTCTCATTGCATCCACAGAAAGCAAATACTAAAATAATGATAGAAATAAATTTAATACGCATATTTTTCCGCATTTTCCACAGGTTTGGCATACATCTGAAGTGCCACTTTCCTGACATTCTCAGGCAACCTTCTGAAACGTTTCAAAAAGTCCTTTTTATATTTTGCAGTATAATGGCTGCTGTACTTATCAGTCTCATTCACCATATCATAAGAAAGATAGTTGCACGGCCACAGCTTATAATTAGTCAGAACAAACTGATCAATGGCCTCAGCAACTTCTCTGGCATTTTTCCAGCTCTCACGGCACAGAGGCTGACCATAAGAGACATGCACCCGCCCTTTTTTGCCCTTGATACCAAGGACAATGCTGATCTTGTCCTCACTGCTGCGTTTGACATAAGACTCATCTCTGGCAGCTTTCTCAGCCCGGCGGACTGCCTCTCTGGCCTTCAGCCTGTCACATGGATCAAACTCATAGGAGACAGCCACCGGTGTGATATTAAGGCTGTTGATGAACTGAGAGAATGTCAGTCCTGTCTGCCGGTTGCACAGAGCAAACATCTTTATAATGGCAGGATTGGTCTTATCATCTCCATCCTTGGCCCGTCCTTCCCTCTGTGCGATCCATATTGAATCCTTATTCTGTATGGTCTCCCGTATATATCTGGAAAGCTGCATGGAGGTCTTCATCTGCTCCATAGGTGCCACATCACGCTTTACAATAAAAGCTTTGTTCACCCTGATGGCATCAGAAACTGTCTGATTTCCCAGAAGGTTGTCTCCGAATGCCACCTGAAAGCACGGAAACCCTTTTTTCAGCAGCTTGTAGACGATAATGACAGGATCCATGGCAATATCACGGTGATTTGAGATATAAAGATAATTTTTATCTCCCGTCAGATTCTCACTGCCAGTCTCAGAATATCCGGTCATCGTACTTTTTATAACAAAATCAATAAGCTTCACAAGAATTTTTTTATGAAGCTCATTGGGAGTCTGAACCTTTCCAAGGTAACTTTTGAGATAAATATGGCACAGACGGTCAAAAGGCTGTCCCATGAATTTAGGTATATTAGGAAACACCTGCTTTCTGAAAGCAGAGATCAGATCCCGGTTTTCAAGAAGACGCCCGAGAGCATCTGTGAAATCCTTTCCCTCATAAGGTCTTATATCATAAAATTCATCAACGGTCATATCACTCATAGTTATTCCAAGTAAAGATCACATCAGATTTCTATTGTCTGAATATCAGCGTTTTTAGCATTCTCAGCTTTTGCATTCTGAGAATCTGGTGCTGTCTGCTGCTGATCAGGGAAAAGCACAGCCCTGACTTTTTTCTCTATCTCACTGAAAATCTCAGGGTTAGCATCGAGGAACTGTTTGACATTCTCCTTGCCCTGCCCGATCTTCTCCCCCATATAGGCATACCAGCTGCCACTTTTCTGGATTATACCATAATTTATTGATGCATCTATAAGTGCAGCAGCCACAGAAATACCTTTGCCGAACATGATCTCCAGCTCAACTTTCTTGAATGGCGGAGCAACCTTATTCTTGACGATCTTCACCCTGACCCTGTTTCCGATCACATCCTCAGCGCCGCGTTCGATAGTCTCGATCTTTCTGACTTCCATACGTACGGAAGAATAGAACTTCAGAGCATTTCCACCGGTAGTTGTCTCCGGATTACCGAACATGATTCCGATCTTCATTCTCAGCTGATTGATAAAAATAAGGCATGTATTGGATTTTGCCAGAATACCTGTAAGCTTTCTGAGAGCCTGGCTCATAAGTCTGGCCTGAAGTCCCACATGGGAATCCCCCATATCACCTTCGATCTCAGCCTGCGGAGTAAGGGCAGCCACAGAGTCAATAACAATAATATCCACAGCACCGGAACGCACCAGATGCTCTGCTATTTCCAGAGCCTGCTCTCCGGTATCAGGCTGTGATACCCAAAGATCATCAGTATTCACCCCCAGATTTCCAGCATACACAGGATCCAGTGCATGTTCAGCATCTATAAAAGCTGCGATTCCACCCTGTTTCTGGGTCTCTGCTATGGCATGAAGTGCAAGTGTTGTCTTGCCTGAAGATTCCGGACCATAGATCTCTATGATCCTTCCACGTGGATAACCACCGATCCCAAGAGCTGCATCCAGTGTGATGGCACCAGAAGGTATCACCTGCACTCCTGCATTTGCGACCTTCTCACCAAGCCGCATGATGGAGCCTTTACCAAACTGTTTTTCCATCTGGAGTCTGACAGCCTCTAAAGCCATCTTCTTTTCATCAGTTCCTGACTTTTTGTCCATTTCATCTTTTTTGACCATAATAGCCTCCTGTCTGATAAATGCTCTATTTATACATTATGCTTCAAAATCAAAAAAAAATATACCTTTATTTCAGAAATTCTTAAAAGAATCCAGCAAAATGGTGACAGGCCCGTCATTAGTATACCGAACCTTCATATCAGCGCCGAAACAGCCGGTCTCAACATGAATTCCACTGCCCCGGAGGAGCGAAATAAGCTTATCATAGAAGTCTCTCCCCTTATCTCCACCGGCAGCATCACCGTATGAGGGACGGCGTCCGCGTCTCGCATCACCATACAATGTGAACTGAGAAACCAGAAGAATATCACCTTTCACATCCAGCAATGACAGATTCATTTTCCCGGCATCATCAGAAAATATCCTCAGATTGACGATCTTATCAGCAATATATTCCAGATCCTTATCGGTATCATTACAATGCACACCAAGATAAACTAGAATACCGCGGTCAATATGCCCTGTAACATCGCCATCCACTCTGACTTCCGCATCATACACACGCTGAACAACTGCACGCATAATTTTCTCCGATCAAAATATAAAAAGAAAAAGAAGGATCAGAACTGTACATACAGAAAAGAAAAAGATCCAATGCATAACAGTCCTTTTCCGGTTTCTGCTGTAAGGAAGCAGTTCCATACACTGCCGCAGGGTAAGTTTTTCCTGCATATCACGGCTGTCCACACTTTTCAGGAAATTCAGTCCTTTTATGGCACATTCATCCTCTCGGTTGCTCTCCAGGATCTTCAGCCACAGCCGAACCGCATCACCAGGTTCATTCCGCTTCAGATGCAGGACAGCAAGTCCGTAAAGCAGATCAGCATCCAGCGGATCCAGCTGCAGGGAACGCTGCAGATATGTGCTGGCATTCAGAAAATCACCGGTATAAAGGGATGCATATCCCATGTAATGATAATACAGAGAATCTGTTCTGTGTTCATAGACATGAGGCTCCAGCAGTTTCAGAACCTTTGTAAAATTACCGTTTCTGAATGCCCCGGAGGCCTTTGTCATTTCTGGTGATCTTCTTCTTTCTGCCATCAGATATCCAGTTTGAGATCTTCAGAAGATATCCAACCTTTCTTGCGCATGAATTCAGATATAGCCAGTGTTATCACTGCAGGAGCCAGAACATGCATTATAAGTATTTCAGTCAGGATAATACCTAAACCGACACCATCAGCAGACATGGACTGATATGTCATGATCTGTCCGATGATTCCAGAAGTTCCCATACCACTTCCCACCGGGGTACATGTCATTCCCAGCACTTTTGAGGATATAGGTCCAAGAATTGCACTGGCAATAATCACAGGAAGCCATATCACTGGTTTTTTCACTATATTAGGCATCTGAAGCATTGAAGTACCGATACCCTGGGCCAGCAGACCGCCCATTCTGTTCTCGCGGTAACTCATTACAGCAAATCCAACCATCTGGGCACTGCAACCTACTACTGCAGCACCTCCGGCAATTCCTGAAAGTCCAAGAATTATTCCAAGTGCAGCAGAACTGATAGGCAGAGTCAGGCACATTCCCATGATCACAGAGACCAGGATACCCATAAGTATTGGCTGCTGCTCTGTTCCCCAGTTGATCAGAGCACCAAGTGCTGTCAGCATATTTGATATAGGAGGTCCCACAAGAAATCCGACTACGGAACCTGCAATGATCGTGACAAAAGGGGTGACAAGAATATCCAGTTTGGTCTTGCCAGATACCAGACGTCCAAGCTCGATACCGGCAAAAGCTGCCACAAAGGCTCCCAATGGCTCACCAGGTCCCTTCAGCACAAGTGCCCCCTGTGAAAAAGCAGCGCCACTGAGGATCGATCCGGCAAAAGCACGGCACATACCGGCAACAGCAGCAGAAATAGCAACCAGCGGAGCAACTTTATATTTATATGCAACACCGACAGCAATACCTGCACCTGTGAGTCCCTTGGCAACAGCAGCAGCACAGGAAATGAATTTGCCTATGCTTCCTCCGAACAGAACACCGACCTGTGTAAGAATAGTACCTACAATGAGTGTGGAGAAAAGTCCCACTGCCATACCAGAAAGCCCATCAATAAATATATGATATGAATATCGTTTCAAAAAATTATCATCATTTTTTGCCATTTCATTTTCCTCCCGGACAAAATAAAATCACTCTCATATTCATATAATATAAGAAAATTTTCAAGATATTGTGAAAAATATTTCTTTATGTTAATTTTATAAATATGATAAGAATCATAGGTAGAAACAAATGCAATAAGACCAAGAAGGCCCAGCGATTTTTCAAGGAAAGAAATATAAAATTTCAGTATAACGATCTGGATGAGAGAGAACTGACAGCAGGAGAGCTGAACAATATACTGAAGATACTGCCCGCTGAAAATCTGCTGGACACAGATTCCAGAGAATATAAAAAACGTGGTATGACCTTCATGGAATTTGACTGTGCACAGGAACTTTTTGAAGATCAGCTTCTTCTGAAGACACCAATAATAATTTCAGGTAAAAAAGCATCAGCCGGCTATGACGAAAATTTCTGCAGTCAGATTGCCAGCCAGGAAAAATAATCAGGAGGCGATGTCCGCAAATTCGCCATTCACAACAGCAGCCAGATCATCAGGACTGACGCACACCTGCATACCTCTGAGACCGGCACTCACATAAATCCTGTCAAAAAGCTGTGCTGTCTCATCTATATATACAGGATATACTTTTTTCATTCCCACCGGAGAACATCCTCCACGGATATATCCTGTCAGCTGCAGCAATTCTGTCATTTTCACAGGCTTTATCTCACGGCTGCCTGTTACAGCCCTGGCCTTTTTCAGATTCACTTCTGACTCGGCATTGACACAGAACACGAAAATCATATTTTTATCATTCCGCATCACAATGGTCTTGAACACAACGGATGGATCAAGCCCTGCCTTTCTGGCAGCAGATACGGCATCCAGGTTATTCTCATCCACTTCATATTCTGCCACGGTGAAATCAATATTATGGGATTCAAAAATCCTCATAACATTAGTCTTTTTCTGGTTCATTCTTCTCTGGGCCTGCTGACACTCTCACGGATTTCCACTTCAAAAGGAATCATTGTGAGTCTGAATCTCTTTCTGATCTTGTTTTTAATATAGCTGACATAGGCATCAGGAAATCTCTCCGGACGGTTTACAAACAGAAGGAATCTTGAAGGAAAGACCTCAGCCTGAGTAGCATATCGGATCTTATATCTGATACCCTTTGCCGAAGGAACAGGATAGTCATCCACCCATTCACGTACAGCCTTATTCAGCTCCGAAGTGCTTATTCTTGTGAAAAGCTGCCTTCTGACTTTGAAGATCGTATCCATGAGTTTGTCAATTCCCTGTCCCTCTCTTGCAGAAATAGTCACAACAGGAGCAAAATCAAGGATCGGAAACAGAAAACTGAGTCTGTCACGCATAGCTCTCTCGGCATTGGGAGTATGAGGCATCATATCCCATTTGTTCAGGACAATGACTACACCGCGTCCCTTTTTCACGATCTGATAAGCTATCTTCTTATCCTGATCAGTCAGACCTTCCAGACTGTCAATCATCAGAAGCACAACCTCAGCATGATCTATGCTGCCGATAGCACGGTTCACAGAATAATATTCAATGTCATCTGTGACCTTTTTCTTTCTGCGGATTCCAGCTGTATCATATACAGTATATTTTATATCACGGTAGGAGAATGTCCCCTCAATGACATCTCTGGTCGTACCTGGAATATCAGAGACAATGGATCTATCATCTCCGGTAAGGCGGTTCAGCAGGGTAGATTTACCGGTATTCGGCTTTCCTATGATGGAAAGTTTTATATGGCTGATCCTGGCATTCACAAGATCCTCATTCTGCCCATCTGCATCATCGTCAGCACCATTGTCTCCGTCATCACATGCAGTGAATCTATCAGCCAGCAGCTTTTTTATCTCATCTGTCAGCACGTCAATATTACGACCCTGAGACGAAGATATACCTACAATTCTGGAAAATCCCATGCCCTTAAAATTCCAGAGCAGATCATCTTTTTCAGGGGAATCCAGTTTATTTATGACAAGGATGATCTTATCGGTGAATCTTCTCATTTTCTGGATGACAAATTCATCCTCACCGGTCAGTTCCTTTCCGTCCAACAGAAGAAGGATAACATCACCTTTTTCCAGAGTCTGAAAACTCTTATCCGTGATAAGAGATGCAAAGTCAGCATCAGAATAATCAATTCCGCCTGTATCGGTAAGTGTTATTTTGTGTCCATCAAGATCCCAGATACTGCTGACAGGATCTCTGGTGACTCCCGGAACAGGGTCAGTGATAGAACGACGCTGTCTGAGAAGCCTGTTGAATAATGTTGATTTTCCTACATTAGGCCTGCCGGCGATCACCACGCAGGGATATTTCTTACTGGAAATAAATTCCGAATCTGTCATTGTATTTTGTCCTGAGATAATTATTTATTTCGCTTCCTCTTTTCATTTCGCACACAGCTGAAAGAGTAGCCTTTGCCTCATCATAAGTCACATTTCTGATTATCTTTTTGATGACAGAAATGCTCTGTGAACTCATGCTGAGCTCATCTATACCCATGCCCAGAAGAAGGATGGCCATCAGCGGATCAGCAGCAGCCTCACCACATACAGAAACAGTTATATTATTTCTATGGGCAGCATCGGCTGTCATCTTAAGCAGTCTGATAATGGCAGGATTGAACGGCTGATAGAGGTAAGCAACCTTCTCATTGCCCCTGTCCACAGCAATAGAATACTGTATAAGGTCATTGGTTCCGATAGAGAAGAAATCAACTTTCTTTGCCATATTGTCCGCCTCAAGAACAGCAGAAGGCACCTCCACCATCATTCCGATCTTGACATCATGGCTGAAACTGATTCCAGCCGCAGACAGCTCATTCTTGACCTGGCTGATGATATCCAGCACAGAATCCAGCTCCTCCATGGAAGATATCATAGGAAACATGATCTTGAGATCGCCATATACAGAAGCTCTGAAAAGTGCTCTGAGCTGACGTCTGAAAATATCCTGCACAGACAGACTGAACCTTATTCCACGCCATCCAAGCAGAGGATTCTTCTCATTGTGATCTCCCAGATCAGCAAAAATCTTATCTCCACCGATGTCGAGAGTTCTGATAGTCACCGGCTGTCCCGGAAAATTCTCCAGCAGCGCCTTATAAACCTCAAACTGTTTTTTCTCACTCTGCTGATATTCATTCTGCATCAGAAGGAATTCAGATCTGAAGAGACCGATACCCTCAGCACCCTGAGCTTTCACATTCTCAACCTCATTGAGAATCTCGATATTGGCCTTCAGAATAACACGCTTACCGTCATCAGTCTCGGCCACTTTCTTTGTATAACGTTTGAGAGAATCAGTGATCTCCTGATTTTTTTCAATATAATGTCTGTATTCATCCAGAGTCTTGCTGTCCGGATCTATTATAATGGTACCAGTGTCACCGTCTACGATGATAGGATGCCCTGTCTTGACTTTCTGGAGCACACCGGCAACACCAAGAACAGCTGGAATACCGAAAGCCCTGGCAATGATAGCTGTATGAGATGTACGGCCACCAGCTTCAAGAACAATTCCGTGGACTTTCTTCTTATCCATGATAATGGCATCTGATGGAAGTATATCCTTAGCAGTGACCACGCACTCCTCTGCCAGTTCTGACAGATTGCGCAGACGCTGGGAAGTCAGCATACCAAGGACCCTTCTGGCCACATCTCTGAAATCACTGGCTCTTTCCTTCGCATAAGTGTTGTTGGAAAGGCTCAGCTCTCCTATGAATTCCTTGGTGGTGGAATAAACTGCGGACTCAGCATTCACAAAATTCTGCATCAGATAATTCTTGATATTATTCTGGAACTCAGGATCTGAGAGCATCAGAATATGTGTATCTACAAGAAGGTTCTCACCGTTGGAAAGTACCGAGCTGTTGATGATCTTCAGGTTCTCAAGCTCTACCTGAGCCATTTCAAAGGCATTGTCCAGCCTCTGAAGCTCATTTTCTATCTCATCTGCCTTAACAGAATACATCGGAATATCGATCCGCTGTTCCTGATAAAGAAACGCTTTGCCTATGTATATACCTGGCGAAGCAGGGATTCCTTTCAACTTTTCCATCATTATTAATTATATAGTTTTTTGGACTCTTGTCAAACCTGATATCTGGAATATGATATGGTTTCCATAATCGAATCACACAGCGATATAAACTCAGGACTGCTGGTATTTCTGGGATATTCCAGATCTATTTTCTGCTGCCGTATAAGCTGACCGTCATTCATGATCACTACTTTCCGTCCAAGAAAAACAGCCTCGCTTACATCATGGGTCACAAAAACAATGGTAAGATTCTTTTTAAGATAAAGACTGACAAGCTCATTCTGAAGCTTTTTACGCAGCATGGCATCCAATGAGCTGAAAGGCTCATCCATCAGCAGGATTCCAGGCTGGCGGCACAAAGCACGTCCCAGGGCAGCACGCTGTGCCATTCCTCCTGAAAGCTGGTAAGGATAGGCATTGATGAATTCTGTCAGCTCAAGAAGTTCAAGCACATCGGCCAGCACCTGATTTCTGGCAGAATTGCTCTTTATGTGCTTCATTCCGAGAATCATATTTTCCTTCACTGTACAACTGTTCAGCAGTCTTGGCTCCTGGAATACAAAGCCACAGCGTTTTTCTCCGCGGTTTATGGAAACAGTTCCTGAATCAGGTTTCAGCAGTCCTCCGATAATACTGAGAAGTGTGCTTTTGCCACATCCGCTGGGACCTATCACAGAGACAAAAGTTCCATCCTCAATGGTAAGGGAAAAATTGCTGACAGCATCTACTGTACGATCTCGCAGAACAAAACTTTTATTTACATCAGACAGGGAAATATCGCTCATCTTTTCAGATCCTCCATCCATGGACACAGCTTGGCCATAATCATCAGGCACATTTTATCCATAAGAAGTCCAAGAATTCCTATTGTAAGAATCCCGGCATAAACCACATCAGTCTTGGCCATTTCCTCAGCGTCCAGGATCATATATCCTATTCCGCTGGATGCCGCAATCATCTCAGCTGCCACAAGAGCACGCCAGCTGTTTCCCAGTGCCAGTCTAAGCCCAGTTATGATAGCAGGAGCCGCCTCAGGAATCATTATATAACGAATTTTTTCAATTTTTGTCAGATCCAGGGAATCTCCCATTACCAGAAGCTTGCTGTCCACATTGTTCAGTCCGGACAGAGTATTCAGGAAAATAGGGAAAAAACAGGCAAGAATTATAAGAGATAATTTTGAAGCCTCCCCTATGCCGAACCACAGGATAAGAAGCGGAATCATAGCCAGAGGAGGAACACTTCTGAGAAAATTCAGAAATCCGTCAAAGAAAGAGAATGTGCGTTTGAATATATGAAAGAAAACTGCCAGCGGCATGGCGATGAGCATGGTTATGGAAAATCCTCTGAAAGCTCTGATAAAAGAGACACATACATGTTTCTGCAGTATATCTTTTTCAATAAGATGATGAAATGCTGCCAGAACTTTCTCAGGGGGAGGAAAAAGGAATGCATTGATATTGAATACATGCACAACTGCCCACCACAGGAAAATAACAATCACAGGCACTGTGAATTTCTTAAGTAATCGCATATGGATAATCTAATATACAAAAAAAATATATTCAATTCCAAAAAAAATCATTATCACCATATCTTCGCATCTGGATAGCCTCCAAAAGGTATTCTTTGCTTACAATACGGTCATCATGACCTGCAACATCAGCCGCAGAACGAGCCACTTTAAGCACTGAATGACATGCCCTGGTGGAAAGGGATAAACTCTTTATTGCCTTTGAGAATAAGAGCTGGCTCTCATCATCCAGCTCAATATACTGGCGGATCTTACCTGCCGGTATATTGCTGTTCCTTTTGTAATCCTCATTTTTATATCTTGATCTCTGTATGTCTACAGCCTTCTGAACCATCTCTCTGTAATCATGACTGGTCACAGCAGCCTGACTGTCATTTTCTGATCTAACAAGTTCTTCAGCAGAAAGAGGAAGAACAGGAATACGGATATCTATTCTGTCCATAAGGGCACCTCCCAGTTTTTTCCAATAACTGGAAATCTCAGCATTTGAACAGACACAGACACTGTCTTCTTTGCCTCTGTTGCCGCACGGACATGGATTTGCAGTCAGAACAAGCTGGAAATTAGCAGGATACCAATAATTTTTGCCTGCCCTGGCCAGATCCACTCTGTGTCTTTCCACTGGTTCCCTAAGACTCTGAAGCACATTCTTATGAAATTCAGGAGCCTCATCTAAAAAAAGAATACCATTATGTGCCAGTGATATCTCGCCTGGTCTCAGGAGACGCCCTCCACCAATGATTCCTTCCATTGATGATGTATGATGAGGCATCCGTAATGGCGGTCTGGATACAAGCCCAGTTCCTGGCTGCAATATTCCTGCTATGGAATGAATGCGCGTCGTCTCAACCGACTGCATCGGCTCCAAATCAGGCATAATGGTTACAAGGCGGCTGGCAGCCATGGTCTTGCCGCTTCCAGGAGGACCGAAAAACATGATATTATGTAAACCGGCAGCAGCCACAAGCATACAATGTTTCAGGAAAGAATGACCTTTTATATCTGAAAGATCACCCCAAAAATCAGAATCATAATCATGAGAGACAAGCATAGGTCTGGCAACATGAACTTTATATCTTCCTGCCAGTGCATTGATAGTATTTACAGCCTCCAGGAGTGTGCGGCATGGGTAGATATTATCTGACTGTGCAGATGCAGCCTCAAGAAAATTATCATTAGGAACTATAAAGTAATCAACACCAGCATTTCGTCCCGCGATCACAGCAGATAAAGTTCCCTTGACAGCCCGGATAGTTCCTGATAAATCCAATTCACCAAGAACCATAAATTTAAAATTATTTTTCTTTATTACTTCCTGCTGAGCAAGAATAGCCACAGCAATTGACAGATCGAAATAAGCTCCTTCTTTTTTGACTCCGGCAGGGGCGAGATTAACAGCCACACGATTATGTGGGAATTCAAGACCGGAATTTTTCACAGCGATCCTGACACGCTCAGCTGATTCTCTGACAGCCACATCCGGCAT
Organism: Spirochaetia bacterium; assembly: GCA_024402405.1. Taxonomy (GTDB): domain Bacteria; phylum Spirochaetota; class Spirochaetia; order CADAEX01; family CADAEX01; genus CADAEX01. The sequence continues at coordinate 215 of JAKSTW010000011.1, read as the reverse complement.
ACCTACAATATCAATACCAGGAATACCAGTCCGTAAATCAGCCTCTACAAAGACAAGATCCCCATCGTAACCTCCATGGCAATAGTTAAGTACAAACATAAATACCTCCATGGAGCTAAATATGTAAAATATAAAAAATGATTCAAAAGAAAAGAAAAAAAACGATAGAGATAAGGTGATAAGAAAAAAGAAAGCCTGGCAACGACCTACTCTCC
>JAKSTW010000010.1 GCA_024402405.1 Spirochaetia bacterium | reverse complement strand
GCTCAGCCAGCTCCGGGTTCTCCTCCATCAGGGAGTCGAAAGCCCTCACTATGCCGTCGTCTAGCAGGTCATGCCCCCGGAGACTGCCGTAAACCTGCATGAACCAGTCCGCTATCCGGATCAGAGAAAACAAATACATCGTCATACATATTTTTCCATTGCAATATTAATTCTTTGGTGATATACCTAGATGGAAATTTCAATGGCTTTATTCTTTATTTAAGGAAGTAAAATATGAAAACAAAAATCATGACAGTCATGTCTGTCTTAATGCTGTCATTCATGATGCTCACAGGATGCTGCTCAACACAGCCATCCACATGCCAGAGCAGCCAGAATGAAGTTACAATTGACAAAATATTCAATGCAGTGCAGGTTCTTGACGGAGTAGCAAAATGCTCAGATCTGGTGGAGGCTCCATCTTTCTCAGGAGAGAATCAGGTTTATCTGAAGCTTGAGACACAGCAGATAATAGGTGCCTTCAAGATCCGCGGCGCCTACTACAAGATGAGCCAGCTCACGCCGGAACAGGCACAGAAGGGAGTGGTGACATGCTCTTCAGGAAACCATGCCCAGGGCGTGGCATACTCAGCCGAAAAATTCAACATTCCAGCCAAGATCTTCATGCCGGCATCAGCACCTGCTAAAAAAGTAAATGCTGTCCGCTCTTACAGAAACGCTGAGGCAATTCTGGTGGACGGTGACTTCAATGCATCACAGGAAGCAGCACTGGCATATCAGAAAGAACATGACGCAGTATATGTCGCACCATACAATGACCTGGATGTGATCGCAGGCCAGGGAACCATCGGATGGGAGATCATGCACCAGCTGCCGGATGCTGACGTGGTCGTAGTTCCTATGGGTGGCGGCGGACTTATCTCAGGAATAGCCTCTGCCATCAAGGCCCTCAATCCTTCATGCCGCATCATCGGTGTGCAGTCAGATGCATCCGATGCCATGGTCAGATCCAGAGCAGCAGGAAAAATCGTAAAACGCGATAACATCTCAACACTTGCGGACGGAACTGCAGTGAGCGTACCTGGCGACATCACATTTGAAATATGCCAGAAATATGTGGATGAGATGGTGACTGTAACTGAAGACCAGATAGCAGATGCAATACGCCGTCTCTACAATGAGTGCAATGTGACCGCCGAAGGAGCTGGAGCACTTTCTGCTGCAGCAGTGCTGAACGGCAAGATAGCAGGAAACGGACAGAAAATCGTATGCGTCATCTCCGGCGGAAACATAGATCCTGACAAACTCAACGGCATCCTTGGCAGAAAGTAATGCAAGCATAAAGGGCAGCCCCCTTTATGCCGATATTTATTATCAAAAACATCAACAAGCAGGTATCAGAATGGAACAGATCATAAAATCTTTATTAGATACAGATATGTATAAGTTTTCCATGGGCCAGGCTATTTTCCATCAATTCAGCGGTGATCATGCAACTTGGGCGTTCAAATGCCGGAACCAGGGAGTAAAATTCACACCAGAAATGGTAGAGGAGATAAAAAGGCAGATACATCTCTACTGCGGTCTCCGTTTCACAGAGGATGAGCTTAAGTGGCTTCCCAAAGCCAATATATGGATCCACAACAATTACTGTGACTATCTGAGATTCTGGCATCCTAGGGAAGAGGAGATTTTCGTCGACGACAATGCACCATGCGGACTGAACATCGAGACCAAGGGAACCTGGGGCAACACCTCACCTTATGAGATCCCTATTCTGTCCATAGTAAACGAAGTATATTACCGCATGTCATCTGATTATGATGAGCTTTTCAGGAAGTTCAAGGAAAAGACAGCCATACTTATAGAACAGATAAAAAGCGGAATATACGATATCGGCACTTTCTCTGAGTTCGGAGCACGCCGCAGACTTTCATTCGAAGCTCAGGATTACCTCATCAGAACTTTCAAAGAGGAAAAAATGCCTGGTTTCATAGGTACCAGCAATGTATATCTGGCAAAGAAATATGATATCAAGGCCACCGGAACTCTTGCACATGAATATATCATGACTGTAGGACAGGGACACCACGAGTACAACCCGGCATACAGCAACAAATTCGCACTGGACAGCTGGGTGAAAGAATACGGTATCCTCAATGGAATAGCACTGACAGACACCATAACAACAGACTGTTTCCTCCGGGACTTCCAGCTCACATTCGCCACACTTTTCAGCGGTGTAAGGCATGATTCAGGAGACCCTATCATCTGGGGTGAAAAAATGATTGCCCATTATAAGAAACTGGGAATCGACCCGATGACAAAGACACTGCTTTTCAGCGATTCACTGGACTTTGAGAAAGCAGCAGCCATAAACAAGTATTTCAAGGGTAAGGCAAAAGTTGCATTCGGAATCGGCACATACCTTTCCGGCTGTCCTATAAATCCGCTCAATATAGTAATGAAAGTAGTGGCAGTGAATGGTCAGCCTGTAGCTAAGTTGTCTGATGACCCTGGCAAAAGCATATGCCGTGATGCAAATTACTCCGAATATCTTAAAAGATGCATAGACTGGAGGATGTCGCACTAACCGGTTATGATCATATCCAGAGGACAGTCATGCTGTTCTCTGGGTACTGTATCCACTTTCTGAAAATCATAGCCGATACCAATCTTCAGCACATTTTCCGGCAGGCGAGAGAAAAATCTGTCATAAAATCCCTTACCGCGTCCCAGTCTGTAATTATCCCTGTCAAAAGCCAGTCCAGGAACCAGAATCACACTGTCGATCTCAGCAAGTGTCTTAATATCAAGTTTATGCGATCCGGATACAGGCTCCAGAATCCCGAAAGCACCGGGTGCAAGCTCTGTCCCCAGATCTCTGATCTCATAGAATTCCAGATCATCACCGACCACCAGAGGCACTGCCAGTCTTTTGCCCTCTGACAGTACATATCTCAGAATACCATCAGTCTGTATCTCGTCTTTCATGGATACAAAGGCCAACACCAGCTCTGTCCCCATGAACTGATCTATTTTCCGGAGCTGTTTCAGCACACCGGCAGACTTTCTGAAAAAGTCATCCGGGGACAGAGCTTTGAATTTCAGTTTCATCTCTTTCCGCAATATTTTCTTACGTTCTTTTATATCCATGATAATCCAGCATTATTTGATAAGCTTCACCAGTGTCTTTCCGAAACCGCCGTTCTCAGGGGTGGCGAATTTAAACGACTCAACATCTTTGTTTGCCGAAAGGAAATCTCTGACCCCTTTCTGCAGTATTCCCTGCCCTGTGCCATGAATGATGGAGAACTCAGACAGACCACACAGCAGAGCACTGTCCATCTGTCTTTCCAGCTGTGAAATAGCCTCATCCAGACGGCAGCCGCGGATATCCAGCTCAAACTCAGGCTTTCTGTAATTTCCGGCAAATGATGATGCTATGCTTTTCTTCTCATCACGCTGTTTTCCAGGCACCAGATCCTTCTGATCCACAACTATACGCATTTGACCGACAGCCACCAGATATTTGCCCTTTTTCATCTCCCGGATGATGACACCGTCTTTTTTGCTCTGTCCAACATAGACAAAATCATCAGCCTTGAACTTAACATCATCTTTCTCAGGCTCCTGTTTCAGAGTCTCAAGCTCTGTCCCCAGCCGGTCACCTTCCTTACGCATATTGTCCAGAAAATCCCTGGATTTCTGTATCTTATCCCTGGTCAGCTCCCCTTCCCTGAGTTCACGTATCAGATTTTCCAGCTGGCTGCCAGCCTGACTGACAAGCTTTGAGAACTCTGCATTCTCAGCACGTTTCAGTTCGTATTCTTTCTGCCGCAGCTGAAGTTTTTTCAGACTGATATCACGGAAAGATTCCTTCAGTTCCAGCTCTCTGGCAGCAATTTTCTCCTGCCGCTCAAAAAGCTCAGTACTTTTATCACTGATCTGCTTCATCATCAGGTTTATATTTATTTTCTCACTGCCCAGATACTCTCTAGCCTTATCAATTATACCGGCAGGGATTCCGTTCTTGCCGGCAATATCGATACCGAAGCTCTCACCCGGCACACCATAAACCAGTTTATAGAGCGGAGTGAATGTCTCAGGATCATATTTAACTGAAACATTCTCAGCGTGCGGATTGGCAAATGCATAATTTTTTACAACTGACTGATGGGTAGTCACCATAGCCAGTGCATTCTTCTCTATTATCTGATCCAGGACTGCCATGGCAATAGCAGCACCTTCATCAGGATCAGTTCCGGTACCCGGCTCGTCCAGCAGGACAAGAGACTTCTCAGTGCAGTTCTCCAGAATATATGATGCATTCTTCATGTGTGCAGAGAAAGTCGAGAGAGAATTCTCTATGGACTGTCCGTCGCCTATGTCTGCCAGCACATTGTCAAAGAAAGCCATGCTGCTGTCTTCCCTGGCAGGAATTCCCAGCCCGAACTGATTCATCAGCACCAGCAGCGCCGCAGTCTTCAAAGCCACAGTTTTTCCGCCGGTATTAGGACCGCTTATAAGCAGTACATTGGTATGCTCATCTATCAGAATATCAACAGGAACAGCCTTTTTCCCCAGCAGCAGATGTCTGGCCTCATACAGGTGCATTCCCCGCTCAGTATGCTCAGGAATAATGCCGCCATAAGAATCTGTATACCGTATGCGGGCATAGAAGCTGTCAAAAGTCCCGATCTTCTCTGAAAGTTCCATCAGCTCACTGCTGCGGAATCCTATCTTGAAAGTCAGGTTTCTGAGGATCTTCAGGATCTCCCGTCTGTATTCATCCTCCAGTTCCATCAGCTCATTATTTTTCTCAACCATACCTGCCGGTTCAATAAAAACGGTGGTTCCTCTGGCAGATGATGAGTGGATGATTCCCTGTATATGTCCCTTGCAGTTGGCCTTCAGCGGAAGCACGGCACGGCCGTCCCTGATAGTCATGCTGCCATCCTGCCAGAATCCATGGTATTCAGCTCTCTGAAAATAATCATCAGCCAGTTTCACTATCTGACGGTTCGCAGCAGCAATACGCTTTTTTATGGAGACCAGCTCTTTTATGCTGTCCTCCTTCAGCTCCCCATCAGGCTTCAGATATTTGGAAATCTCATTCCGCAGATCTGTGAAATCATCAAACTCAGCCAGAAATCTTATTTCATCAATACCTTCAAGAGAAAAAAGGAATTTCTTCAGCACAGCGGCTGAACGGAGAAAAGTATAGATGCCTGCTATGGAGACAGCCTCCAGCACCGCACCGTTCACAGCAGCTTTCTCCACATCCTGCTCAATGGCAGGAAAACTCACATCAGGGAAAGTACCGCCGGTAGAAAGGACATTCTTCAGGATCCTGAAAATGCTGCTGTTCTCACGCCATACAGGAAATGAGTCCCCAGGCTCCTGGCTGTCTATCAGCTTCTTGCCTGCATCCGAGATCGTATATTGCTTGAGCTGCTCCTTTATGGAGGAGAAACCCATGATTTCAAGTATATTCTTTTCCATAGATCACTTTTGCCTGTTCTGTCAGCTCGCTGTAGATTCTTTTATATGACTCATAACGGTCAGGAAGGATAAGGCCCTTCTCCAGAGCCTCAAGCACCCGGCAGCCCTTCTCAACAGTATGCGAGCATGTGGAAAAAGCACACTTCCCATAGTATTCTGAAATCTCATGGAAGTGAAGTATCAGCTGCTGAGGTTCTATATTATCAACAAAGATCTCCCGGATCCCGGGGGTATCTATCACGCCGCCGCCATTCTTATCATCAGGAACAAAAACAGCATAATTGGTCACATGCCGTCCGCGGTTGTATTTCTTTGATATCTCACCTACCCGTCTGGCCACATTTCCGCTGAAAGCATTCAGCAGGGAAGATTTTCCCACTCCGGACTGTCCTGCGAAAGCCACTGTCTTTCCAGACGCATGATCACGGAGCTCATCTATGCCATCACCTGTCTTTGCTGACACCATAAAAGTTCTGATACCGATCTTCTCATAATGATCAAGCCGCTCACGCACATGTGAAGGCACACCCATATCACACTTGTTCAGGACAATGGCAATATCATATTCATCTTTATATTTGCAGCATGAATTAGCAATGACTTTATCCAGAAAGCGGGGACGGAACGGCGGTTCCTCCGGTGCCGACACACAGAAAAGCATATCAATATTTGCGGCTATGACCTGGCTGGTAAGTCTTTTTCTATTCCATCTGGTGAAAGCATTCCGCCTGGGAACCAGAGAAGTGATGAGTCCCTGATCGATCTCCACCACATCACCGGCAGTCAGAGGATTATACATATCCTCACATCCTTTAAGAACTTTTCCCTTTATGCGGCAAAGGATATCAGCGCCGGTCTCAGGTCTGACTGTATAAATATTATTGATTCCGAATAAAACTTTTCCGTACATAATGGAAGATGGCAGGAAAGAAAATAAAAAAGCTGCCCTCTGCAGGCAGCCGTTGCTGTTATTTTACAGCAGTTTTTAATGCAGCTCCTGCCTTGAAAGAAGCGATCTTCTTTGCAGGGATGTTAAGAGTTTTCTTTGTAAGAGGATTAATGCCTTTTCTTGCTGTTCTTTCTTTTACAGCAAAAGTTCCGAATCCGATCAAAACAACCTTTCCGTCTTTCTTAAGGCCATCTGTAATTCCTTCCAGTGTTGCCTTGAGTGCTCCGGCTGCAGCTACTTTTGTAAGTCCTGTCTCCTTTGCAATGAAATCAACCAATTCTGTCTTTGACATTTCTTTTCTCCTAAAAAAATAAGGTAAGGCTCAAAGAAATAAAGCCTGAAATCATGATAACATTGCCTAAAAGAATAAGTCAATAATATCTTTCCTTTGTACTGAGAAAAATATATACTAATTTCAATGAAATCAGCATTTTCAATAATTTTTTCTTTACTCATACTTATCTCTCCATTCGCGCAGGAATCAAAAAATGCGAGGATAGATTCGGCAATAAAAAAGACAGACAGATCTGTATTTCTTCCAGAGCAGCTGAAAAATTTTGCTGATGTTGATATATCCATACCACTTCAGGACGGAGGACGCATTCCATCCCAGGCTGATCTGGAACTGATCCTTCAGAACATCACCATAAAGGAAAATGCCAGGGTGCTGATAATAGGCAACAATGCAGGTTACTGTGCAGCTGTGTTCTCCAGGATCTTCAGCAGTGTGTATCTGGTGGAGACAAGCCACAGCCAGGAATCTTACAGCAATATATTCACACCTGACAATATAAGGAATGTAAATGTCTACTACGGCAACAGCTATGATTATTTCAGGACAGCAGGTCCATTTGATGTGATATTCATCCAGGGCGGCATCAGGACTTTATCCAGCCTTTTCATAGACATGCTGAAACCGGACAGTGAGCTTCTGGCTCCCATGCTGAACCAGGATGGAATACAGCAGCTGGTGAAATATAAAAAATCAGGCAGCGGAACCACAATATCTATAGTAGGCAATACTTTTTTCAGGACTCTTTATTAACTTTTCTGTCAATTATAACCGGAATATCCCGGCGGTCAGTGAAAAGGACACGGTTGCTCATTCCCTTCTCAGTCTCAACCACAACAAATCCAGAATCAATGTCAGATGGAATCATTATATGTATTTTGGTATCATTCCACGATATATAATCTGACAGGACCATGCGCCGGTGACCTATATAAACAGCACTGTTGAACGGATGCCTGAGGTCTCCGTCAGTATCTCCGAAATGCTTTCCGGAAATCTCCAGTATGTCGCCAGGCATGGCAATCTCAGGACTTATGCCATCAATGACAGGTGAAAGCCCTATGATATGTCTGGTATAGACATACACCCCCAGCAATATGATAAAAAGTACAAATCCTATGATCTCAGATGATCGGAGTCTCATGGTCTTGCAGAGACAGGCTGCTGGTGATCGGTTATATTTATTTCCAGCAGACATTCGTACTTATCCTGCTCACCTGCACTCAGCACACCAAGTGGGAAAAATAATATCTTCTCCCCCATATTCACAGGAATCGACTTTACGGTCGAAAGCACTCTGTCCCGGTCACCCCTGCAGAAAACAGTGCTCTGTGCCAGCAGAACCATACCGCCTGCAGCAGTATTGAACAATGTCAGCTGTATGGCAGCCTTGAAATTGCTGCCCTTCAGATTCAGATGTACCGGACGACCTGAGAAAACAGTCTTGTCAGCATATGAGTTGACCAGACTGTCTCCACTTTCAGTGCCTGTAACTTTCAGACCTATATTCATATTGTACAGTGATGTATCTTCAGATATGCCCTCACTCTGCACAGTCTCAGCTTCGGAATAAGCAGCCAGCACCGGAATGAGAAGCAGAAATGGTAAAAAAGCGAATTTTCTGAGCATCAGTACCTTCTTGCCTTGAAATCAACTTCACGTATGAGCAATGGCTCACCTGCATGAACAAAGCTGTCAGAGGCAGGAATGACAAAATCCAGTGTATCATCCTCAAAAAGCTGCTCAACGCTCTGACTGTAATCCTTGGCATCAGTCAGGTTCAGTTCCTGTGAGACCACAGGAGCAGATGTTGAATTCCGACCTATATAATAACTCAGCACACTGATGGAAAAAACTGCTATGAAAACGGCAGCCACAGCCGCAGCCGCAGGAAAGGAGAACCAGACTTTTCTGTGCCAGAAATCCTGTCTGACATCATCTTTCTCCAGTGAATCGCTGATCCTGTCCCACACATTTCCGGCAGAAGCCGTAAAGTCAGGCTCAGGAACCTGCTCCATAAATCCAGATATATTCTCAAATTCTTTCAATATCTTCTGACACTTCTGACATGAGCTGACATGGATCTCAATTTCCTTTCTATGAGTCTCAGGTATCTCATCATCATAATATGTTGACAATATCTCTAAATCAGGGCACATATACCTCTCCTCTAGGCAGAAGCTTCTCCAGGGCTTCCCTTCCCCTGAAGATCCTTATCTTCACATTGCTCTCACTGATACCCAGGGCTTTGGAAATCTCCTTATAATTCATCCCTCCATATTCCCGGAGGATAATAGGAGCCCTGAGATTCTCAGGCAGCTGCTCCAAAGCTCTGCTCACCTGCTCCACAGTCTCCTGCTTCATCAGGTTCTTCTCCCCGGTCTCCTCAGTGAAAGACGGTTCAAACTTAATCTTGTCAAATGCCCTGCTCTTCACCTTCTCATGTTCCAGATAGTTGAACCCCAGGTTCTTCACTACCCTTATAAGCCAGTATTTGGCCTCTTCCATATTGGGAAAAAGCATAGGGCGATGATAAAACTTGATGAAAGCCTCCTGACACACATCCTCAGCAGCAGGAAGATTCTTGGTGATATGGTATGCCACCTTCATCACCACAGGAAATACTTCTTTATAAACCTGTTCGAAAAATCTTTCCTTAGTTTTATCATTCATTATCTAAAAACAACCCTGGATCAAAATAGTTACAGTTTTTTACAGATTGTTCCCTGCGGTGTGTCTTTTATGTCATACCCCAGTTCTTTTATCCGGTCTCTGCATCTGTCAGCCTCAGCAAAATCTTTGTTCTTGCGGGCAGCCTTTCTGCTCTCCACCAGCTCCAGTACCTCTGCAGGAATATCCTCAGCAACTGTCTCAGCCGGTTTCTCAGGCACATCCAGTCGGAGTCCCAGAACCTTGTCAAAATCAAGAAGAAGATAGAGCTTCTCGCTGTCTGAGATCCCATTGTCTTTCAGAAGTGTCCATACCTCTGCCAGAGCCCTTGGGCTGTTGAGATCATCTGATATATCTGCAGTGAATGATGCTATATACTGTTTTGCGGCATCGGACAGTGAATTCCTGTCGGCGCACTTTGTCTTTGACATGAGCTCCTGAACTTTTGACTTCAGGTTAGTCCTGGCCTTCTTTGCAGAATCCATAGACTCAAAGCTGAAATTCAGCTGTGATCTGTAATGACCGCCAAGACAGAAATAACGGTAATCCAGAGGATCGTAACCCTTCTCCACCAGTGTATCCAGTGTCAGGAAATTTCCTGCGGACTTGGCCATCTTGGCTTTGTTCATGACCAGGAACTCACCGTGGAGCCAGTAGTTGACCCACTTCTCTCCAGTGGCTGCCTCTGACTGTGCAATCTCGTTGGTATGATGGATATTGATATGGTCGATTCCACCGCAATGAATATCAAAATGCCTGCCAAGATACTTCATGCTCATGGCACTGCACTCCAGATGCCATCCCGGATAACCTTTTCCCCATGGAGAATCCCAGATCATGGCATGATTCTCGAACTTGGACTTTGTGAACCACAGGACAAAATCGTAAGGATTCCTCTTGTTGCCATCAACTTCGATCCTGGCACCAGCCTGAAGATTCTGCCTGTCCAACAGAGCCAGCTTGCCGTAATCAGGAAATTTATCTATTGAGAAATAAATATTTCCGCCAGCCTCATATGTATATCCCCGTTCCTCAAGTGTCTTGACCAGGGCGATCATATCTGCGATATGCTCTGTAGCCTTGCAGCTGATGGTAGGACGGATGATGTTAAGGCGGTCGATATCATTGAAGAAAGCCTTGGTATAGAAATCTGCGATCTCATATACGCTCTGCCCCTTCTCTCTGGCACTTTTAGCCATCTTATCCTCGCCATCGTCAGCATCATCAGTAAGATGTCCCACATCTGTTATATTCATGACATGCTTGACCTTATAGCCAAGATATGTCAGTGTCCTTTTCAGAAAATCTTCAAAAATATAAGTCTTAAGATTGCCAATGTGGGCATAATTATAGACAGTAGGTCCGCATCCGTAGAACCCCACCTTGCCTTCATTGATAGGGATAAAATCCTGTACGGAACGTCCCATAGTGTTGAATAATCTTAATCCCATAATTTCCTCCAGTTCTTTTCATAATAAATATTTTTCAGCATAAATACAAGTCTATAAAAAAAGCCCCACCCGGCAAGACCGGATGAGGCAATATCATGCTGCTACTTGCGGAGCGCTGGTTTCCCTTCCCTTGAACCCTGTTCTTCCAAGGCACGCTGGAATATGGAAAGAAGATAAGTTCAAAGCTTATAGCCTGCAAGGACAAGCAACTGTTTGAAATATCTGACATATGACTCTTTACTTTTCTGATATAACTTTATACCCTTGGCATCCAGCTTATGCTTATATGATGGATTGAAAATCAGATATTCAAAAAATTTATAAACAACTTTCTCATTTTCTACCAGCTCAGAATATTTCATTTTTTCTAATATGCTTTTATCCTCTAAGAAAATATACGACTGTATTCCATTATCAAGATCAAATAAATAGTAATAGAACCTTTCTTCTATGTCCGTCGGATCATCAGGACTGTTACCATAATATAGCCATGGCCAGATATCTAAAGTAAATTTAAGTACAGGTTCGCTGTAGGATGCAAAGTTATAGTTCCCTCTGTTCCATGGATTTTCTACTGGCTGGCCATTCTTGTCAAACACTGCTTCACGGCCGTCTTCCTTTGTATATACCTTATTTCCTGTTTCTCCGCGCATCTTATGGATATTGTTTTCAAAAGTGTTTTTAAGAATATAATTCAGTGCCGATAATTTTTCGTCTTCAATTTCATTGGAGATATCTATATTTAACTCTTTTATCACTTCTGCAAAATTTGGTGTTTCTTTTGGAAATGCCTTCAATATGGATGTTTCTCCATATAGATTTGAAACCACAAATAATGACATAATAATAAACAGCTTCTTCATAATATTCTCCTTCATGCGAAACAAGTATACCAAAAGAAAAACATAAAATATACAACCTGACCTGAAAGCATGATAGCATAATTATATACAGCCTTTTTCATATTCTTCTCAGATATGAATTTTGATATAATAAAAGGTAAAATAAAAAATGCATATATTATCATATAGCAAATATCCTTTAAACATGAGGGAATATGAAATAAAAATAGTACCAAACCGAAAATATAAACAGAAATAATATATGCTTTATTACAGGATATTTAAAAAGTAATTTTATTATAATATAAACATTTTAAAAATAAGCCCAAAATAATAAATTGTTCCAATTGTAATCACAACAATAACTCCGCAGACAATATATTGAAATACTTTTCTTGTACACATATTTTCACCAATACCCCATTAAAAATGTAACTATACTAACAAAAATAGCAGACAAACAAGCAAAGGTTCCAACAACAACCATGCAAAGCCTAAAAACATTCCAAATCATTTTTTCCTCTATGCAAACCAAACAAATACGAAAGCAAATAAATGAACTATAGTAAGCAAACTAATTAATACAATCAATACACAAACCATATACGCTAAAAATCTCTTGCCTTTTCCACCTGTAAATTTCTCTTCAAAAGTACCACTGACTATAGCCCAGAACACCACTGCAGAAACAAATATAATAAATTTAAAGTCCATGAGTCTGACAATATATTTGGGCAGATGTGGCATAAAAGAAGCATATATTGATAAAACCAAAACACACGCAAGCATACCAAGCAACATCATACATATCAGAAAAAACTTACGTATCATTTATTACCAACCTGATGTTTTTTCTTCCAGTTCTCAGAATTAGATTTCCAGAACTCAATATTAGCCCATTCATGCAAAACAAGTATACCAAAAGAAAAACATAAAATACACAATCTGACCTGAAAGCATGATAGCATATGCTATTTTTATTCCTCGTATTCCTAAATTGATAGTGAAAATCTCCCAAACTATTCGGGAGATGGAATAAAAAGCAATTGGCAAGTAAAAGCCCCAAGGCCATTTAAATGAATATATCCCAATATATAAGCCAATTGTAATATAAAACAGAAATGGGAAACAGGAAAATAAATTATATTTTGCTTTTTTCTTATCCTTTTCAGAAATAAATCTGGATATAATCAATGGTAAAGCAAAAATTGTATATATCATACAGTAAAATCCTCAATATCAAAACATTGTTCGAATACAAAAATACGTAAAGATAATTATAAAAATTATATGCTTTATTACGGCATAATACTTAACAAGCAATTTTTTCATTTTTACACTCCAGTATCCAAATCTGTTTTGTGTTTTCAGACATTTCTTTACAACATTAACATTTTCAAAGAACAACGAAACGACTATCATTACCAAAATAACATCTTTACTAGTGGATTTATCCAATAGTATTCCTTTACTTCTACTTCATAATCGAATATAAATGTCTTCTCAGATTCATCATCAAACTGATAGACAACCTTCATTTGGAATGGAAATTTATCACCGAGTTTTTTATCAGGAAATACTTTACTCCAATTGACAGAAGGCATCTGACGTAATCCCCTATATTTTTTCCACGGACTAATCTCTATAATATAATAATCATTAGCAGTACGCCAAGAGTAATCATAAATCGGTAATTTATCAACTTTGACGTTTATTGGTAGTATATAATTTTTATTTTTTATTATAACTTTTTTCTTACCGTTATTTTCATATCCAAATTCTTTTATATATAATTTTTTATATGGTCTTGATGTGAATAGCTCCAGAATTAATTTTGAATTAAATGGATTAGCTTCATCAACCCCAGTATACCAAAAATATAATTCTTGATTATACTTTGAACAGTTCTCAAATCTTATATTCTCATCCAATGGTGGTGCATCCTTCTGCTTAAACACATAAGAATATTCTGGATACACAATTCCTTTACCCCATATGTCAATGCTTGCAACAAAAAGTATAACACCAATAAAAGTAAGTATAAAAGTTAAACAACCTTTTCTTCTGATTATCTTGTGCCTCCCAGTATATACTTGCTTATGCTCGGCATCGGGAACTTGTCACCCAATTTTTTGTCTTTGAACACCTTACTCCAGTTGCCAAATGGCCATCCGCTTCCCAACGTCCAGCGCCGCCTCCTCAAGGCTCTTCCCAATGAATCCCATGTCAAGAGCTGCGAACGTCATGCTGTCGAATGCCGTGAACACCATCCCGAGCGCCGGGTTCACCGCCCCAACCACGTCGCACACCAGCTGTCCCCCTTTCTCTATATAGATTCTTTAACTCAATTCTAACATAATATTCCGAAAACAGATAGTGAAATAATTCAATACTATGATGCCATAATGGGACAGTAATATAAAATATAGATGCTGCTGCAAGCCTATAAACAGTTCATAAAGGTGTCAAATGTGATACATCATCATATTTCACAGCAAGTATGCAAGCTCTTCAGCGGCAACAGCAGATATGTTTTATAAATTACTGTCCTCTTGTGCGTAGCACTTCTGTGATTGCTGATTTTATACCGGTGTCCCTTCCCTTATTGTCCGAAACGGGAGTGTCCTTCCGCTTTAGTTATTGCATTACGCTATTGACAAATTAAGTTAGTTAATGCTAACTTACCCGCATAAGAGGTGAAATTCACAGATGACACTGAACCAGCTGAAACCTGGAGAGTCAGGAATCATCAGCAAAGTCGGAGGACAGGGTTCCCTGCGGCTGAGATTCCTTGATATGGGACTTATTCCCAAAACAAAAGTTACGATGGTCAAAATTGCCCCTATGGGCGATCCTATAGAAATTCTTATCAGAGGATATGAACTGACTCTGAGAATCGATGATGCTAAAAATATAACCATAAAACCGGAGGGGGAAAGATGATATTTGCCCTGGCCGGAAATCAGAACTGCGGCAAGACCACACTGTTCAATGCCCTGACCGGCTCGAATCAGCATGTGGGGAACTTTCCGGGAGTCACAGTCGACCAGAAGATGGGAGACATAAAAGGGACAAAAGACTGTTCAGTGGTGGATCTTCCAGGAATCTATTCAATACGCCCTTTCTCCAATGAGGAAATAGTCACAAGAGACTTCATCATAAACCAGAAACCTGACGGAATAATCAATATAGTGGATGCCACCAATATTGAAAGGAACCTTTATCTGACGCTGCAACTTATGGAACTTCACATCCCCATGGTTCTGGCGCTCAACATGATGGACGAGATGAGGAATAACGGAGGCACAATAAATATTCAGCTTCTTTCCCAGAAACTCGGAATTCCGGTGATACCTATATGCGCTCTCAAGGGCGAGGGTATATCAGAACTTGTCAGCAGAATAACACATGCGGCAAAAAACAGGATAACGCCGGCAATACTTGACTTCTGTCCTGAAGGTGCAGTGCACCGCTGCATTCACTCCGTAGCCCATGTCATAGAAGACCATGCGCAGAGAATAGGAATATCAGCCAGATTCTGTGCCACCAAGCTTATCGAAGGTGACAGTGACTTTGCAGACAGGCTAGAACTGGATCAGAACGAGCAGCATCTCATAGAGCACAGCATCGTGGAGATGGAGCATGAGACAGACTTTGACCGCAATGAGGCTCTGGCTGACATGCGTTATGCATTCATAGAAAATGCAGTGGCAGATGCTGTCATAAAATGCAGGGAAAGCAGAGAACACAGCAGGAGTGTCAGGATCGACCGGATACTCACAGGTAAATACACAGCACTGCCAGCTTTTTTGGCTGTAATGATCCTTGTTTTTTACCTCACTTTCAACGTCATCGGAAGAACTCTCAGTGACTGGCTGATGATGGGCATTGACCAGCTGACTGATCTGGCAGATCATGGACTGACAGCCTATGGCATCAACCCTATCGTACAGGACATGATAATCAACGGTATTTTCGCAGGTGTGGGCAGTGTGCTCAGTTTTCTCCCTCTGATAGTCACACTGTTTTTCTTTCTGTCCATTCTGGAAGATACAGGATATATGGCCAGAATAGCATTCATAATGGACAAGCCGCTGAGAAAAATAGGACTGTCAGGAAAAAGCTTTGTACCTATGCTGATAGGATTCGGATGCTCTGTCCCCGCCATCATGGCTACCAGGACACTTTCATCCAACAGGGATAAAAAACTCACAATAATGCTGACTCCATTTATGAGCTGCAGTGCAAAAATCCCTATATATACCGTGTTCTGCGCTGCATTCTTTGCAAAGTACAGTGCTCTTGTGATGACAGGACTGTATCTGACAGGAATCGTACTGGCTATAGTTATGGCATCGATACTCAGACATACGATCTTCAGGGGAAATCCTGTGCCGTTCGTAATGGAACTGCCTAACTACCGGCTGCCATCCTTCAAAAGTGTGTATCTGCTGCTGTGGGAAAAAGCCAGGGATTTCATTGAGAAGGCATTCACTATAATTTTCATGGCTACCGTCATAATCTGGTTCCTGCAGACTTTTGACATGCGATTGAATGTGGTGGAAAACAGTGCGGACAGCCTGCTGGCTCATATAGGACAGCACATGGCACCGATCTTCAGACCTCTCGGATTTGCAGACTGGCGGGTGGCCACAGCCCTTATCAGCGGTCTCACAGCCAAAGAAGCTGTGGTCAGCACACTGGCAGTACTGCTGAACATTGATATGGCAGACCTGGCAGGAACACTTTCATCATTCTTCACGCCGCTGTCAGCAGTGAGCTTCCTGGTATTCACACTGCTGTACACACCATGTGCCGCAGCAGTTGCCACGATCCGGAAGGAAATGAGATCAGTCATGGCTACAATGGGAATAGTTCTGATGCAGTGTTCTGTGGCATGGCTGGCAGCATTTGCAGTATATAATATACTGAAGCTGATTTTTTAGGCAGCGATGGGGACAGAGCTTTTAAAACCAAGAAAACTAAGGAGACGGAATTGAACTTAAAAGATGCACTGATCATATTTGCGGTAGGATTTTTATTTGCCTTTGCAGCACGCAGGATATTATCTAAAAAAAAGAACGGTGACTGCGGATGCAACTGTTCGGACTGCGGTTCACCATGCTCTGCAAAAGATGACAAGAAGAAAAACTGACAGGACATACAGTCTTGAAGAGCTGTGCCAGGAACTCTCCATATCCACAGCCACAGGCAAAAACTGGATCCGGCTTGGAAAACTGACACCAGACTGCCCTCCTTTGTTCTCATCAGAATATGTGGAGAATATAAAGGATGAACTGGCAAGAAATATAAATCCATCACTCAAATCACGGCGCAATAAGAAATTCGTCTCAGGATATGACATTTACTCATCATATATATCCGGCACTTCCGATTCAGCATTGGAAATAAAGAAACTCATATCAGCAATGCAGGCAAAAAATATGGCACTGAACGAAAACGAGATTGCCCTGCTCTGCAGTCACTACGCAGCAGCACTGATAAGGGAAGAAACCGGCAATGAGGCACACAGATATTTATTTCTTGCTGAAGAAATGACCAATGGGGACAGAGCTTCGGAAAAAAGATTCAGGGAAGAAAACCAATGGCTGTTTGACTTCAATATAAAGTATGAAGAAAATCACGATGTGCTTGGGCTGCTGTATATATCATGCAGAAATCTCAGAGACAGGAAAATCACGGGATCATACTTCACCCCCGAAACTGTCGTAAAAAAATTAATATACCAGCTTCAGGAAAACATCACACCGGAATGCAGAATACTGGATCCCTGCTGCGGGACTGGAAATTTTCTGCTGAATATTCCCCATGATATAAGCCCATACCAGCTATATGGCATGGATCTGGACGACCTCAGTATAAAGATCACAAGGCTGAACATAGCCCTGAGATGGAAAATTCCAGACAGCGAACTGATGCATTCGCATTTCATAGTAAAAAATTCACTGACAGATACATCATCAGATTTCAGTCTGATCATAGGTAATCCGCCATGGGGAACTCAGGGTGATTATGATCAGTTTATGATAAAAGGAATCCAGAACCTTAAAGATGGAGGAACATTGTCACTGATAGTTCCGCAGTCACTGCTGAATGTAAGAAAACATAGTCCGACAAGGAAATTTATACTTGAGAATGCAATTATCAAAAAAATTATTTTTTTGGGAGATATCTTTCATAAAGTCAACTGCCCTGCAATAATACTGCAATTGAGAAAATCACATGGTGGTCACAGTCTGCGGCAGTCTGCCGAAAGCCATATATATGTTGAAAATCAAAACCAGTCATTTGAATCCAACAGCTCATATCTCTCTGCAGAAAATTTCATTTTTCTGAACAATGAAGATAAAAAAATAATAGAAAAAATGGACGATCTTTCTGGAAAAATCATGCTCCGGGGACAGAGCTGCTTTGCATTAGGCATTGTCACCGGCAATAACAGCAGATGGATACGGGGACAGAGCTTTCAAGAATCAGAGCCAGTACTAACAGGAACAGAAATATTGCCATTCAAATGTCTAAAATGTAAAAAATTCATCAGATTCACACCAGACAATTTTCAGCAAGTAGCACAGGAAAAATATTATCGTGCTCCTGAAAAGCTGGTGTATAGATTTATCTCTAAAATTCCAACATTTGCTTATGATAATAAACAGATGCTGACACTGAACAGCTGCAACATACTGATACCAGATGTACCTGGCTACAGCATGAAATATATTCTTGGGATCCTTAATTCAAAAGCAGCAGCATTTTACTTTCAAAAAAAATATAACTCTATAAAAATGCTCAGGGAACATATTGAAAACCTGCCTATTCCACCGGCTGACTCTGCGACACAGGAAAGAATAATAAAAATAGTGAATGATCTGATCAGCAGCATAAATACAACAGCCAACACCATCCTGCTGAACAATGAAGTCTCAGCTTTATACGGTATAGTACTGCCTGAATAGCTCTGTCCCCATCTAACATCCAGCATCCACGGTGAGTATCTAGTCAAAACAGAACAGCCGGTAATACACCGGGCTAGTTACAAGTTTATAATACCCAAATGCATACGTTTCCACGGTGTCTGTTATCCCAGCTTTTACAGGATTATTACATATATACTCAAATACCTTGGCAAATGCTGCAATTCCTTCCAACAGCACACTTTTAAAACGCCCTTCCCACAGATGACCAGTCCTGCCGCATATATGGTTATATCTCATTGCAAATACAGAGAATACCCATTGCATCAGCTTAGACAGGCTTTGACCATGTTCCATTTTTATTAAAATATGAACATGATTGTCCATTATAGTGATGTTTCTGATATGAAATCTATATTTTGTCTTAACCTCAAGAAGCACATGCAAGAACAGATGTTTAAAATGTGCAGGTTCTAACAATTTCTCTCTTGTATTTATCCTGTTCGTTATATGATATGCTCCACCATCTTTTATAATTCGATTTCTTCTGGCCATATATCGTCTCCTTATAATGATTCATTCAATATACATATAACCATTAAAATCCTCAGTCTGATTCAAAATCTAAAAATTTTTAAGCTCTGTCCCCAGCCAGTAGCCAGCAATCCCCAGACAAAAAAAACACCCTGCATACACAGGGTGTCATCGCTAAAAAATATAGTCAGGATCACTGACGGGCAAAAGCCTCGACGATCTCCTTTGCTGACTTTGCATTAAGAAGCACTTTACAGAAGCTGCTGGATCTTGTGAGTCTGGCAATCTCAGAAAGAGCCTCAATATGCGGACCAGACTGACTTGGCGGCGCAAGAAGAAGGAAAAAAAGATTGGATGGTTCTCCGTCAAGAGAATCAAAATCTACTCCCTCTGGTGCAATACCGATCGCAAGAACCAGTGAAGGAACTTTATTGGTCTTAGCATGAGGAACAGCTATACCATTCTCCAGTCCTGTACTTCCCATATTTTCCCTGGTGATAACAGCATTGAAGACACTGTCAGCATCCTCAATTTTTCCGGCACTCTTCAAAAGATCAACCAGTTCTCTTATAACTTCTGGCTTGCTTTTTGCTTCCAGCGGAATCTTTATAACATCTTCTTCAATCAAATTAATAACTGCCATTTACGCCCCCATGAATCACTATGTCAGAAACAAGTAAATATTATAGCACAGAATAAATAAAAATCAAATGTTTTTTATTTATATTTCTTTGTATCTTTCAATTTCTGGAAAGAATAATCAAATGCGAATGTATCAGCAATTTCTCCATTCTGATACAGAAGATTCAATTCAAGTCTTCCATCACCACGCTGTCTGAAATTCTCCTTGAAAACCATCAGTCTCTTGATGCTCTCCCCCGGCATGATGCGATGGACATTCTTGAACATTGTCGCCCTGGCATTTCTCTCCATTTTCAGTTTTGTAGTTCCAGGAGTATCGCTGTCCTCCTCAAACATTGTCTCAAGATCGGTAACAGTACATGCAATGGCATCTTTCTCACCCATATAAAAAACAGTATCGCGGCAGTCATATTTCAGAGGCATGTTGGTCTCATTCTTGATCTCCACCTCAAACACAAAAAAATAGATAGGTGTCACCGCAAAATCTTTTGAGTAGAACGGATTGTTATCACGCCCGAACATGGCATTCGTCTGTCCCTCATTCAGAAATTCGCATGAAACAGTGATTCCATCCAATGTCTGAACCTGCTTCACATCCTCATTCAGAGCCACATGATATTTCTTAGTTGAAAAACAGCCTGTAAAAGCCAGACATACAATAAAAAGAAGCAATATTTTTTTCATAAAAATCCTCATATCTACAGTCTACAGATTATTTTTCATTTTGTAAATATTTTTCAGCATAAATACAAGTCTATAAAAAAGCCTCCAGCAGTATAAGACCGGAGGCATAGTTCTGAAAAAATCAGAGACAGCTCATTTCACATCTGTGACGGCACGGATCGATTGGCCGTAGTAGCGGGAGTCAGGCTTCAAAGCACATAGATCTGAATTCAAGTATAAGTAGTGCACCTCGTACGGCATTGACTCGTTCACTGACGATGACCAATAGTCGCCGTCCGTCCCGGCACGCTTGAGATCCGAACCACCGAAATAGCCCGCAGAAGGCAGAAAAATCGAATTACCGTTCTGACATTTTACTGTGTAGCCATTCTTAGCTGCATCCCAGGTCCATTCGCACTTGTCAATGAGTTCCTAGATTTCATCATAGGTAGGTGTGCGCCATTGGCTGCTCCAGTTTGCTGTCGCTGCATCATCTCCTGGCTGTATGGTCTTGAGGCCATCACCACCTTCGACATCAGCCGTGTACTTGGTCATACCATACTTGGGTTCGGCATTTTCAGCATAGACACCCCACTTGTAGTCGCCCTCCTCTGACCAGTCATAGTTGCCCTTTTCCTTGGTCTCACCCCATGCGAAGTAATAGCCGTAATCCTCCGGCTTTGAGGCACCTATGTTCGTTGTCGCCCAGCAAGGGCCATTTTCCCAGAGCTGCACACCTTCGTGTGGGTATTCTTCATCGTCTGCCTCTTTTAGCATAAATTTTTTGCCATTCTACCCCCCCAACCAAAAGTCAACAAAAAAATATCATTTTGGTCCAGGGCGGCGCAGCCCTGAGTCGATATCTTGCAGAGTGTCCCTTATTTTATTTTCACTTTTTTTCCAAAAATTTAAATCATTCCTTCATTTCTCACAGTTATTAATTGCAGCAAACCAAACGGAGGTACAAAATGAACAACAATTTAAACTCAGTCATTGTAGAAGGCAATCTGACAAAAGACGCGGAATTCAGCTCAAGTCCGAAAGGAACAGAATTCTGCACATTCTCGCTGGCGTCCAACAGGTATTACAAACAGGGAGATGATCTGGCCCATGAGGTATCTTTCTTCGATGTGGAGGTATGGGGAAAATTATGTGAGAGCTGCCGCAATCTGCTGACAAAGGGAGCAGGTGTCCGGATAGTAGGGCGTCTGAAACAGGACAGATGGCAGGATGCTGACGGAAAGAACAGAACAAAAATCAAAATTATAGCTGAACATGTGGAAGGCAGGCCGCATCAGAAGGATGAGCCGGCAGCCGAGATGATAGCTGTGAAAATTGCAGATGAAAACGGAAATCCTGTTCCGCCTGAAGTACACACACTCCAGCACTGACGATCAGGAGCAAAAAAAAGCCGGACCTCAGAAACTGAGATCCGGCAAATTTAAAAGGAGGTTCTTCCCTGAGAATCACTTGCGGATGGTCGGGTCAATGGTATCACGGACCCAGTCACCGAGAAGACACATGCTCAAGGTTGTCAAGAAAATTGTAAGTCCCGGGATAACTGCAAGCCACCAGTTGGTCATCATGTAGGCACGTCCGAAAGAAAGGAGGCTTCCAAGACTTGTGTCAGGTGGCTGAACTCCCAGTCCCAGGAAGCTGAGAGATGTCTCAGCCAGAATCTTCTGCGGGAAGTTCAGTGTAAGCTCTACGATAAGAATATTCGATACATTAGGAAGAATATGCTTTGTGTAGAGTCTGAAAGGTGATGCACCCAGCTGGCGGATCGCTACTGCATATCCGTTGTTCTGTGCTGAAAGTGCCATACCTCTGGACATTCTGGCATATTTATTCCATCCCTCTATACCAAGAAGGAATACGAAGAACACTACATTATTTCCGAAGAATGCAATTACCAGGAGAGCCAGGATCATGAAAGGCAGTGAGTACTGGAAGTCGACCAGCATCATTATGGCCTCATCCACCCAGCCGCGGAAATGTGCGGCTATGAATCCCAGTGTGGTTCCCAGCACAGCTGTGATCAGGGTACCGCAGAATGCGATAAGCAGAGATGTCCTGATAGATCTGATAAGACGGCTCAGAAAGTCTCTTCCCAGGGAATCTGTTCCCAAGAAATGTGTCGTATCACTGCCGCCAAAAATAGCAGGGACAGAAAGTCTGTTTCCAAGATCCTGAGCCTCATAATCCATAGGTGCAAAGCTTTCCCAGAAAATAGCCACGATAAACATGAACAGAAGCCATGCCATGCAGAGCATGATCAGCGGAGGCACTTTTCTGAAAACCTTTCTTATCTTACTTTCCTGTCCGACTACACCGCTCAATACTTCATATTGAACTTTTTCGTTCTTAACATTGTCACTCATCATTTATCTCCTGCTGTAACTCTGATACGAGGGTCAAGAAGTCCATATGTGAAGTCAACCAGAAGGTTGGCAAGTACCATGGAAAGACCCAGGATGATAACAATTGCCTGAACTACAGGAAGGTCTCTTACGGCAACAGATGTTACCAGAAGTCTTCCGATTCCAGGCCATGCAAATACGTTCTCGATTACAACACCACCACCTACCATATGTCCGATACTTGTTCCGATGACTGTAACGATAGGAATGGCAGCATTAGGCAGTGCATGGAGATATACCATTCTCTTCCTGCTGGCACCCTTGGCTTTTGCTGTAATGCAGTACTGCTTGGAAAGCACGTTCAGCATGGCAGATCTTGTGTATCTGGCATAGGATCCCATTCTGGAAAGACCAATGGTGATCATAGGCATGAGCAGATGCAGCCATGTGTCACTTCCGGCGCTAGGCAGCCAGTGCAGTTTCATGGAGAACAGCAATATGAACATGATACCCAGGAAGAAGTTCGGCATTGAGAAACCGAAAACAGCGGCTCCCATCACAAAACGGTCACCGAAGGAATTCCTGTGCAGCGCCGCATATATACCCAGCGGCAGACCGAATATTATAGAAAAGATGATGGACATACCCATCAGCCATACTGTCTTTGGCAGTCTCTGGCTGATTATCTCAAACACATCCCTGCCGTCTTTGTAGGACTGACCGAAGTCACCATGGACAAAGTTCTTGCAGTAGACCCAGAACTGCTCAATGAGAGGCTTGTCCAGACCCCACATTGCCCTGAACTCAACCATATCTTCCTCGGTAGCATCATCAGGAAGCATTGACTGGGCAGGGTCCCAAGTTATTCCGAGAACAAAGAAGACGAACACAACCAGAAGCAATGAGGTCAGAAGAGCTCTCAGAGTTTTCATCAAAAAATATTTCAAATGCATAATATCACCCTTACTTATCTGTTACTAAAAAACATGCGACTTTATGGTTATTGCCCATATCCACCAGCTCCGGCTCAGCCTCAAGGCATCTAGGAGTGCACTTAGGACAGCGGGATGCAAAGCGGCATCCTTTAGGCAGGTCAATCGGGTTAGGCGGGTCACCATGCAGCATGATCCTCTTAGCCTGACTATCAGGTGTAAGGGACGGTACAGCAGAGATCAGCGCCTGTGAATAAGGATGGAGAGTGTTGGCAAAAAGCTCATCGCTCTCAGCTTCCTCGACCACACGTCCAAGGTACATGACAATGATCCTGTTGCACACATGCTTGACAATACGGAGGTCATGGCTGATGAACATGAAAGTAAGGTTCAGCTCCTTATGAATCCGTTTGAACAGGTTGACGACCTGAGCCTGGATGGAGACATCCAGTGCAGAGATAGGCTCATCACATACCAGCAGCTGCGGCTTTACAATAAGCGCTCTGGCCAGTACTATTCTCTGACGCTGACCACCGGAGAGCTCATGCGGATATCTGTCGTAGAATATAGGCTTCAGACTGACAGCATCCAGAATATCAAGAACCATCTGCTTTCTCTTCTTAGGATCACCGATATTGTGAATTTCAAGAGGCTCCTGAATCTGCTTTCCGACACACATATACGGATCCAAAGCACCCAGAGTATCCTGGAAGATCATCTGCATATCAAGACGGATCGCACGCCATTCCTTAGGCTTCAGCTTACCCACCTCTTTTCCCTTGAAAAGAACAGAACCTTTTGTAGGATGCTCCATATCCAGGACAAGTTTGGCGGTGGTGGACTTTCCGCATCCGCTCTCACCTACGACACCGAAAAACTCACCTTTATAGATATCGAAACTGACTCCGTCAACAGCCTTCAGATAACGTTTCTTGGCGAAAAGCTTATCAGATTTAAGGGCATAATGTTTGTAGAGTCCTTTGGCCTCAACCAGCTTTTCTCTTGTATCTGCTGTATCGCTCATGCCTCACCTCCGAATGTTCCATTCACTGGATGGAAACATGCACATCTGTGTATTCCATTAATGACTGTAAGTTTTGGCTGTCCCTTCTCACATTCTGCGGTCTTATATTTACATCTTGGACCGAAGCAGCATCCGGCAGGACGCTTGTCAGGTGCAGGAACAGAACCCTCGATAGGAACCAGGTCTCCCTCCTGTCCGTCCATCTTAGGAAGTGAGTTGAGAAGACCTTCTGTATAAGGATGGGAAGGTTTCTTGAATATGATATCCACAGGACCTTCCTCTACAACAACTCCGGCATACATTACCATAACACGCTTTACATTCTCTGCAATTACACCAAGGTCATGGGTCACCAGGATAGTAGCCATACCAAGCTCTTTGTTCAGGTTTCTCAGAAGATCAAGGATCTGGGCCTGGACTGTAACATCCAGAGCAGTGGTCGGCTCATCAGCCATAAGCAGCTTAGGTTTACATGCCAGAGCCATTGCGATCATGACTCTCTGGCAGAGACCGCCTGAAAGCTGGTGAGGATAGTATTTCAACCTTGATTCAGGATGAGGTATTCCTACCTGTTTCAGCAGGGCGACAGCTTTTCTGTCAGCCTCCTCCTGAGTACACTTCTCATGCAGATGAATAACTTCTGTAATCTGGTTGCCGATCGTCTTTACAGGGTTCATATAAACTACAGGATCCTGGAAGATCATGGTGATATCCTTTCCCCTTATAGTTTCCATTTTTGAAGCAGGGAGTTTCAGAAGATCTGTCCCCTCATACATAACCTCGCCTGTCACAGTGGCATTATCAGCAAGGATACGGAGAATGGAAGAACAGGTCACGCTCTTTCCACAGCCGCTCTCTCCCACCAGTCCCAGTGTCTCACCTTCCTCAAGGTCCAGGTCAACACCGTGCAGGATACGGATCTTACGGCCATCTACTTCAAAGTCAACTTTTAAATTTCTTACATGAAGCACTTTTTTCCGCCTTTTATTAAAATATAAACTGCAGACCTCCGGTTACAGGAAGCCTGCAGTAAATTCCCATTATCAGTTAGCAGCCTTCACATTTCTAGGACCGAAATCCATGAAATAGCATGGATAAGGCTTCCAGTCGATAGACTTAACCTTTCCATAGAAAAGGGCTGTATTATAAAGAAGGATTGCCGGTGGATTCTCATCCCATTCGATGAGCATCTTTTTTACAGCTTCCTTTCTTTCTGCAGGATCAATGCTTGTTGTCAGGATCTCTCCGTATTCAGCAAACTTTCTTGAATCCCAGTTATAATATCTTGTGGCATCATAAGAAGGTTTGAATGTTCTCCAGAGACCTCCTACAGGATCCGGGAACAGTGTGTTGTGGATAGTGTTTCTCATATCCAGTGTTCTGATTCCGTTGGCATCTGTAGCGTTGACCTGCTGCTGGTTCTCGCAGACCTGGATCTCCACATTGATTCCGACTTTCTTCCACATCTCCACACATGCCTGTGATGTGTCGACCTCTCCAGGATAATAATCTCTCATGATCCTGAAGACCAGTTTCTCACCATTATACTTTGACTGTGCCAGCTCTTTCTTTGCCAGCTCAGGATCATACTTTGGTTTTGGATGCTCAGCAACATACATATCACCGAAGTTCTTGTACTGGATTCCGTTAGGAACATCGATCATGTTATTCCACAGATCTCTTACCAGGCTCTCCCTGTCGATGGCATAGCACAGTGCCTTTCTCAGATGGATATCCATATATGGCTTGTGCTGGTTCATATAAATCGTTCTGGCAACAGCAATAGGTCCGCCAACGATCTCAAGTCTCTTGTCTGCTGTCACAGTTGAATGGAAGTCAGGTGATACATCGCTGACGACCTGGAAGTCTCCTGACTGGAGACCTGCGATCCTTGCTGCGATCTCAGGGACAACCTTGAATGTGATCTTGTCAAATGCAGGTTTTCCACCCCAGTATTCATTGTTTGCCTCAAGGATAAGGTGCTCTGTATCATTGAATTCAACGATTTTATAAGGACCTGTTCCGATAGGCTTGAACTGCCATTTTGAGAACTCTGTGTTCTTGAAATCATCTCCGCTGATGATAGAATAGCAAGGAAGTGACAGGATATGGACCATTGTAGGATCCGGCTTCTTTGTGATGAATTTAACTGTGTAGTCATCAATCTTCTGGACTTCTTTGAATGCAGACCAGTTCTTGTCTTTGACACCTACCGCAGGATGCTCACCGAAAAGTCTTTCCTGGCTGAATGTAACCAGAACATCATCTGCTGTGAAATCCTTTCCATTGTGGAACTTCACACCTTTTCTGAGCTTAACGATCAGAGTCTGTGAATCCACCTGATCCCAGGATTCTGCAAGGCATGGAACCATACCTGTGTTGTTCTGATAATCTGTAGTGATAAGTGTATCATACATGTTCATGAACACACGGTACATTGACACCAGAACTTCCTTACCCGGTTCAATAGTTGCAGGCAATGCAGGAATTGCTACAGTTATTTCTTTCGGGCCACTGGCAGCCGGAGCAGTTTCTCCAGTACCTGTTGCAAACACGTTCAATGCCATAAGCAGCATCAAACAACTCAACAATAACTTTTTCAACTTTTCCTCCTGTTGAAATTATAATAATTCACAAAACCATTAACTAACAGACGGTAAAAATACTTAAAAAAGATTTTTTTTGTAGTAGATTCCCCTATTTCTTTTAACTGGTTTTGTATTATAATTATGTAGTCGATAGTTATTTTTTGTAAATAATGTTGATAAATTTTTTTTATGATTCTTGAATTTTTTGAGGTCTTTTATGGAATTTATTCAGGAAAATCTATCCACCAGAGTGGTCGAAAACTGTGATGTTCTGGTGGCAGGCGGCGGAATTGCCGGAATAGCAGCATCACTGGCAGCAGCCAGAGCAGGTGCGAAAGTCACAATGATCGAAAAATCATGGATCCTGGGAGGACTGGCAACATCAGGACTCATTGCCATCTATCTGCCTCTGTGTGACGGAATGGGTCATCAGGTCTCTTTCGGAATCTGCCATGAACTTTTCATGCTTTCCATAAAACATATGGTAGAGAACCGTTATCCAAAAGCATGGTTGGAAAACGGAACCTTTGAGGAAAAGAAAAACGGAAAAAGGTTTGAAGTCCAGTACAATGCATCACTTTTCGCACTGGAGGCGGAGAAACTCCTGAAACAGAATAACGTACGCATCCTTTACGGAACCTCCATCTGCAGCATACAGAAGGATAATGACAGGATCAATGCTGTGATCGCAGAGAACAAGAGCGGCAGATTCGCCATAACTTTCAGAAATATAGTGGATGCCACAGGAGATGCGGACATATGCAGATTCGCAGGAATGAAGACAGAGACTTTCAAAGCAGGGAATGTGCTGGCAGCATGGTACTATTCCATTCTGGACGGAGGTCTGAAACTGAACCAGCTGGGTGCCGCTGAGATCCCTGACGAGGAGAAGACAGGAAACGAGAAAGCTCCTCTCATCAGCAGAAGATTCGGAGGAAATGACGGATTCGAGCTCAGCGAGATGATGCAGCTTTCCCATGAGCAGACACTGCGTGACATAGTATTGAAGAGAAAGACTGATCCGACCCATATTCCTACATCCATAGCCACTATCCCGCAGATAAGGATGACAAGGAAGATCGTGGGAGAATATACTCTGGATGCAGCCGAGGAACACAAATATTTCGAGGACAGCATCGGAATGATAAGCAACTGGAAGAAAAGAGGACCTATATATGAGGTTCCTTTCCGTACCCTTTATAATAAGGATGTGAAGAATCTCATCACTGCCGGAAGAAATATCTCAGTCACAGAGCTGATGTGGGATATCTCCAGGGTCATCCCTTCCTGTGCAGTCACCGGAGAGGCAGCAGGAATAGCTGCGGCATG
This sequence comes from Spirochaetia bacterium, assembly GCA_024402405.1. GTDB lineage: Bacteria > Spirochaetota > Spirochaetia > CADAEX01 > CADAEX01 > CADAEX01. The sequence goes on along the minus strand of JAKSTW010000010.1, from coordinate 26,706 downwards.
CTATGACGACATACCGGCAATCGATGTGAAAGACCTGCAGAAAAAGCTGGTAGCTGGCGGCGTGGTGCTTCACGAGAAAGACCTTAACTTATAAAAAAGATTTTAACAGGAGATTTTATGTCTTTGAAAAATATGCGGAATATCGGCATCATGGCTCATATAGATGCCGGAAAGACCACAACCACAGAGCGAATCCTGTTCTATACAGGAGAGAACCATAAAATCGGCGAGGTGGACAATGGTGAGGCAACCATGGACTGGATGGAGCAGGAACAGGACAGAGGTATAACCATCTGTTCCGCAGCCACCACATGCTACTGGAAGGATCACCAGATAAACATCATCGACACTCCGGGCCATGTGGACTTCACAGCTGAGGTGGAGCGCTCACTGAGAGTTCTGGACGGCGGTGTGGCTGTGTTCTGTGCTGTAGGAGGTGTGGAACCTCAGTCAGAGACTGTCTGGAAACAGGCAGAGAAATATAAAATACCAAGGGTGGCATTCGTCAACAAAATGGACAGAATGGGAGCCGACTTCTTTGCAGTACTGGAGGATATCAAGACCAAACTTGGAGGCAATCCGGTGCCGCTGTTCATCCCTATCGGAGCAGAAAGCGAGTTCCAGGGTGTCATAGATCTGCTGAATATGAAAGAAATACACTGGGATCAGGAATCCCGTGGTGTGGACATGACAGTGACTGACATTGCAGAGAAGAATCTGGAACTGGCACAGACCTGGCACGACAACCTGCTGGACAGCATATCAGCATTTTCTGATGAGATCACAGACCTGTATCTCAACGGGGAGGAAATTCCGGTGGAGATGTCAAAGGAAGTGATCCGCCGTGAGACAATAAACAACAATATTCTGCCTGTATTCACAGGATCATCCCTGAAGAATATAGGCGTGCAGTGTCTTCTGGACGGCATCGTGGATTATCTGCCTGCACCGGATGAGCTTCCGCCTGCTGTCGGGATCCACCATAAAAAAGGGGATGAGGTGCAGATCCCGTGTGATAAAAGCGGAAAAGCACTGGGACTGGTCTTCAAGATCCAGAGTGACCGTGAAGCAGGTTCTTTCTCCTTTGTCAGAATGTACTCAGGTTCCATAACCAATGGTTCCGCTGTGTTCAACATCAGCAAGGGCAAAAGGGAGAGGATCAACAGACTGTTCAGGATGCATGCCAACAAGCCTGAGGCCATAGACACGCTCTCTGCCGGAGATATCGGCGCCATCATCGGATTCAAGCTGGCACAGACAGGAGACACCATAGGAAACGAGTCATTCCCTGTGCTGCTTGAGAACATAGATTTCCCGGAACCTGTGATTTCAGTAGCCATAGAGCCAAAGACCATGTCAGACCGTGACAAGCTGAAAAGCGTACTGGAAATACTCTCAAAGGAAGACCCTACATTCGTATCCAAGGAAAATGAGGACACAGGCCAGCTGATAATCTCTGGAATGGGAGAGCTCCATCTGGATATTCTGGTCACCAGAATAATAAAGGACTTCAAAGTTGAGGCCAATGTAGGAAATCCTCAGGTATCATACAAAGAGTCCATCACCCAGGAGATCACACACAGGGAAACATTCTCCAAGGTCATTGCAGGAAAAGAGAACAATGCCGAGATAACTCTGGTGGTGAAACCTGCCGGAAGCGGTCAGGAGAATAAGTTCAGCATCAATCCGACACTGAAAAAGAAAGTGCCGCAGCAGTTCCTGGATGCAGTGAAGCGCGGTGTCACAGGAAGCTTCACATCTGGATCTCTTTTCGGATATCCTCTGGTGGAGGTGGATGTGACACTGGAAGATGCTGCATATGATGAGCTGACAGCATCTGAATTTGCTTACGAGGCAGCAGGTGCCATGGGATTTGACAATGCCTGCCGCAATGCAGGTCCTGTAAAGCTGGAACCTATAATGGCAGTGGATATCGCCACACCTAAAGAATATATCGGCGAAGTCATCAGCAATGTGACAGCCCGTGGCGGTATAGTCGAGAGCCTGGAGAGCAAGCCTGGCAATGAGCATATCAAGGCAAAGGCTGCACTGGCCAAGATGTTCGGATACTCAACAACACTGAGAAGTCTGACACAGGGCCGCGGCACATTCTCACTGGCATTCTCACACTTTGCCAAAGCCGACTGACACACAAAGCTCTGTCCCCATATGAGGCACAGAGCTACAGATAAAAAAAAGGGAAGCTCCCACGGAACTTCCCTTTTTTAATGCAATTCTCAGATCACGATCAGAACATATTGTCCAGAACTCCAAGATCCTGGATTATGAAAAGAGGCAGAGTATCTATATCAACTGCAACCTCCACGATATTCACATTCTGGGAACGGTAATATTCAATAAGCGGGAAAGTCTGATCATACAAGATCTGGACTTTCTTCTTGACTTCTTCCAGAGAATCATCAGTCCGGTCTGTCCTGTCACCGCCGCAGTTATATTTGATGCGCTCATAAGCCACCTCACCCGGACAGTTGAGGAAAAGGACAAACTTGATGTCAACTATATTATTGAGAGCAGTAGCCTGCCCAAGATGACGTGGAAGTCCATTGAGGACAATGACATTATTCATCTCTGGAGTGATCTCCCTTTTCTCGATGAAATTCTTCAGCAGTTTCTCTGCAATAGGGAAATCTGAGTCTTCCAGAAGCTCATTGTTTTCAAGAACCCTTTTCACTTTCTCCTTCTCTTCAGGAGTCAGAACAGTGCAGTCATCCTTGATACTGTCCCTGAGATTCTGTCCGAAATCGAAATGAAAGTAGTTATTATACCACAGATCCTGTGTCTCCAGCTGGTTTCCCAGCGGTGTTTTTCCTGCCCCTGTAGAGCCAAGGATAAGCATTGCCTTATATTTTGCCATTTTTCACATCCTTTTTTCTGTCAAAAGATTATATAATTCAGGTCTTCTGTCCTCAAAGACATCGCAGAGAGGCGCAAGACGCTTTTTATTCGCTGTTTCAGGATCAATGTCCACACTGAAGAATCCTGTGTCATCAGGACCGGCGCTGACCATGACCTGCCCATTGGGATCCACGATCTGACCGCGGCCGGAATAAGAGAGGAACTTTCCTCCCCTGCTCTCGCTGCCGCAGCGGTTTGCCAGGATCCAGAAGATCTTGTTCTCCAGAGCCCGTGAGCGGGAAGTTATCTGAGCATACTCAGGCAGTACCAGATTGGCGGCATGACACACTATCTGCACACCCTGCAGCGCCAGACACCGGGCTGATTCAGGGAACATATGGTCAAAGCAGATCAGCAGCCCTATCTTTATCCCTTTCACCTCAAAGACAGGAAAGCCAAGATCGCCAGGCTGGAAGAAAAGCTTCTCCTCATTATACAGATGGTTCTTGCGGTAAACCTGGACCCGACCGTCAGGAGTGGCCAGCATGGCTGAGTTATAATAAACATCGCCGCATTTCTCAGGGAATCCGACAACCACTGCGGTATCTGTCTCCACTGCTACAGCAGAGAACGCCCTGGATGCAGGTCCAGGAACACTTTCAGCCACAGCAGCCACCTCATCCTGCTTCAGAAAGAGATATCCGGAAGTAGCCAGCTCAGGGAACACCACCAGATCAGCATCCGCATTTCTGACAGCATCCACCATGGTCGCTATGTTCTTCTGTGTATTCCCGAACTCCGGGACAAACTGATAAAAGCCGATCTTCATGACTTAAATATAAAACTAAATTGAAAAATGGTAAAGCCTTACAGTCCTGGCAATCATTCCAAAGGTGCCACAAGTCGCACAGACAGACCATAGATTCGGGAAAAAAACAAATCTCTGTAGACGCCAGTACTATCAAATAACAGATAATATGCATAAACACCGTTGGGAGACGAAGACCAGTAGTATCCTTGGTTCCAGACATGGACACCATAACTCTCGCGCCACTCAGCAGAAAGCAGACATACGGCTCCAGCGGCCTCTGCAACTGCCCAACTTTCTTCATCATAACTACCTGCAATAGGGATATCTGCATCCCAGCTATCTGGCACTAATACCACACATCTATGTCCGCATACATAGCCCCCATTTCTATATTTATTATTTTTAAACAGATAGTTCCACTCGTCAATTGTAAGTATTCTCCATGTCCCTTCACTGTCAATGGTCTCTCCCCAGTCACAGCATTCATCATTAGGATCTACGCCATAAGCTTCCGGAACCGTTGATATGTTGATACCATACTCCTTGACTTTGTCATCATACATTCCGCGGGCTGTCCATCCAAACAGGTCCACAACATCTCCGGAGCTTTGGTTTTTCATGGTCGTGTTACCAGGGGCATCACCTATATAATCCCACTGATTCGCAGCAAAGCCCCAGTCATAGCCGGTGCCGTTGTATGTGGCCTGCAGGTTACCTTTCGAGAAACATACTTTCTCATCATCACTTATGCTGAATACTCCTGGCAATGCACCCTCAATTTTTTTGTCACCTATATTATTGTTACCCTTGCTACCATAGTAATAATAATTATTATTATACGATTCATACTTACAGCCAGTCAAAAGCAGTACATATACTGCAATTGCAATATATAAAATCTTTTTCATATTCCACCTCAATTTATACATTTTGGCATTTTACTATCACACTAACCCAAAGTCAACAAAATTCAGTATTGACAGCTCCGATACCAATATGATGTCATAATGGGTCAGTAAATAAAATACAGATGCTGCTTTTTCTTGGGTCCAGGGCAGTGCAGCCCTGAGTCGTCCGAAGGAAGAAGGGAGATCCAAAGAGGGAGGAAACCACCGGCCGAAGCGGGGGTGTCCTTCCTCTTTCTCCTGCGGTGTCCCTTCCCTTATTGTCCTCTTTTAGTATAAATTGCTGTTTCTGAGTAGTTCTATTTTTTGCCAATATCCATTATAATCTTTGCTATGAATGTTTACCTTGACTGGGCCGCAACCTCAGTTCCGGACCCTGACATCTGCAGAAAAGTATCAGAATGTTCCACAGAATTCTATGGCAATCCATCATCACAGCATCAGGAAGGCCAGAAAGCCAGCAGAGTGCTGGAAGAATCCAGAGAACGGTGCGCCAGAGCGCTGGGCGTCAAAGCCTCCGAAATCATATTCACATCAGGCGGCACAGAAAGCAACAACATGGTGCTGCTCTCTTTCCTGCGCAAGCCTTCAAGGGGCACAGTCATCCTCTCCCCCATTGAGCATCCTGCCATCCTTGAGCCGGCAGAAGTGCTGAGGGAAGCAGGGTACCGCATAAAGTTCATAAAACCAGAGCCGGATGGCATAATCACGGTGCAGACACTGGAAAAGGCCCTGACAGAAGATACCAGGCTGGTAACAGTCATGGCAGTCAACAACGAGACAGGAGCCATTCAGCCCGTGAGCCAGCTTGCTGATGCAGTGCACAGATATGCAGCCGAACACGGCAGAAAAATACACTTTCACTGTGACGCAGTTCAGGGAACAGGCAAAGTGCCGATAGATTTCAGCGACAGCAACATCCACTCATTCTCCATAAGCGGACACAAACTGCGGGGACCAAGAGGCATAGGCATACTGGTATTGAAGAACCAGATACAGTGTGTCGTTCAGGGAGGACATCAGGAATCAGGCATCAGACCTGGAACGGAGAACACACCTGCGATCTTCGGAATGTCACTGGCACTGGAGCAGGCAATGACAAATCTGGACCGGAACATCAGCCAGGCACATACATTGATGGATGGTCTGATCAGCAGACTGTCACAGGATCAGGCATACACCATAATACCACAGTCCAGACCAGAGCATCCGGAGAAATATTCACCATATATAATCTCACTGGCAGCAGTGCCGGTACCGGGAGAAATAATGGCCAGAGTACTGGATGACAGCGGTTTCTGCGTAGGGACAGGATCAGCCTGTTCCAACCGAAAGAAAAGCCTGTCAAAAACACTGGAAGCCATGAAAGTACCGGAAGAGACTTCATTCTCCAGAATCAGAGTCTCCATCGGATACACCACTTTGCAGGAAGATCTGGAATCATTTATGGAAGCACTGGACAGACAGAGCAGAATAATGCTGAAAACTTACAGGAAATAATCAGGAGTTTAATTTAATATGGAAAAAATCTACATCATCAAGGTCGGAGAGATCAACCTGAAGGGCGGCAACAGGAGAGTCTTTGAGAAAAGACTTACTGCCAATATACATAAACAGCTTGGTGATATCCATGTCAGGATCTTCGGACGTGCCGGCCGTTTCTACCTGCACTATGATACAGGCACAGTGATAATCCTGTGGAAGAGGCAAAAATAGAAAGCACGCTGGAAAGGGTCTTCGGCGTGGTGGCATTCTCCAAGGCAGAGAAAGTGGAGAAGGATGTTGATAAAGTAAAGGAAGCCTGCGGCAAAATCGCTGACAGACTCATGACCGCTCATCCATATAAGACTTTCAAGATCCAGTCCATGAGGGCAGACAAGAGCTTTCCGCTTTCATCATATCAGCTTTCCTGTGAACTTGGCGGAGTCGTTCTTGACAAATATCCTGAGCTGAAAGTAGACCTGAAAGATCCTGGATTCCAGATAACTGCTGAGATCAGGGACAGAGCATATCTCTACGGTCCTGACACAAAAGGGCTCTGCGGATTGCCTGCAGGTGTGGCAGGAAAAGGGATCCTGCTGCTTTCCGGGGGCATTGACTCTCCTGTGGCAGCATATATGATGGCAAAACGTGGACTGGCACTGGAATGCATATATTTCCACACCTACCCTTATACCTCAGACAAATCACTGAACAAGGTGAAGAAGCTTTCTGAGATCCTCTCCACATATGTGCCAAGTCTCCATCTTCATGTGGTAAATTATACACCTATACAGCTGCACATATCAGAGAACTGCAGAAAGAATGAATCCACACTTCTCTCCAGGGCAGCCATGATGAAGATCTCCCATTTTGTGGCATTGGAACATGAATGCAACTCTCTGATCACAGGTGAGAGCCTCAGCCAGGTTGCCAGCCAGACTGCCGAGAGTCTGCGTTTCACAGGTTCCAGCACAGACCTGCCGATCTTCCGTCCGCTCATAGGCATGGACAAAGAGGAGATCACAGCACTGGCCAAGAAGATAGGAACTTACGAGACTTCCATACTGCCATACGATGACTGCTGCAGCATGTTCGCACCTGAATTCCCGCTGACCAAGCCTGTGTTCGAGAAAATAAAGGAATCTTACGAGATACTGAAGATCGATGATCTGATACCGGAGGCTGTGCGTTCCATTGAGACATACACTGTCATTGCAGGTGAGAGCTCAGAGCCAAGGAAATTCTTCGAGGATTTCAGACGAGAAGGCTGACTGAATTATCAGAAAAAAGAGGATGGATAAAATTAAGCCAGGGACTGTGCATGCTGTTTTCAGACCAGTATCTGCGTTCCATCGAGAAGGGCGGATCCACCATGAAAACATCAAGGCCGCAGAGTTTATATCCATTGTGCTCAAAGTGGCTGAAAAATTTTTCTGTCCTCAGTCTGAATGATCTCAGAGCCTCAGGAGTCTCCACTGCGATTCTCATGACCGCATTCTTATCATTAAACCGAAGATCGATATGAACTATCCCCATATTCTCTGTATTTACCGTAACTTCCAGACTCCGTTTACCCATACTTTATTTTCGAACAAATAAAACATAAGGTTTAGTGGATCGGGATCATTTTCTGCTTAAAATCATGAATAATATATCAAGGATCTCTTTCTGTGCCTGCTCTGATTCCATAAAAGAAACAGTTCTGTCCTGTTCCAGAATATCCCGCAGCTCTTCTGCCAGATGCGGATGCATATTTCTGAAAAATTTCTCCCTTGTCTCCGCAGATGCTGTTCTGAGAGCCTTATCCAGCTGCATGAACTCAACCTCAGACAATATATGCCTGATACTGTCATCATCCAGCATGTTCATCTCATCAAAAGTCAGAGTACGGTTCTTTATCTTCACTTTCAAAGCAGAATTAGCGTCTCTGTCCATGGATGCAACTTTTCTGGAGACTTCAGCCCTCAGACGCTCAGGCAGTTTTCTCATCACCAGACTGGCTTTCTCCGGAGGCAGGTGAGACAGTTTTCGGGCTATTGTCTCCGGATCATCATCCTTCAGTCCGGAAAGCAATTCTGGATCATATCCCTGGATCTCACATACAATATCATCACACACATGATCCATCATGCTTATATCTTCAGCATCAAGATTCTTCATCACTTCCATGATCGTAGCTGCTGAATCCTTGTCCAGATATTCCATGACTTTTCTGGATGTATCCTTCCCAAGGCTCAGAAGGAACAGAGCAGCCTTTTTCTTACCTGAAAGAAAATGGGCATCCCCCATATCATTCCTCCGCCAGCATGGACTTGATCAGGTCGGCAACTTCTTCAGGTCTTTCCATGGCAAGATTCCTGGCATTCACGATCCTGACCCCGGAACCTTTCCTGCCGGAAATTCCTCTGGCACAGAGAAAAATCACCAGGATCAATGAGAGCAGGGCAAAACCCACAGCGCAGTAAAAGAACAGGTCGTTTCTGTCCAGAGACAGGAATGGCAGCATATCATCTTTCTCTTCAGAGACCTGCGGGAAATCTTCTTCCGCAAACTGTCTGGAACGGTCAAACTTAACGCACTGGACTGTGACAGAATCACCGCGGTTCTGGCTGAATCCCACAGCATGTTCCACCAGAGTCTTTGCCTGCTGTATCTCTGCATCAGACACAGGTGTATATGTCCTTACAGCACTGCCGTCAGGATTTCTGAGGATCCGGCCATCCTTGCCATACTCACATCTCCATGTGCCGTCTATAGCCACTGCCGCACATATTCTCCGTATTGTCCATGGACTTTTCTCTTCATAAATATTAGTCTTGTTCTCGATCTCTCCACCGGCAGAAGCGGTCTTGGACTTCTCCTCTGTCGACACAGTTCTGGATGTAATATCCATATCAAGATCCAGATTTATTATCTGAACTCTGTCCCCACCGTAAATGGTGTTCAGGGCAGTGATGATCTGGGATCTCAGCTTTTTTTCCTGCATAGCCTTGATCTGCATCTCCTGGCGTGTCAGCTCTATCCTGTCAAATCCTCCGAACATGCAGCAGTCATTCAGCAATGTACCGGTATTGTCAGAAATAGTGATATTCTCATCATCCAGACCTTCAACGGCAAACTTCACCAGTTTTACGATTCCGTCAATTTTTTTCCTGTCGGATGTGATATCAGAGCCGTCCCTAGGTGTGATGATGATGGAAGCGGACACTTTGTTCTGATCCTCTGTGAAAAGCTGTTTCTCAGGAATCACCAGTGTGACTCTGGCACGCACTATGTCATCCAGAGATTCTATGTGCTGCTCCAGATTTTCAGTCAGAGCTCTGCGCAAATTCACATTCCGTTCAAAATCAGTAGTGTTCCATCTGTCCATTTTGAACACATCCCATGGAGAGGCAGTGGAAGGAACCAGATCTTCCCGGAGAAGTACAGTCACCATACGTCTGGCATCTTCTTTCTCACGGACATAGATCATTCCGTTCTGACCGATCTGATGCTTCACACCTTCCTGATCAAGACGCAGTGAGATCCTGTTCAGCAATGTTCCGTCTGCAATGCCTGCAGTGAAAAGCGGCGTCATGCAGGACGGACAGTCTGATCTCCCCAGAAATATAAATGCACAGACAATAACTGCCGTTATTGCAGCAATCCCTATCTTATGAGCAAATTTAAGTTTTTTCCAACATTCAGAAATTCTTTTTTTCATACTCCCCTCCCATGGTTATGAAAAATATAAAATTCTATTTACAGAATATATTTTGCCAGATCTCTGTCTCCCAGCGCACTGTGGAGTTTCTCATCCACATACTGAGGTGTCACGGTTATGGTCTGCCCCTTCAGTTCAGGAGCAGAGAAAGAGACTTCATCCAGCAGCTGCTCCATTATAGTGTGCAGTCTTCTGGCACCGATATTCTCCGTGCCTGAATTAAGTTCCTCTGCTGTCTTGGCTATCCGTTCCACAGCCTCATCAGTGAACTGCAGATCGACTCCTTCTGTAGCCATAAGAGCAGCATACTGCTTTATAAGTGCATTCTCAGGTTTGGTCAGGATCTGTGCAAACTCTCTGGCAGTCAGAGGTTCCAGCTCCACGCGAAGCGGGAAACGTCCCTGAAGTTCAGGAATCAGGTCTGAAGGCTTACTCATGTGGAATGCTCCTGCCGCAATGAAAAGAATGTGTGTGGTATCGACCATTCCATATTTTGTGTTGACCTTGCAGCCCTCGACTATAGGCAGTATATCACGCTGGACACCCTCTCTGGAGACATCGGCACCGCTGGTATTCTGCCGGCCTGCCACCTTGTCTATCTCATCAATGAAGACGATTCCCATCTCCTGTGTCCTTTTTCTGGCAATATCAGCCACTTTGTCGGAGTCAATAAGCTTGTCGATCTCCTCTTCCAGCAGAATTTCTCTGGCATTTTTGACAGTAGTTCTGCGCCGTTTCTTGGAGTCTCCCATCATTCCTGCAATTCCGCCCAGTGAGATCCCCATATCCTCCAGATTCATTCCGGAGAAGATCTCCATAGGCTGGAATCCTTTCTTTGATACAGAAAGCTCCACCTGTTTATCTTCCAGCTCGCCATTACGCAGCTTGGTCCTGAATTTCTCTCTTATAGTCGTATTGGCACCAGGAGGGAGCAGCCTCACCTCGCCATTTTCTGTCTTTGTCTCCACCGGTTTGTCACCTGTTCCTGGCAGAAGCAGATCCAGCAGCAGCTCCTCTGTCCTGGCCTGGGCATCGGCAATGACTCCGCTGCGCATCTCATTCTTGACCATATTCACAGCCACAGACATAAGATCACGGATTATGGACTCCACATCACGGCCCACATAACCGACCTCAGTATATTTGGTAGCCTCCACTTTTACGAAAGGGGCACCTGAAAGTTTGGAGAGACGTCTTGCGATCTCTGTCTTTCCGATACCTGTGGAACCGATCATAATGATATTCTTAGGAATAACCTCTTCCCGAAGATCATCAGGCAGCTGTTTTCTTCTGACCCTGTTCCTCAAAGCCATGGCCACCACTCTCTTGGCCTTGTCCTGACCTATGATATACTTATCCAGTTCCTCAACGATCTGCTTAGGTGTGAGTTGATCAAAATCCAGCATCAGAGTTCCTCCACAATAATATTATCATTAGTGTAAATACAGATCTGGGATGCAATTTCCAGAGATCTGCGGGCAATCTCACCGGCACTGAGTCCAGCGCCTGAGCGGAAGAAAGCCAGTGCGGCAGCATAAGCGTAGCATCCGCCGGAACCGATAGCCAGAGCATCCTCATCAGGCTCCACTACATCACCGGTTCCGGATATCAGAAGGATCTTCTCCCCATCAGCAGTCAGCAGCATGGCCTCCAGTTTCCGCAGTGCCCTGTCTGTCCGCCATTCCTTGGCCAGTTCCACGGCAGCCCTGGTCATATCACCGCCGAACTCCTTGAGCTTGCCCTCATATTTCTCAAAAAGAGTGAAGGCATCAGCTGTCGCTCCGGCAAATCCCACCAGAATACGCCCATCATATATCTTGCGCACTTTCCGCGCATGTCCTTTCATAACTGTCTTATCTAAAGTGACCTGTCCATCTCCGGCCATGGCAACTTTGCCATCCTTTTTCACAGCCAGAATAGTAGTACCCCTAAATTCCATGTTGAACTCTCCTTTTCATCCTGCCATGAGGATGTGTTTTCCTATGTATGTCCTTAAGTCTTCCGATTCCGATATGAGTATAGATCTGTGTGGTTGAAAGCTCTGAATGTCCCAGCAGTTCCTGCACCACCCGGATATCAGCTCCATGCTCCAGAATATGTGTGGCAAAAGTATGTCTGAAAGTATGTGGTGTCACTTTTTTGTTCAGATCACTGTGCTTCAGATATTCCTGGATGATCCACCATGCTCCGTGACTGGTAAGACGCTCACCTCTGTAATCAATGAAAAGAGCCTTTGAATCAGATCCAAATCTCCGCAGTCTGGCCATCCGCATAGGAAGATATTCTTTCAAGGCCTGTTCCGCATAATGGCCAAAAAAGACTATACGCTGTTTATCTCCTTTTCCTGTAATGATTATCTCATCATCAGAGAAATCAAGATCATCAACATCTATTGAAAGAGCTTCTGACACACGGCATCCGGATGCATACATGAACTGAAAAAAAGCCTTGTCCCTGTATCCCAGGAATATATCCTGATCTTTTCTGGCATCTCCAAGATTTATGAATTTCTGCACCTCATTTGCTGTCATATATACAGGCAATTTCTTGACTGTTTTCATAGCTTTCACATAGTCAAATGGATTCAGCTCCACAAAACCTTCTTTCTGCTGATACTCATAAAATTTTCTCAGGGCAGAAACTTTGCGATTGATGCTTCTTGAGTCGTAATCATTCTCTGAAAGGTAAGCGATATACCGCCTGCCCACCTTTCTGTCCGGTTCCTTCCAGTCCTCACCATTTTCATCCAGATATTCCATATATTTGGAAATATCATTGGTATATGCAATCACAGTGGCATTTGACAGATGTCTGATGTTCTTAAGATAAGCAATATAATTATCCACTATTTTTCCTCTGATGAATTCTTACATTCTGTATTACTGCAGGTATAATAAGTTCCCTTTCCCTTCTCATATCTCTGAACCATGAAATAACCGCACTCAGGGCATTTCCGGTCAGTAGGCTTGTAATTGCTTATAAAATCACAGTCCGGATAATTGCTGCACCCATAGAATTCCTTTCCCTTGCCACCTTTCTTTTTTCTGGCAACAATATGTCCGTTGCAGCCTGGACGCGGGCAGTTGCAGAAAGGTATGGACTCTGTGTTCCTGCACTCAGGGAAACCTGAGCAGGCAAGGAAAAATCCGAACCGGCCAAGCTTTTTCATCATAGGCTTGCCACATTTCTCACAAGTATATCCGCTCTCCTCATCCATGACACCTCTGACAGATTCCAGAGTCTCTGTCACATGTTCAACCTGAGTTTTGAACGGACCATAGAATTCCTTTATCATGCTGTTCCAGTCGCCTTTGTCATCCTCCACATCATCCAGCTTGCGCTCCATATCAGCAGTAAAATTCACATCCAGGATCTCAGGGAAAGAACCCATAAGAATATTGTTGATCGTGGAACCAAGGGCTGTAGGTATCAGCATACGGTTCTTGCGGCTGACATAATAACGCTCGATAAGAAGAGATATGATAGGTGCATAAGTAGACGGACGGCCTATTCCTTTCTCCTCCAGCACCTTGACTATGCTGGCATCTGTATATCTGGCAGGTCCCTGGGTGAAATGCTGCTCAGTGCTGTATTTCAGGAATGAAAGCTTCTCACCTTTATCCAGAGACGGTATTCTGACATTTTTTTCCTTGGAAGAAAGCACATCCAGAGCCAGCTGGAATCCTTTCTCCTTTACCTTTGTGGAGACACATCTGAAAAGAGCCTTCTCACAGAGAATATCAGTGGTAGTGACAGCATCGATCTCATCTCTCATCTGGGATGATACAAACCGCTCCCAGATTATGGAATAAAGTTTCAGCTGATCCTTGCTGAGATAACTTCTGACATATTCAGGAGTATATTTCACATAAGTAGGACGGATAGCCTCATGAGCATCCTGGGCTCTTTTGCCTATACTGTAATTTATGAACTTCTCAGGCAACTGTTCAGGATAGTTATCCTGTATATATTTTCTTACATCAGCAATGGCCTGTGCTGAGATTCTGGTGGAGTCTGTTCTCATGTAAGTGATGAGACCCACACGGCTGGATCCCAGGCTGATGCCTTCATACAGCTGCTGTGCCAGCTGCATTGTCTTCTTGGAAGTGAATCCCAGACGGTTGGCAGCATCCTGCTGAAGCTTGGAAGTGATATACGGAGGCTTAGGTGCCACATGCTTTTCCTGATATTTTATGTCAGATACGATGAAATCCTTACCATCCAGCTTATCCATGAGAGATCTGCAGTCTGCCTCGCTCTTCAGGCTGATCTTGTCATTGTCATAGCTTACAAGAGATGTGGCAAACTCTGTCTTTCCTTTCTTGAAAAGAGCCTCCAGTGTCCAGTATTCCTCAGGAACAAAGGATTCCATCTCCTTCTCTCTGTCGCATATAAGTCTGAGGGCAACAGACTGAACTCTTCCGGCGGAAAGACCGCTTTTGACTTTTTTCCACAGGATCGGAGACAGGTTGTATCCCACAATACGGTCCAGCACTCTTCTGGCTTTCTGGGCATTCACCTTTCCCATATCAATATCACGGGGAGATTTCACAGCCTCTTTTATCGCACCTGGAGTTATCTCGTTGAAAATGATCCTCTCTATCTTCACATCCAGATTCTTTTTGTCCAGAGCACTCTTGATATGATATGCAATGGCTTCTCCCTCACGGTCATTATCAGAAGCCAGCAGCACTGCATTAGAGGCCGCAGCTTTCTTCTCAAGTTCCTTCAGTATGGCAGCCTTGCCCCTCACCGTTATATATTCAGGCTCAAAATCATGCTCCACATCAATTGCCATCCTGGATTTCGGCAGGTCAATAAGATGTCCTACGGATGCGGCAACAGAATATTTGCTGCCAAGATAATGTTCTATGGTTTTTGCCTTAGCCGGTGATTCCACTATCAGCAAAGTTGTCTTTTTTGTCTTATCTGTTGTATTTGTTGCTTTAGGCATAAACTTTCTCCCCCAATTTTTCACCTTTTATATAATATATTCCACAATGATTGATGATTTTTCCATCAAGCTCCAGTTCCAGAAATCTGCATGGATTCACATCGCTGTCTGTTCTGAAACAACATCCCGGATTCTCCACAGGCCATCCCAGCTTCTCAAGAACATCTTCTCCGGAAGATACAGACATCGCACCATCCAGCATCAGACTCTCACCGCCTATTCCCTCAGAAGAACCGATGCATGCACTGTGAATGAACACATCACGTCCCTGCTCCGCTGCAAACTCAGCTGTAATCAGTGCACCTGAACGGGCAGGAGCCTGGACTACGACCACCGCTGATGAAAGTCCGCTGATTATCCTGTTGCGCTGCGGAAATGTAAATCTAGTTCCATGAGTTCCAGGCATCAGCTCACTGACAATAACCCCTCCATTTTCAAGGATCCGGTATCCAAGTCTCTGGTTCTCAGCAGGAAATATAACATCCACACCGGTTCCCAAAACTGCTATCGTGGACATACCGCCATCAAGATTTCCCCTGTGGGCCGCCGCATCAATTCCTCTGGCCAGCCCGGAGACCGCAGCCACTCCATTGCGTCCCAATGTAAAGCCAAGCTCATAGGCAGCCTCTTTTGAGGCACCTCTGGCCAGTCTGGTTCCAACAACTGCCACTCTTCTTCTGTTCAGAGAAGAGAGATCGCCCCGGTAATAAAGGACAAAAGGAGGATCATAGATCTCTTTCAGCAGTTCAGGATAACGACTGTCGGCCAATGTGATAAAAGAAGTTCCGGTCTTCTCTGCCAGACGCAGCTCATCCTCGGCTGCCGTAAAAGCTGTCCCCATGGACTTATGGCTCTTCTGGAAAAAACCGGATATGATACTGCGGACTTCGGATATGGAAGCATCTCTGCTTATCTCCTTGCTCATGAGAAGAAGCAGGGATCCTTTGTCCCTGTAACTGAGATGTCTCAAATTCTTAATGACAAAAACTAAATAATCTAAATTTTCCATATCCAGATAAATCCCTGTAACAGAGATTTTACTTCAACCTCCCGGATGATTCTCTTCATAAAATTTTTTCAGATCTCGCCTGTCCAGATGTGTATAGATCTGGGTGGTGGAAATGTCAGAATGACCAAGCATTTCCTGGATCGATCTGAGGTCAGCACCATTCTTCAGCATATGTGTGGCAAAAGAATGACGCAAAGTGTGAACTTTCCCGTCAATATCGGCAACCTTCGAAATCTCCTTGAATTTCTTCCAGATTCCTTTCCGGCCTATCTTATCACCGAAACAATTTATAAAAAGATATTCTGACTGTTTATCTTTCAGAAGCTTAGGCCGGCCCAGCTCCAGGTATTTACCCAGCCAGAAAAGAGATATCTCACCCATCGGAACCAGCCTTTCCCTGGATCCCTTGCCAAAAATTCTGACTACGCCATCCTCAGCTGAAATATCAGAGCATTTCAGATCAGCCACCTCAGAAATACGGAGCCCGCAGGAATAGATCATCTCAAACATAGCCCGGTCTCTGAGTCCGGAAGGTTTTTTCAGTGTTATGCTGTCAAAGAATATTTCCATCTCGCTGTAATTGAACACCTTAGGAAAATTTCTGTGGATCTTCGGCATATCCAGCATCTTGACCGGATTATCTTCTCTTATGTCCTCCATCTGAAGGAACTTGAAGAATGAACGCAGAGAACTCATGACTCTTGACACTGTCTTGCCGCTCAGATGACATTTCTCTGTCCTGTAATTGATATAACTTTCCACATCAAGGGATGAAATTTCATTTATTTCTATTTTCCTACCTTCAAGATAACTGACAAACTGCCCGATCTCCCGGGAATATACATCCACAGTAGATCCGGCAAGATTCAGCTCACCTATAAGATATTCCTTGAAATTCTCAGAAAGTTCATCCAGAAACATTCCAGCTCACCGCCATTTAGGAAAATTCATCTGTCCTCTGTATCTTAACAGAGCAGGTATATTCTTATTATTCACATCAACAGGAGTATCTTCCTCCTGCACAAGCTCAGCCTTCACCGGCTTGATCTCTGTGACACCGCCATGCTGGAGCTTGTCCCATTCCTGAGCAGAAATCACATTCGGCATCTTCACTTCAGGTTCGGCAGTCTCTGGTTCCTGTTCCTTCTTTGCATGATTGAATCCGGTGGCAATGATCGTCACACTGACCTTATCCTTCATTTCCTCATCAATTTTCCAGCCATAAGTGAACAGAACTTCAGGATCAGCAGTCTCTTTGGCCATTTTCAGGATAGTCTGGAACTCATTGATGGTAAGATCCTCACCGCTGGTGATTCCAACAAGGATACCTGTGGCACCGCTGATATCCGCATCCTCCAGCACCTTGTTATAAATGGCATTCTGGATGGCATCCACAGCCTTGCTCTCTCCGTGACCGTCACCCACACCCATGATGGCAACACCTTTGTTTCTCATGATGGTGTCCACATCGGCAAAATCAATGTTCACCCTGCCATGTCCTGTAATCAATGTTGAAATACCAAGAATTCCCTGGCGGAGCACATCATCGGCCTTCAGGAAAGCCTCCACCATTGTAGTTGCGGCATCAAGATTTATCAGGAGGTTCTCATTAGGAACTATGATAAGGGCATCCACATTCTCCCTGAGTCTGGCAATTCCGTCCTGGGCATATTTCGCTTTGACCTTACCTTCCAAAACAAAAGGAGTGGTGACAATAGCCACAGTGAGAATACCCAGATTCTTGGAAATCTGAGCCACAACAGGAGCACCGCCGGTTCCTGTACCACCGCCCATACCTGCTGTGATGAAAACCATATCAGCACCGCCAATGGCATTGGTTATTGCATCCTTATCCTCAAGAGCAGCCTTCTCACCTATCTCAGGCTTTCCGCCCGCCCCCAGACCGTGAGTCAGATTGCGTCCCAGTACAAGCTTTTTGGTGGCATGGCAGTTTTGCAGTGCCTGCTGGTCTGTATTGGCAGCAATGAAGATAATATCCTCAGAGACATGCTGCTCCATCATACGGTTCACAGCATTTCCGCCGCCTCCGCCAATACCGATAATTCTTATATCAGCCCCTTTTATAATTGTATTTGTATCTTCCTCATCAATAATATCAACATCATCTAAAGTCATTTTCACCCTCCCTGCATGAACCGCAGACCCTCTTTTCAGAATATATCCTTAAACCATGAGCCAACACGGCTGATATTTTTTCCTTTTTCTCCCCGGGAAATAAATCCAGTCTTATGTCTGCGCCCGGCATCATTCTCTCCGCTGGCAAGATCCAGCTCAAATTTCAGCCGTGCCAGTCCCACTGCCGCAGCATAACGCGGCTCAGCAAAGGCAACAGCTTTTCCTGACAGTCCCAGAGGTTTGCCGACACGCACCGGCAGCTGGAAGAATTCACTGGCAAAATCACATATACCTGGAAAATCAGCGCATCCGCCAGTCAGGACGATTCCGCTGGTTATCATCTTATAATATCCGGTATCTTTCAGACTCTTATAGATCTCATTGAAAATCTCCCATACTCTGGCCTTTGCGATCTCACAGGCATCCTGAGTATAGATCACTCTGTCAGCCCAACCGTTGGTAGAGATAGGAAGCACGATCTGCTGGTTTCCTGCACCGAGACTGGATTCATGGCATACCACCTGATTGATCTTTATCTTCTCTGCGATCTCCACAGGAAGCTTGAGAACAGAAGCCAGATCTTTTGTGATATCATTTCCACCCATAGGAATGACCTTGGTGAAACATGCATTGCACTCATCAGCGATCATCACATCAGTTGTCCCGGCACCCATATCAATTATCATGACACAGGAATTCTTCTCCTCCGGTGTCAGCACAGAACGGGTCAGGACCTTGATGTTAGGAAAACTTCTGACCACATGATATCCGGCCTTTTCGCCGCAGCTCTCAATATTATTCACCACAGTTCTGGAACCTGTGATTATATGAACTTCAGCCTCCAGCCTGGTGCAGGTCATATTGACAGGATCCTTGATATTTCCGTGTCCGTCCACTATATATTCCCGGTCATCCAGAGCAACGGTAATACGGTCCTCAGAACCTGGCACAGCAGAAGCAGACTCAATGGCCCTGGCCTTGTCCTCCGGAGTCACCTCCCGGGTCTTCCGTCTGGTACCTGCTCCAATGGCAATATTTCCTTTGGAATTGCATCCTTCTATATGATCACCGCCCAGTCCGCATATGACCTCTGTGACAGTCCTGCCGCACATCTGCTGGGCAGCCTCCACAGCCTTGGTTATGCCATCCACAGTCTTGGCAATATTGATGACAGCGCCATTGCGGACTCCGTCAGAAACTGCGGTTCCCGCTCCTATAATCTCCAGCCTTGGGCGTCCGTCCTCTGAGTATTCATACTCACCGATGACAGCAGCGATCTTGCTTGTACCGATATCCAGACCAACAACAATTTTTTCGGAAACCATATTATTTCTCCTTCACCCTATATATGACTCTGCCTGTTCTGAAATCCAGCTCATCTGTCTTCCCAAGCATCCCATTCTTCTCAACAACATCCAGCACAGTAAAAATCTTGCGCAGCAGAGCCTCATCCATATCCAGGTTAGTTCTTATTCTGATATTTGAATTGGCAGGATAAAGAACAACATCAAAAAGATCGTCTTTTCTCCTGTCAAATTTTATTTCTGATATCTGGTTGAAAAGTACAGGAACTGCCTCACGCACTGCTTCCAGCCTGGAAAAATATGGTATGATCGTCTCGGGCAGTCTGGCACCAAGCTGGATCTCATCAAAATCAAATCCGGAAACAACAGGAAGCCTTGAGTCAAAGTTTGTATTACCGATCTGATAGATCACACCTTCTTTATCCATAGTGACAGGAACAGATATGCCGCCGGACATGATGAAACTGTGGGCAAAAGGCTGGCGACCGGTGACAGTCATGACGATCGTGGCAGGAAATTTCTTTCTGACAACAGCCTTGCTGATAGGGGCAAAGCTCATAAGTCGGTCCTCGATCTCAGCAGGATCCACATCATAGAAACTTTCTCCGCCTTTCACACCGGACAGTTCAGAAATCTCAGCCTCTGTCATACCCAGCTCAGGAGAAACAGCGACCTCCACTTTCTTTATGCTTACAGCCGGAGCAAAAACCAGCTGGCTGAATATCTCAAGCCCCACTATTCCAAGCAGAAGCAGTAAAATGAATATGACTGCTTTTCCGCTGAAAAATACCTTCCTGTGTCTGGTACCGGAAGAATACCCATCTGAATATATATCAATCGTACTCATAATTTCCTCCGTCACTTCCTCTGTCCCTGGACAGATTTATCAGATAAACACTCATGATCATAGTCACCATCATGCATGAACCACCCTGTGAGAAAAACGGCATGGCAATTCCTGTGCATGGAAGGACAGAACCTACCACACCTATGTTGGAAAGTGCCTGGAACACAATGCTGGTGGTTATTCCAAAAGACAGATAATACCTGAATTTATCTCCAGCCTTATAAAAGTCCATAGCCATCTTGTATCCTCTCCATGCCAGGCATAAGAAAAGAGCCAGAATCAGGAAAACTCCCACAAAACCCAGTTCCTCACCTACAATGGCAAAAATATAGTCAGACATGGCTTCAGGCAGATCACCCATCTTGAAAGTGCTGCATCCTATTCCTTTTCCCCAGAAACCGCCGCTGGCCAATGTAGCCAGTCCCATCCTTATCTGAAATCCGTTTCCCTGAGGATCCCAGTCAGGATTCAGAAATGCAAACATTCTCTTCATTCTGTAAGGTTCCAGTATGATCATCAGTCCAAGAAGTGCGACAGCAGCAATCGCCAGGAGTATCAGCCAACCTTTTTTGAGAGGAGAGACCCACAGCATGGCCATTCCCAGAGCACCTATGAAAATAGTGCCGGAAAGGTCTTTCTCTGCTATGACACTGAGACAGCACAGAATCATCATCACGATACTGTGACTGTAATTTCCACTGTTTTTCCTATCATTCTGTTTGACAAAATCAAAAGCCATATAGAAGATCAGACATATTTTCATCAACTCTGAAGGCTGGAAAGAGATTCCTCCGATAAGAAGCCATCTTCTGGCTCCGTTGATCTCCTGTCCTATCAGAGCTGTTATGAAACAGACAATGACACAGACAAGAGTCACCAGCGGTATGATCTTCTTTTCTGCCAGAAATTCCAGACCAAGCGCTGAGAGAATAAGACCACCGATAATACCGACAACGGCAGTGACTATCTGAGTTTTCAGAAAATGGGCAGGATTCCCGTCCTGAGCAATGCCATTTATATATGAGGCAGAAAACAGCATAGCCAGTCCTATACCTGTCAGAAGAACTATCGTTATAAGGAGAATTATATCTATGGGTTCTCTATGCTGTCTTTCCAGTATGAAATTTTTCATTCTGCCTTCCATAAATCACTGAATCTTCAATGTGGAGAGACTTAATATTACAAAAAGTCCTCCGATGATCCAGAAACGGATCACCACTTTGGTTTCCTTCCATCCAAGCATCTCAAAATGATGATGGATAGGAGCCATTTTAAACACTCTTTTGCCGCGGAGTTTGAATGATGCTACCTGAATTATGACAGACAGAGCTTCGATCACAAAAACACCGCCAATTATAATAAGAAGGATCTCTTTCTTCAGGAGCAGAGCCATGACACCGATGATTCCGCCCAGCATCAGACTTCCTGTATCACCCATGAATACCTGTGCCGGATGACAGTTGAACCACAGGAACCCGATGGAAGCGCCCACCAGTGCCAGACTCAGCACTGTCAGCTCACCGGAACCTGCCACATAAGGAACAGCCAGATATTCGGCATAATCAATTCTTCCGGTGATATACGCCAGAATTGCAAATGCTATGCTGACCAGAAAAACCAGTCCTATGGCCAGACCGTCCAGACCATCAGTCAGATTCACCGCATTTGATGCGCCAATAAGGATGATGACACCGAAAGGTATATACAGCCATGAAAGATCCAGCACCGCATTCTTGAAGAACGGTAAATAAAGGAGAGTCGTATTCTCAGTTCTGTTGAAATAAATAAAAAGGACTATCAGAAGAGACACACCCAGCTGACCGGCGATCTTCAGTCTTGGCTTCAGTCCTTCAGTATTCTTTCTGTAGATCTTCAGGTAATCATCAGCAAAGCCAACACCGCCAAATCCCAGAATGGCAAAAAGTGTGATCCATGTGAAACTGTTGTGCATATCCTGCCAAAGCAATATGGAAATCACCAGGGCAAAGATTATAAGCACGCCGCCCATGGTAGGAGTTCCGCTCTTCACCTTGTGTGTCTGAGGACCGTCATCACGCACTTCCTGACCAAGCTTCTCTTTCCGCAGGAAATCAATGACTTTCGGTCCCATGACCAGTGATATCACCAGCGCAGTGACTGCTGCATAGGCAGCTCTGAATGTGATATATTTAAAAATATTTATCTGTGAGAATAAATCCTTAAGCATTTTTCAGTCCTTCCACAAGTCTTTCCATAGCCATTCC
The DNA here is from genome assembly GCA_024402405.1 of Spirochaetia bacterium. GTDB lineage: Bacteria > Spirochaetota > Spirochaetia > CADAEX01 > CADAEX01 > CADAEX01. Next base: position 4,456 of record JAKSTW010000010.1, on the reverse strand, counting down.
CCTGGAACCTTTTATCACAGCAAAGTCACCAGGTCTCACAAACTCCAGGAAAGAGCACTCAAGTTTCTTATAATCATCGCTCCAGAAAACTTTTCCGGATGCATTATCTTTCAGCACATCATAAGCAGCCCTCATCTCTTTTCCAAAAAGGAAAACTCCGGCTGCTCCGGATTCTTTCACCAGACTTCCTATATTCCTGTGGATCATGTCGGATGAGTCACCCAGTTCCAGCAGTGAGCCCAATGCCAGCACCAGCCGGTCATTCCCGCAGACCTCTCCTGCAAAGGAAATCACAGCTTTTACAGCCTCGAAATTAGCATTATAGCAGTCACACAGCACACGGATCCCATTCAGATCGTATATCTCACCACGTCCGAACATGGTTCCAGCACTCTCCAGCGCAGCCTTTATCTGCTTCTCATCTGCCTTCAGATACTGTCCCACAGCTATGGCAGCCATGGCATTGTTCACATTGTAGCGTCCCACAAGAGGCAGTCTGATGTCAGTGTCCCCAAGTCTGAAGCTGGAACCGGATATACCGTCAAGTCTCAGATCTGTCACCATGGAGTCAGCACCATAGAAAGTCATCTTTCCGCCTGCCAACTCTTTCAGATAATCTCTGTAGCCATCATTCTCAAATACAAATCCCATCTGCAGATCTGGATTGCGGCTGAAGATCTTTCCCTTTTCCGCAGCTATATTGTCCTGAGATCCCAGGATTCCGATATGGGCTGTACCGATATTTGTCACCACCGCCAGCTGCGGATGGAGAATATTCACAAGAACATCCATCTCACCCTCATGGTTGATCCCCATCTCGAACACACCGTATCTGTGATGATCCCGGATGCTGAACATGGAGACAGGCAACCCTATCTCTGAGTTAAGGTTTCCGCGGGTCATGACAGTAGCACCAAGTCCGGAGAGAATTTTTCCTGTAAGTTCTTTTGTGGTGGTCTTTCCGCTGCTTCCTGTGATACCCACAGTGATAAGCTGAGGAAATTTATTTCTATAATATGCTGCCAGCTGCTGCAGCGCTTTAAGCGTGTCATCGACCATGATAATGGTACAGCTGCCTTTATCTATCTCTTTCTCGATATCAGGTGCAGACTTATGTATGATGCACAGAGATGCACCGCGGGCAGCAGCTCCGCAGACGAACTTATGACCATCGGTATTCTCCCCTTCCAATGCGAAAAAAATACCTCCCGGCATCACTTCTCTTGAGTCTGTATATACACCTGTAAATTCTGTCCCCTCCCCAGAAGACATCAGGGTTCCATTCAATGCCCTGACTATTTCATCAATGGAAAGAGCTATTTCATTCTTTCCTGTTTTCATCCGATCCTACATGACTCCTTGTATCGATTATTATAGTCTGATCCGGTGAGGCACTGTGCAATCCCATTTTGTCAGCCACCTTCTTCACCATCTCCGGTGATTCCAGAACAGACAGAGTATCAACGACCTGTTTGTTATCCTCATAAATATCTTTCTGCTGCTTCTCATACTGAGTCACCTCAGCATCCAGCCGCTCATATCTGTATCCCTGGTAAACATTCATAAAGAACAATCCCATCAGAACGCATATCGCCAGAAAAATTCCAACCCTCATCATATTATTCATTCTCATGATCTGACCACCTTTCTCACCACTCTGAGCTTGGCACTTCTGGAAGGAGAATTTTCTCCCACTTCCTGTTCCGAAGGACATACCGGTTTTTTAGTAAGAATATCGACCACCCGGTTGTTCCCGCCGCATACACATCTGGGAGCATTATCAGGGCAGATGCAGTTTCTGTTTTTCTCCTTGAAGAACTGTTTCACTATACGGTCTTCCAGAGAATGGAAAGTTATGACAGCGATCACTCCACCCGGATTCAGCACTTCCAGAGCCTTTCCCAGAGCCTTTGGCAGACGCGCCAGCTCTCCGTTCACAGCAATGCGCAATGCCTGGAAAGTTCTGGTGGCAGGATGGATCTTCCCATATCTGTAAACCTCCGGAACAGCCTTATAGATTATTTCAGCCAGTTCAGCCGATGTCTCTATCGTCTTATTCTCACGGTATTCCTCAATAGCTCTGGCAATACGCCTGGAATACCGCTCCTCACCGAAATCGTAGATGATGTCAGCCAGCTTATCGGCCGGATAGTTGTTCACCATATCACCGGCAGAAACTTCCATCCCGCTCCCTAACTGCATTGAAAGCGGCTCATCCTTCCGGAAAGAGAATCCGCGGCCCGACTTCTCATAATGATATGTGGATATGCCCAGGTCGAACAGGATCTTATCAGGACGCCTCATGTCGGCAGGATAATTCTCAAAATAATTGTTGAACCATGTGTTGCAGAAACTGACGCGGCCATGAAAAGGTTCCAGCCGCTGCTGTGCTATGCCAAGAATGCCGGCATCTGTATCCAGACATGTCAGCTCAATATCAGGATATGCAGACAGCAGTGCCTCAGAATGCCCTCCCTCACCGGTAGTGCAGTCCACAAAGAGCTCACCCGGTCTGTCAGGCTTCAAAAAAGAGACAACTTCATTTTTCAGAACAGAATAATGAACTATTTCCATTCTACATAGAAATCAATTTCCCAAGATCCTCCGCAGCATCCTGAAAAGCTGATTCGTTCTCCTCCCAGTATTTGTCGTAAACAGCTTTATCCCAAATTTCCACGTAAGTGTTCATGCTTAAGACTGCGCATTCCTTTGAAAGGCCTGCATATTGGCGAAGTGCCGGTGAAATATTGATCCTTCCGGTCTTGTCGATCTCGATCTCCTGAGCAGGCGCCAGAATACGGCGCATGAGGATACGGGCTTTTGACTGGAAAATGGATGTGGAACGGCTTATTTCATCAGAGATCTTTTTCCACTGCTCTTCCGAGAAGACCCATAAACAGCGGTCAATTCCCTGAGTGATATAGAGAGTATTTCCCATTTCGGACCTAAGTCCGGCCGGGAGCATTATTCTTCCTTTATCATCCAAGTTATTCCAATAAATCACTACTTATTACCACTTAACTACCAAAATCTACCACAATTTACCACTTAATCTATTATTAGGTTCCGGAGAGAAAATTGTCAACCTTTAAATTCCAGATAATTAAGGGAAAATATTTTTTTAAGAGGATTTTCACTAAACAGAAATGAAGATGAGGAAAAGATAAAAAAGCCTGTCCGACATAAGCATCAGACAGGCAATATCATGTCCAAAAGATCAGAATGACCTTACAGGCAGCATACGCAAAGATGAATTTTTAGCACAATTATTCATAGCCTTGCTTGAGATTTCCCAGAATCGTGCTTTACTTTCACTTTCACCGAATCCTGTACTGGACCACAAATCATACCCAAAAAAACCTGCCAGATCTTCCCATGATTCTTTCAGAGGAGCAGATGTGATTCCTACCAGATCAGCAAGGATCTCCAATTCCTCGTTTGCAGGAATGAACCAGTCGCCGGTATCTCCGTTCAGATCATTTATGGCTTTCCAGATCGTACCCGCAACATTGTAATCAGCATTGGCAGCCAATGTCTCTGTATTTGTCTTTCCGGTACCTATTCCATCAGTATTGGCAACTACTTCGTTTTTAGAAGCCCACAGGTAAACAGAATCATCAAAGTCCAGGTTTGCGACATAGATCCTGTCAGCAGCTCCTTTATTCTCAACACTGTAATAAACAGCACTGTCCAGAGTTCTGCTGGTTTCTATAACATAACTTGAAAGATCGACTTCAAGCTCTTTTTTGTCCTTGTCATAGAACTTATATGTGGCTCCGTTATCAGCACCGATATAGAAGATACGACCGCCTACCTCAAATTTGGCGATCTCCCATTTAGGATATAATGTTACAGGACTATCTGTATTGAATGTCCAGTTTCCATTGCCATCTGTATAAATGGTGTTCTTTTCCAGATTGCCCTCTCCATCAGCAATCTTTTCCTCGATATCACAGTCCTTTGAACTGTAATATCCCTCAACAGTACAATTCTCCATCACCGGCTCAGCAGTTATTTTCAAAGCTGATTTTCCGACCACAGCCACAGCCGTTCCGGCTGCAGTTCCTCCGTTAGCGCCCAGTGTCACAGGAACTGTTATTTCCGGTGCCTTGTAGCCGCTTCCGTCAGAACAGGCTGTGAAAACAGAGCATACGATCAATGCAAGCAAAATAATCAGATACTTTTTCATTTTCCGTCCTTTTTAATTGGTAAATACCCAGTAAATATATCGGATGCGAAACATAACGGCTTTATAAGATTTTGTGAATTTTAGTGTAGATTATTAATACATATACTTTGGATAAGTTTATCCCTGCTGTTTCAGGAGATAATCCACAGTGTGGTGCAGCCCTGAGTCGATATCTTGCCATCAGGCTGGCGTGCCATAATGGGACAGTAATATAACATATAGATGCTGCTGTAAGCCTATAAACAGTTCATCAAGATATTAAATGTG
>JAKSTW010000001.1 GCA_024402405.1 Spirochaetia bacterium | reverse complement strand
GAATAATTGAAAGAATCGCTGACAGCCCTGTCAAATCCATCATCAGAAAATCCTGCGCTGTTCAGGCTGCTGTCAGAGATCCACATCTGCAGAAACGTCAGAGGATCGGGATAATCGCCTATCCATGACAGCACTCCCAGGGAATGATCATTGTCCTGAAGTGAATCGTAATACTGATTTTCAGGAACTGTCACAATTCTGACAGCAATGCCCGAAACAGACTCCCAGGAAGATTTCAGAATCCCGGCAAGCTGCTCATAAAATGGATTTTCCGGTATTTTTATCTTTATCTCAAAAGTTTTTCCCGCCAGCACGGCTCTGGCATTTTCGCGATCTGACCTTTCTATGCCGATGATCTCAGGATAATCTGTGACAGGCAGAACAAGTGTGGAAGCAGGGCATAAGGTCATATCACGATCATGGAATCTATCCCAGGGAATAAGATTTACCAGGGCATTTCTGATCTCCGGCAGATCAAAAGGATAGTCTGTGCAATTGAAATAAAAAAACGATGTGGCAAAGATCGGATTCAGAAACACATTCTTCATGTCCGCACACTGCATATCAAAGTTTCCGGCACACCAATGTATGATACCCTTGTCAAACATCATGGAAGCTTCTGTCGGATCTTCAACAAAGTATAAATTGATCTCATGTATCGCTACATTATTTTCATCCCAATACAACCTGTTCTTTCTGAGTTTTATTTTCTGATCAGTCTTTGAGATAATATAATAGGGACCATTTCCAGGAACCGAGCTCATACTGCTCCAGTCCCGCCTGCCAAGAAAGTCAGGATGCACAGGAACCAGACTGTGATGGCATAATGCCTTCAGAAAAAAATCCGCAGGTTTATCCAGTGTTATCTGAAGCGTGCGGTCATCAATGGCCCGGATTCCCACTGAATCAGGATCATCGCTGTGTCCGTTGCGGAACGCCCTGGCACCTTTTACAGGATCAAGGAGGAAAGCAAAACTTGAATTCTCTTCCGGTGACAGCATTTTCAGCCATGTATCTCTGAATATTTTCGCAGTGACATAAGTTCCATCCCAGAATCTGCCATTTTTCCTCAATGTGAATGTATATACTGTCTGATTCTGGCTGACAGTCCAGCTGACCGCCGCCGCTGGAACCGGTTCCAGGGTATAAGGACTGTAACTTACCAGCCCCTCATACAGTGCCGAATACAGCTGTGCCTCAGTGGACGTATATGTATGAAATGGATTGAATTCTATTTTCTCGTCAGAAAACAGTATATTGAGCGTATTTTCAGACGCACAGATCCAAAATGGTAAAAGAAGGAAAATAATAAGGACTGAGATCTTCTTACTGAACATGTCACTCAGGATAATAACAGAATGTATTTTTAATGACAACTGAGCAATTATCAGGTTATAATATTTCATGTATGCGTAACAAACCGGAACTGATCAAACGATATTCTGTATTTTTCCTTGGAATAATAACAAATGCTGTGGGGGTGGCATTCATAACCAGATCAATGCTGGGAACAGGACCGACCACCTGCATACCTTATGTGGCCAGCCTTAAGTTTCCATACTCTTTCGGTACTTTTACCTTCATGTTCAATACATTTCTGCTGATATTGCAGATCCTTATCCTCAGAAAGAATTTCAAGCTCCATCAGCTGCTTCAGATTCCGGCATCTTTTCTTTTTTCCGTATGTATAGATGCGGCAATGCACCTTACTGCAGCTTTGAATGTGAACTTCTATATCATGGCACTTCTGTATACTGTCATAGGCTGTGTCTTCCGTGCTTTCGGAGCATGCTGTCAGGTCATTGCGGATGTTGTCATGCTTTCCCCTGAAGCTCTGGTAAAGGCAGTGTCGGATATAACAAAAAAAGAATTCGGTATATGCAAACTGGTCTGCGATGCCACTATGGTGGCAATAGCTGTATGCATGTCATTTTACTTTCTGGGAAATCTGCAGGCTGTCAGAGAAGGTACATTACTTACAATACTGCTGGTAGGACCTATCTCACAGTTTTTCATAAGCCATTTGGTATTCACGAACCACTATTTTGAAAATGAGGGAGAATTTGTATATGAGTCCAAACTCAAGATAGAAAATGGGAAACGACTGGTCATAACGATCACCACAGAAGCCGGCAGCGGAGGAAGGAAAATAGCAGAAATCCTGGGAAATCTTTTAGGCATACATATCTACAACAAGGAGTTTACTGAACTCATAGCAAAAGAAGGCAATCTGCCGTTGGAATTTGTAAGAAAACACAATGAACGGCTCTATACCAACGGAGCTGAGGCTTTTTTCAGGGAAAGCTACTTCTTCGCAGAAAATGGTTTTGACCATTACCGCAGGATCTATGCGGCTCAGAGCAAGGTCATACGCAGACTGGCAGAGACCCAGGACTGCATAATCATAGGCCACTGCTCAAATTACATCCTGAAAAACATGGAAGGAGCACTGCATATTTTCATCGGCACCAACATTGAGAACAGGGTCAGGTATCTTTCATCAAAATATGGGATCTCACCACGGAAAGCCTATGAGAAAATAAGAAAACAGGATGAAGATACCAATAAATATTATAAAATCCTTACAGGACAGAACTGGAAAGATTCAGATAATTATCATATATCAATTGATTCCGCCATATTCGGAAATCAGCGAACTGCAGAAATGATAGAATATTTCATCAAGAAAAGGTATAACCAGCTGAGTTCCATAGGACTGAAAGATCTGATCAGCTATTATCAGGAAAATAATGAGGAATAAAAAAGCCTCCCGAAGGAGGCTTTAAGTCAGTCAGACATCAACTTATTTTACATTATTAGGACCGAAATCCATATAGTAAACTTCGTATGGTGCCCAGTTAACATTCTTTGCAACGCCATAGAATGTTGCTACGTTATAGAGAAGAATTGCAGGTGGGTTTTCATCCCAGATCTCAAGCATCTTCTTGAATGCAGCACGTCTGGTGTTAGGATCGATAGATGATGAAAGAATCTTTCCCTGCTCATGGAAATCAGGAGCATTCCAGTTAAAATATCTTGTTGCATCATAAGATGGCTTGTATGTTCTCCAAAGTCCTGATACAGGATCTGGGAAAAGTCCGTTGTGGGAAGTATTTCTGAGTCCCAGTGTTCTAATCTTGTTCTCATCAGTAGCATTTACCTGACCCCAGTTCTCACAAACCTGAATCTTTACATTGACACCAATAGCTTTCCACATTTCGATACAAGCCTGTGCTGTATCAAGCTCTGCTGTATAGTAATCCTTTCTTACTCTGTATTCGATCTCCTCGCCATTGTATGCAGATTTCTTCAGCAGCTCTTTTGCAAGCTCAGGATCATACTTTGGTTTTGGATGCTCTGAAATATACATATCGCCATAAGACTTCCACTGGATTCCGTTAGGAACTTCAACTTTTCCGTTGAAAAGTGTCTTTACCAGCAAGTCTCTGTCGATAGCATAGGACATAGCTTTTCTCAGATATACATCCTGATAAGGTTTGTGCATATTGAAATAAATTGTTCTTGCTGTTGTGATTGAACCGCCTGCAATGTCCAGGTTAGGGTTGGTTGTTACAGTGGAGAAAAGATCTGGAGATACATCACAGATGATCTGGAAGTCACCAGCCTGAAGTCCTGCAATTCTGGCTGCAATTTCAGGAACTACTGTGAATGTCAAAGTATCATAAGCTGGTTTACCACCCCAGTACTCAGCATTTGCCTCAAGCTTGAGATATTCATTATCTACAAATTCCTTGATCTTATAAGGACCTGTTGCAAGTGGCTTATACTGCCATTCCTGGAAATCTGTGCTGTTGAATCCCTTTCCGCTGATAATGGAATATGAAGGGAGTGAAAGGATCTGAGCCATAGTAGGGTCAGCATTCTTTGCGATGAATCTTACCTTATAATCATCGATCTTCTGAACTTCCTGGAAAGCAGGCCAGTTCTTGTCTTTTCCCATGATGGAATCAGCGCTGAGAGCTCTTCTAGGTCCGAATGTTGCAAGAACATCATCTGCTGTGAAATCAGAACCATCCCAGAACTTAACACCTTTTCTCAGATTCACATCAAGTGTCTTCTCGTCAACCTGTGTCCAGGATTCAGCAAGACAAGGCTGCATACCGGTATTGTTCTTATAGTCAAATTTGATGAGTGTATCATACATATTCATAAATATACGATACATAGCTACAGTCTGGTTTGAAATATCACCAGGTTCCATTGTGTCAGGAAGAGCAGGAACAGCCACAACCAGATTTTTTGGCGCTGCATTTGTCTGTTCACCGCTTCCGACTGCAAAACAACTTAATGCTACAGAAAGCATCAAGCATGTCAAAAGCACTTTTTTCATTTTTCCTCCAAATATTATAAAAACTTATGCCAAGCTTTTATTTACAAGTTCATTAAGTTCGGCAAACATCTTTACCCAAGCTTCCTTTGAGTAATCAGGGCCGAATGCAAAAGGTGGGGTCTCAACACAGACATTGCCGGTAAAACCTTCCTTATTCAGTTCTGTGAAGAACTCTTTCCAAAAATAATTGCCTTTCCCAGGCTGCAGGTGAGAATCTCTGTCACCGCCGTTATCTGCCAGATGGAAAGCAATAAGATGATCTTTCATGGCAAAATATGCGCTCATGGCATTAACTCCGTGGGCAACCAGTGAATGACCTGTATCAAGGCAGAAACCAAGGTTAGGATGTTTATTCTCCTCATAAAGTTTCAGCATATGCTCATTCTTGCATCCCAGACGTCCGCCAGTATAAGGAAGCATATTCTCCAGGGCGATCTTGAAACCAAACTGCTCACCGAATCTGAGCATAGTCTGAATGGTCTTGTTAGCCTGTCCGCAGATCCTGTCCAGGCCCTCGATATCCACATTGAAACCCTTCCTTGTCGTAGGATGGACGATACCTATCGTACTGCCCACAGCAACGGCCTTCTCCATCCAGGATTTCATCCTGTCTTCCACTTTGATCCTGTCTGTCTCATACAATGTGGCAATATCATCAAGCACAGGATCCTTATATGGCAGATGGAATGTATTGATTGAAAGCCCGGCAGCTTTGAACTGCTCCCCCATTTTCTGAAGTTCTGTCAGAGACTTATTAAGGAATATTCCGGTGGAATCTCCCTCAAGTCCATAAAATCCTGAAGCTTTGCAGATATCGATGATTTCCTCAACTGATTTTTTTGAACCTGCAAATCCGGATGTGTTATATGCGATCACAAAGCGTAAATTCTGAATATTATTTTTCATTTTAAATTCCTCTATGATTAATAATAAACGGCTGATAACCAGCCGTCTAGATAGGTAAAATACTCATTTTTCTGCAGATTTAGATTGATTATACCTAATCAGAAAACTTCATATCAACAAACGATTTGAAAACATCAAATATTCTGTGATCTTCCTCTGTTTCCTTAATAACAATTGAAGCATTGGCCTTCTCATTCATTTCAGAACGCACCAGATTGGCAGAACCAGAAATCGTGATATATCTGGTCGTTTTTTTCTCTTTATATGAGAAAATATAATCCTTGCAATGAATTTTAGATTTATGATCCAGTTTTTCATAAGCCAAAGGTCCCAGCTGTTCCATAGCTTCCTTGAACTTACTGGCAGAACCATATGCTTTCTGATCGCAGGCATTGCCTTCCATAGCCCACTTCACATCCATTTTGCCTGATTTTTTGGCCTTCATAAGCTCATCGTAAAGTCTGAGTCCAAATGCATCTGAATAATAAATATAGACATCTGCATAAAAAAGCTTATTTCCTCTGGCTTTCTCCAGCTCAGTCACATATCTGGCCACCATATTATTCTGAATATCCCATCCGTCACCCTCAATATCTCCTATGACAGGGGTAAAAAAGGTTCCGAAATGTTCATCCTCATAATTAAGGGTACCTGCTGCGTGAAGCTTTTTCACTTCATTCTGAAATGCATTCTGATCATCACAGTTTTCTGTTATAACCTGGAAATAATGATCGTAGGCATTCTTGAGAGCAGGATGGCTGCTTACCAGAACGCCTGAATTGGCTCTGTCACTGGATGCCTTGAAAAGGTTCTCACCGGACAGCTGATCAATATTCTGGCTGGAGACATATACAGAGTCGAGAAAAACTTCTCCCTCTGCATCTTCCATTTTATTTATTGTCATATATTTGCAGTGCATCTGCTGTCTGCCCTGCGTGCCCCAGGTTATAGGATAAACTTTAAGATGATCGCCTGTCTCAGCACTACTGTCTGCAAATACCTGGTTCAGCAGTCCCTTAGACTGATATGTGAAAGAGATATTCACTTTATTTTTTGCTGCCCTTATCACAGAATGAAAAATATTCTCTGTCCTTCCGGGAATGGAATTCGGTGTGATATTTCCATATTCAGCATCCGCAGGGTCATAATAGAAATATACTGACTCATACAGCTGATAAAGAGCAAAATTCACCGTCACATCTTCAGAAGGATGATTCTGTTTATATCTTATAGCATTGTTCAGCAGCTCTATATATTCAGCCATGGGAAAAGAAGGATATTCCTTTGCCTCACGGTGAAATATCTTCACAGGAATACTCCTGCCATCAAGACAAAAATCTTTTTCTGCTTTAGCCCAACAATCTTTTTCTGATGCAAAACCAGGAATAAAAGCACTGAAAAAGAAAAGGACTATCAGTATTTTTTTCATAGAATATGCGATCAGAACTCTCTGTAAATCACACGCACCTGTTTCATAAGTCCATCACCATCACTTTTTGTGGCAATGTCTTCCATATCATTCAATGCAGTGTGAATAATTCTTCTTTCAAATGGATTCATAGGTTCCAGCAGTTTGGATCTTTTTGTCCTTCTGACCTGCTCGGCAGTCCGCAGAGCAAGTTTGACCAGATTGCTTTCCCGTCTTTCTCTGTATTTTTCCACATCAAGAATGATTCTAGGTGGCTCCTCCATCAGTTTTCCGGCATATACATTGACCAGAAGCTGGATGGCATCCAGATTCTTTCCTTTCTTTCCGATAAGAATTCCGGAATGCTCAGACTCAACCATGATCCCGATCTTATTTTCTTTTCTGAAACAGATATATGCCTTACCAGGATAAGCCATCTTTTCTAAGAGTTCCTCAACAAATGCCAGAAGTTTAGGTTCAAATTCCCCATCAGCTTCCAGTTTCTCGATCACAGTTGTCTCCTCAACTTCTACAGCTGTCTCTTCAGCGATCTCTTCCTCTGCTGGAATTTCTTCTTCCTCTTCCTCCGGCTTATTTATATGAACTCTTATTTTTACACATCCCTTTTTAAAAAGGCTGGTCTTTCTGCTTTCCAGGATCTCAACATCAAATTCATCCCTTTCAAGTCCCAGTGTCTCTATGGCTTTATCTATAGCTTCTTTTTCTGTTTTTCCTTCAAATTCCATATAATTCTCCTTAATAATCAGCTCTTTGCCACTCTTTTCTTCTTCATCTTATAATTGATGTACAGCTGCTGTCCTATTGAAATAATATTAGTCATTGTCCAATAAAGCAGAAGTCCGGAAGAAACATCATAAAGAACAAAGAGGAATACTACCGGCATCATATAAGTGATCATCTTCATCTGGCTCTGAGATTCTGCACCAGCTGGCTGCATAAGCTTGGATGAAAGGATCTGTGTCGCCATCATAAGTATAGGAAGAAGTCTTATATCGCTGCCAATAAGGAAAATAGATGTAGGGGCAAAGTTAAATATTGAATCCGGCTGAGACAGGTCTGTGATCCATGGTTCAAGGAATCCGGCACCTCTCAGTTCAAAGAAACTGTTCAGCAATCCATAAAGTGCTATGAAAATAGGCATCTGCAGCAGAATAGGGAGACATCCGCTCATAGGGTTTACCCCTTCCTTTTTGTAGAGGGCTGACATCTCAGCATTCAGTTTCTGGTTGTTTCCCTTATATTTAGTCTGAAGCTCTTTCAGTTTAGGTGACAGGGCTGACATTTTACTGGAAGATTCAAAACTTTTCTTTGTAAGAGGATAAAGTACTATCTTGACCAGAATAGTGAGAAGGATGATGGCAACACCATAGTTAGGAATAAGACTGTGGAACTTGATCAGAAGCCATTTCAGGATCTGCTGCAGCCAACCCAGCATGGCACCGGAATCAAGCACCCGATCCAATTCCATTTTTGTCATTCCAAAACCATTTTTCTCAGCAGTATCATATCTTCTGAGCTCAGTGCTGCTCTTAGGTCCTATATAGAATTTATAGGTATCAATTCCACTGGAGCCCTTGAATGCACTCTTGCAGAAATAAAGGCTGGAACCATTCTCCTGACCGGCAACCGGAAGTGAAGAGAACAATGTCTGATAGTTCTTTTCATCTGTGATACCGATCACTGTAAAATATTTACCTGCAATGGCAGCCCATGAGTTATTCTGAGAGCCTTCTTTTATCACTGGTTTAGGCATCTTGATGATCTTTCTTTTTTTGCCCTCACAGGTGATATAACGACGATATTCTGACTTTCCGTCAAGCTTTTCAAACTCAGGTCCTATCTGAGGTCCGAATTCCAGTGTATATGCATAACCATTGTTATTGAACTGAATGATCTTTCCTTCTTTATTCAGCATCTGGACTTCAAGTTCCAGCATGTACTCATCCGGTTTAAAAACATATTTTTTTCTGACTTCAAGAGGAATCCGCACACCGGTTCCCATAGTCATCTCAAATTCCGTCCAGAATTCAACTATGCTGTCATTGTTCTGCTTATACTGCCTGTAATCAAATACTGAATTCAGCTGGCGTCCGTTCATATCTCCGAAATAGATATTGAATGCATCGAGAGAGCTTCCGCCGCGATTGATCATTTCAAGAGGCCGGCCATCCATTTCAGCATGTTTTTTAAGCTTAATCGATTTTACAGTGGCACCTTTTGTATTGAATGTGATATCAAAAACTTCTGTCTCAAGTTTTACATCCTGTCCTACACCGGCAGAATAATTCAAGACAGATGGGACAAATTCAGTAGGTTCTGAATCTGGTATGATCTCTTTTTCCGGAAGGACCTTTTCCTCCTGCACTGCTACAGCAGGCTCCTCTACCGGGAAAAAGACAGACTGAACAAAATATCCTGCTGATATAACAATAACACACAGAATTATAGCGACAAGGGTATTTTTTTCCATATTTTCTCCTATTCTTTTTTATGGAACAGGATCATATCCTCCGGCATGATATGGATGACACTTAAGAATTCTCCTTACTGCCAGATACGATCCCTTCCAGGGACCATATTTTTCAATAGCCTGATAGGCATAGGCAGAGCATGTAGGTGTGAACCTACAACACGGAGGGAGAAAAGGAGATATTAATTTCCGGTATACCGAGATTAAAAATAAAAAAAATTTTTTTATAATTTTATTCAGAATCATTCACAATACCTGCTTTTCTGCAGATAGAAAAAAGCTCTAAAAAAGTATCTTTGTATTCCAGATTTTTTTTATAGACAATAAAAAGGAAATCATATCCATTGCATAAAAAATGCACTTTAATATTTCTATAAACTTCCCGTATTATCCGTTTCGTCCTGTTTCTTTCCACCGCATTCCCATAATTTCTGGGTGTGGTCACTGCCATTCGGTTGACTTCTTTTCCGTTTTTACGGAAAAGAAGCTTAAATCCGAAACTTTTCATTGTCTCAGCTTCATGAAAAATCCGCTTTATCTCAGTTTTTTTTTTATCCGTTCAATCTTAGTAAGGCTTTTTTTCATCTGATACTGACAACTTTTTTCTGCCTTTCTGTCTTCTTCTCATAAGAACAAGACGACCGCCCAATGTCTTCATTCTTGCTCTGAATCCAAATCTTCTGTTTCTTTTTACTTTGCTAGGCTGATAAGTTCTTTTGTCTGTTCCTTTCATATCAAGAAACTCCTTTATAGGTTTCTAACACAGTTAGATTATTGCAATACTTTGAGATAACAATATAATTCAGATTTCAACTTAATGTCAACTATCCATAATTCACTGTTTCTTCAAATGAACTTTTATATTGCTTATATTCTTTTCGGGAAATTTCTGTCTGATTTTAACCAGAAATTCATTTTTTTTCAAATCAGCGACCTGGATCCAGCCAGAATGATCCGCTTCAAGTACCAGTGTTCCTGAAACAATGTCTGTGATCTTCAGATGACAGGCAATATCATGCCCCGCTATCTCAGGCCATTCTCCCAGCAGTGTCACAGGCTGTTTTTCTGCTGTGATCCCAGGTATGATCTCTCGCAGTATCTCAGCAGCACTTCTCATATTTTTTCAAGTCTCCCGTCAATGACTCTGAAAGATACACTGTTTCCGTCTCTGACATCTATATTTTCTCCTGGAAGATAAGTAAAAAAAGCCTGTTCATATTCAGGAAGCATATCTATAAACCGTTCCCTTTTGTATCTGTCCAGTTCCAGCAACACATCATCTATAAGAAGAACAGGTCTGCGGCCAGTTTTCTTAAAATAAAAGTGAGCCTGGGCATTTCTCATTGCCAGAGTTATCAGTCTTGACTGCCCGGTGGAAGCTATTTTTGAAAAATCATTTTCTGCGATCAGAAATGAAAATCTGTCCCTGTGAGGTCCTGTGGTAGTGATTCCCATCTCGTTGTCTCTCCTGACAGTGTCGTTAAGAATTTTTATGACATCTTCTGAAGTTTCCGCACCTTTCCAGGACGGACTGTAACATAGATCTATATTTATATCAGTTCCGGTAACTTTCTTGAAAACATCTGAAAAGACAGGACTGAACTCTTTTACAGCAGCAGCTCTTTTTCTCTGCAATTCCAGACCTTTTTCAGCTAACTGCTGGTCCAGAACAGAAATATAGTCTGTATTAGATTCCTTGAGAACTGTATTTCTCATTTTTATGATCTTATTATAATCTCTCATCGATTCAAGAAATCTTATATCATAGATTCCCATGGTCTGATTGAAGAAAAGTCTTCTCTTGTCAGGAGTTCCATTTACAAAATAAATATCTTCATGTTTATAGGCTATACACGGAACATTTTCTATAAGATCTTTTCTGTCAGATATTATCTTGTCATTCTGGCGTATCTCTCTTGAATTGCTCTCTATTTTGACTGATATTGAATTTCTGAGTCTGTTTCGGTCAAGAAATATACCTTCTATCTTCATATCTTTCTCGCCATTTGTTATCAGAAGCTTATCTTGTCTGGTGCGAAAAGAAGAACCGAAACACAGAATATAGATCATTTCGAGAAAATTACTTTTTCCTTGACCGTTTTCTCCTATGAGATAAATATTCTTGAATCCGGTATCAGTGCATACATTTTTGAGATTTCTGAAATTATATGTTCTTACAGATAAAAACATCTTAAAGCTGCATAGGCATCATAATATGCAGAAACTCATTTTCAGGCACGCTGTTCAATGTCATAGCTCTGTTGGCTTCTGAAAATCTGATAGCCACGTCATTTTCTGATATCACCTTAAGAGGATCCATGAAGTGAACATAATTAACTGCTATCTTCATATCATCGCCCTTATACTCACATGGAACTTTTACAGTGGCTGTTCCGATATCTGTCTCTTCTGAAGAAATGACAAGATTATCCTCAGAAAAATCAAAAAATATCTTCTTAGCTTTCTGTTCTGCAAAAATAGAGACTCTTGTAAGGGCCATCATAAAAGAATTTCTGTTCAAAATCGCAGTGAATTTCGGATTATCAGGTATCACTCTCTGATAATTAGGAAAATTACCCTCTATGAGAGTTGAATATATCTTATTCTTATCAAATTTAGCAAAGAAACATTTATCAGATATAGCAATCTTGAAATTTCCCTCTCCGGATGAAAGTTTTTTGATGAGCTGAAGAACTTTGACAGGAATTATTATACTTTTAAAGTCGATTCCATCTAAAGAAATATCTTTTTTTATAAGAGAAAGTCTTCTTCCATCAGTGGCAACCATCTTGATGCATCCTTCTCCTTTTTCAAAAAATATTCCGTTCATGAAATATTTTGTCTCATCAGAAGATACTGCAAAAGATGTATTATTTATCATCTCGATGAAATCTTTCTGTGATATCTCAAAATATTTTTCATCTTCGATCTTACAGAGTTCAGGATATTTATCAGCTCCTATGACTTTCAGCTGTGCTTTAGAATCTCCATTTTCAGACTCTATGACAAGTTTATCATCTTTCAGAGTGAACTTTATATCTCCATCTGGAAATGTTTTTATGACGCCAGAAAATTTATCACAATATACAGTAGTGCTTCCTTCTTCTTCCACAGCCACTGGTATTGATGTTTCATATCCTATTTTCAGATCAGTTGCTTTTATATATAAATTTCCGTCAAAGACCTCAAGAAGCACATTTGAAAGTATCGACATGGTATTTCTGGATGAAATAATTCCCTGTGCGATCGATATTTCATTCAGAATTGAATTTTTATTGCAAATGAATTTCATGACTTTCCTGCCTTATCATTATTAATTTTTTAAAAAAAATAGTAATAATAGTAATAATCTAAGTTGATTTGTTATAAACCGTATTAAAACTATACTTGATAATAATTTTCTTAAGTTTATAACCTGTATGTTATCTTATCATTTTTTCACATAATTGACACTCTTTTTTTCAAAAAAACAAATATTTTATTTTATGGTGTTAAAAAGTATCAGTTTTTCCCCATCTTTTCTCTTACTTTTGTTTCTATCTTGTGGATAACTGTTTCCATTGTCGTATCTACTATCAGAGTCTGCTCAACTTTGTTTATAGCACTTATTATAGTACTGTGATCTTTTCCGCCAAATTCATTTCCGATTTCGATCAGTGACAGCTCAGTAAGATTTCTTGCTATATACATTGCTATATGTCTGGCCTGCACTATATTTTTTATTCTTTTTTTGCCTCTTATATCATTCTGAGATACGTTGAAATATTCAGCTACACATCTGATTATAAGGTCTATTGATATATTTTCGGGTTTTGTCTCCCCCTTCAGATATGAAAGCTGAGTTTCTACCACGTCTTTTGTTATGTCATTTCCTATAAGCTCGGCATATGCGGCGATCTTTGTGAGAGCTGATTCCAGATCTCTTACATTTGTGGTGACCTTTTCAGCTATGAGATCGAGAATATCATTGCTGATCCTTATATTCAGTTTCTCTGATTTGTTTCTGAGGATAGCAAGTCTGGTCTCAAAATTCGGTATTGTAAGATCTACTATAAGTCCCTGCTGAAACCTGTTTTTCATTCTGTCTGTGAAATTTTTCAGTTCCAAAGGGGGACGGTCACAGGTGAATGCCATAGCTTTCTTTGAGTCATAGAGTGCATTGAATGTATTGAAAAGTTCTTCCTGCATTCCATCTTTTCCCTGAAAAAAGTGGATATCATCTATGAGCAGTACATCGACGGTCCTGTATTTATTTTTGAATGCATTGGCCTTCTTGCAGTTTATACTTTCCACAAATTCATTTCCAAACTGCTCTGCAGTCACGAATACGATTTTCTTTTCAGGATGTGTGCTGTATATCTCATTTCCCAAAGCCTGTATAAGGTGTGTTTTTCCAAGTCCCACACCTCCATATATGAAGAACGGATTGTAAGCCTTACCCGGATTCTTTGATATGGCTATGGCAGCGTTGGCAGCAAAGTCATTATTTGATCCTATGACAAAATTTTCAAATGTATATTCTTCTTTCAGATCCGGATGCTTTCTTTTGATCCGCGGAGCCGGAAATATCTCTTTTATCTTCTTATCATCATCTGCAGAAAGATTCTCTGTTTCTCTTTTTTGTATGGAGAATTCTATTTTTATGTCAGTTCCTGAGATCTCTGAGAGTTTTTTCTCAAGCTTTTTCAGATATCTGTTTTTGATCTGGTCTATGATGAATTTTGAAGGGACAGACAGCTTCAGTATACCGTCTTTTGATGACAGATACCGCATGGAATTAAACCACATGGCAAATTCCTCAGGCGATATTTCTTTTTTTATTTGGAACAGTGTTTCATCCCAAAATGTTTTATACATAATTACTTTATACCTTTTTCAACAAGTTATCCACAACATGTTAATATCTTTTTCAGTTTGCACCGGAATAAAAAACCATATGTAAATCATTATAATATAAGTATTTACAAATAGTATTCACAAAAAGTGATAAAAAAAATTAATTTTCCTCACCAAATCAGAAAATTAATAACAAGTTATCCACAATTTATGTCCAGTATGTTATTTCTGCTTGTTCAGGGCAGAAAACAGGTAAACTCAAGTGTAAATCAAAGAATATGTATTGGCAAGGGAAATTTTATTTTTTTTCATATTAAGTTTGATTTATTTTTGAAAAAAATATATAATTATTCAATTCTGATATTAATTTTAGTAGGGTTATCTTATGGAAAATAAATATTCTGCACAGAATATACAGATTCTTAAGGGGCTTGAGGCTGTAAGAAAAAGGCCTGGTATGTATATCGGCTCTACCGGTCCCGCAGGATTGCACCATCTTGTATATGAGGTGGTGGACAACAGTATTGATGAGGCTATGGCCGGTTTCTGCAATACCATTACAGTAGTTCTGGAAAAAGATGATATTGTAAGGGTAGAGGACAATGGCCGCGGTATTCCTGTCGATATACATCCTACTGAACATATCAGTGCCCTGGAGCTGGTTCTTACAAAACTTCATGCAGGCGGAAAGTTTGACAAAGGTTCATATAAAGTTTCCGGAGGTCTTCATGGAGTTGGTGTCAGCTGTGTGAATGCTCTTTCCCAGTGGATGGAGGCAGTGATATCCAGAGATGGTCATGTTTATAGCCAGAGATACGAGATCGGTATTCCAAAGACCCCTGTGATGCAGATCGGTGATACTGACAGACATGGAACTGTGATCCGTTGGAAAGCCGACAGCAATATTTTTGCCGAGACCACATTCTATGATTACGAGATCCTTAAGAAAAGACTCTGTGAACTGGCTTTTCTGAACAGTGGAATTTCCATCATCTTCCGTGATGAGCGCGGCGAGGAGCCATATGAGGAGACACTCCGCTATGAGGGTGGAATCCGCCAGTATGTGAAGCAGATCAACAGCCATTCCAACAGTAAATTCTTTTATCCTGAGGAGCCTATTTATATAACCGGTGAGAAGAATGATGTCATTACCGAGCTGGCATTCCAGTACAATGACAGTTATTCGGAGAATATCAACACTTATGTCAATGATATAAATACCAGAGAAGGCGGAACTCATCTGGAGGGCTTTAAATCCGCTCTTACTTTTGTTTTGAATAAAGCTTTGGATTCCAGGGAAAAACTGAAGAAAAAGCTGGAAAAAGAAGAAAAGCTGACAGGTGATGATGTCCGTGCCGGTATTGTGGCAGTACTTTCCATGAAGGTGCCGGAGCCTGAGTTTGAGGGACAGACCAAGGAGAAACTCGGAAATACAGAGGTGCGTACCATTGTGGATGCCCTGGTCAAAGATGAGCTTTCATTATTTTTTGATAAGAATCCTGAAGTTCTGGATAAAATACTTGAAAAGGCTATCAATGAGGCTACCGCACGTATTGCCGCAAGAAAAGCCAAAGATGCCCTGAGAAAAAAATCCTTTTCTGACAGTTTTGGTCTGCCGGAGAAATTGTCTGACTGTTCTCTGAAAAATCCTGAGCTCTGTGAGGTTTATATCGTGGAGGGAGACAGTGCCGGCGGTTCTGCAAAGAAGGGCAGGGACAGCAAGACACAGGCAATTCTGCCGCTCTGGGGAAAAATGCTGAATGTGGAGAAAGTGCGGCCTGAGAAAGTCATGAATAATGATAAGCTTGAACCTGTTATTGCCACATTGGGTGCAGGTTTCGGGCAGGATTTTGATATAAATAAACTCAGATATCATAAGATCATCATAATGGCAGATGCCGATGTGGATGGCAGCCATATCCGTACTCTTCTGCTGACTTTCTTTTTCAGGTATATGCCTGAGCTTATTGAGAGGGGATATGTCTATCTGGCCATGCCGCCGCTTTTTAAGGTTCAGCTTGGAAAGGGAAAACCTGTTTATGTTTATACAGAGGAGGAGCGGGAGCAGGCACTGGCAGCATTGGGCGAGAACAGAAATAAAGCCAGTGTGCAGCGCTATAAGGGTCTTGGTGAGATGGATGGAAACCAGCTGTGGGAGACCACCATGGATCCTGCAAGAAGAAAGATGAAAGTTGTCACGATTCCTGATGCAGAGGCTGCTGACAGGATCTTTACCATCTGCATGGGCGAAGAAGTTGAGCCAAGACGTAAATTTATTGAAGATAATGCTATTTATGCGAAACTGGATGTTTAAGGATACGATATGGAAGAGATAAAGACACCTGAGGGTGGCAGCTTAATACAGATTCCTATTGAAGAGGAAGTGAAGCAGGCTTATATAGATTATTCTATGTCTGTAATTGTTCAGAGAGCTCTCCCTGATGTGCGTGACGGCCTCAAACCTGTTCACCGCAGGATCCTTTATGCTATGGATGAACTCCATATGGTCAACAGCGGTCCCACAAGAAAATGTGCAAAGATCGTCGGTGATGTGCTTGGAAAATACCATCCGCATGGAGATGCTTCAGTTTATGATGCCCTGGTAAGGCTGGGACAGGATTTTGCCCAGAGATATACGATCATCACGCCACAGGGAAACTTCGGTACCATTGCAGGAGATCCTGCCGCCGCATACAGATATACAGAGGCCAAGATGGCGAAGATCGCAGAGGAGATGGTGAAGGATATTGATAAGGATACTGTGGATATGATCCCTAACTTCGATGAGACAGTTAAGGAACCTACAGTGCTTCCTGCAAAATTTCCTTTTCTTCTTTGTAATGGAACTACTGGTATTGCTGTTGGAATGGCTACAAATATGCCTCCGCATAACCTTCGGGAAGTTGCTGCGGCCATCAGTGCATATATAGATGATCCGGAAATATCAGTTGATGAGCTGGTGAATTATATAAAAGGACCTGATTTTCCTACCGGTGGTGTGATTTATGGCACATCAGGTTTTAAATCTGCTTACCGGACAGGCCGCGGAAAAGTTGTAATACGTTCAAAAGTAACCATAGAGACTGCCAAAAACGGCAAGGAATCTCTGATATTCACAGAAGTTCCTTATGGCGTAAACACTACTAATATTATAAAGAAGATAAAAGATCTGGTCAGAGATAAGGCTCTTGACGGTATCACTGATGCCAATGATGAGACTTCTGACAGAGCCGGTATGCGTATTGTGATCGGGCTTAAACGCGGAATGAATCCTAGAACCGTGCTTAACCAGCTGTATCTCAAGACAGAATTGCAGTCAAATTTTGGCGTCATCAACCTGGCTCTTGTTGGTGGCCAGCCGAAAATCCTTACGTTGAAAGAAATTATCAAATGCTTTGTAGACCATCGTGATGATGTGGTGACAAGACGGACACGGTTTGATCTTAACAAGGCATTGGACAGAGCACATATATTGGAAGCTCTTATCGTTGCAGTGGACAACATTGATGAAGTGGTTCAGATCATCCGCAGCAGTGCCGATGTCCAGGATGCAAAGGCAAGGCTGTGCAAGCGGTTCTCATTTGATGATGTTCAGGCACAGGCAATTGTTGATATGCAGCTGAAACGGCTGACACATCTCCAGATTGATGAGCTCAGGGCTGAGATGGCTGAGGTTCAGAAACTCATTGCTTATTATACTGATCTTCTGGAACACCATGAGAAGATCCTTGCTTTGGTCAAAGATGAGACTAATGAGATCGCTGAAAAATATGGTGATAAGAGAAAGACAGAGATCGTGCCTGATGAGGTGGAATCACTTAATGCAGAAGATCTTATAAACAGAGAGAATATGGCGGTTCTCATTTCAAATCAGGGATTCATTAAAAGAGTTCCTATGACTGCCTATAAGAACCAGAGTCGTGGTGGAAAAGGTTCTCTGGCTTCCAGAATGAGGAATGATGATTTTGTAAAGAATCTTTTTATTGCCTCCACTCACGATATAATCTTTTTTATCACAAATAAGGGTAAGGCCTACTGGCTTAAAGTCCATGAGATTCCTGAAGCTGCCAAGAGTTCCAGGGGTACATTTGTAAGAACGATTCTTAACATTGCCCAGGATGAGGATATTCAGGCCGTAATGTCATTCCAGAATTTTTCGGAAGATAATTTTATTCTTATGGGCACTGCCGGCGGTATCGTGAAAAAGGTGAATACATCAGCTTTTATCCATGCCAAGACAAAGGGAATCATTGCCATTGATGTGAAAGAAGGGGATAGCCTGGTAAGCGCTATTCTGACAAATGGTAATGATGATCTGGTGGTGATTTCTCAGAATGGCAATGCGCTGAAATACAATGAGTCATGCATACGTGCGACAGGGCGTTCTTCCATGGGTGTCATCGGCATGAAATTGGAAGATGGTGATAAGATAGTTTCTATTCTGTGTGCCAGATCTGAGGAAATGATGCTTATTATTTCCCAGCAGGGCTTTGGCAAGCGGCTTGATCATGAGTTGTTCAAGTCTCATGGCCGTAATACAAAGGGACAGATGGCTTATAAGACCAGTGATAAGACAGGTCTTGTGGTAGGTGCGGTTTCTGTCACAGAAGATGATGAGATAATGTGCATAACTGCCAATGGAAATACAGTGAAGACCAAGGTCAAATCTATTTCTTCTCAGGGAAGAACTGCTATGGGCGTGACCGTTGTTAATGTTGTATCTCCAGACTATATAAAGACTTTAGCTAAAGTTTCCCCTGACGAGGAAATAGCAGAGGAAGAAGAATAAAAAAATAAAGCCCCATGAAAATGGGGCTTTTGTTTCACGTGAAACAGCTTTATGCTTCTTCTACAGTTATGGAATCGTTGGCAAGCTGTTTTCTCAGATAATTTTCAACACCATTTTTAAGTGTCATTTTTGCCATCGGACATCCGTTGCAGTGTCCCTTGAGCTTTACCAGTACCAGGCCATTGTCATCTACGCTGACCAGTTCGATATCTCCACCATCTGCCTGAAGGCTTGGGCGAATATCCTGAATAAGTTCACTTATCTGTTCCTTTAACATATCTGACTCCTTATTTATAAAGTTAGAATATAGAGCAATTGAAAATTTTTCAATAGGTGTGCTATACTAAACCAATGGGAAAAGTAATTGTTTTGGCCAATCAGAAAGGCGGGGTAGGAAAAACCACCACTACTGTCAATCTTGGCGCATATATCGCTGAAAAAGGCAAAAAAGTACTTCTTATAGATTTTGATCCTCAGGGAAATCTGTCCTCGGCTGCCGGTCTGAATAAAGAAACTGCCGGAATATATGAGGTTATGGCAGGGGATAAGACCACTGATGAAGTGATACAGAAGACCCCGGTGGAAAATCTTTACGGCATAAGTTCAAATATAAATCTGAGCGGAGCATCTGTGGAGCTGATCTCACTAGAAAATAAGGAAAGCTATCTGAAAGATATTATTGATGGTATCAGAGATAACTGGGACTATATTTTTATAGACAGTCCTCCATCTCTTGGCATCCTCACTCTTAACGGATTGGTTGCGGCAGATTATATCATTATCCCAATGCAGTGTGAGTATTTTGCTCTGGAAGGACTGAGTCTCTTGGTTCATACAGTCAATAATCTGCGGCATGGCTTGAACCCATCTCTGAAAATACTTGGTATTGTGTTTACAATGTATGATTCACGAATAAGGTCTGCCAATGAAGTTGTCAGGGATGTGACAGCGTATTTCAGTGACAGGGTATTCAGAACGGTCATTCCCAGAAATGTAGCATTGTCAGAGGCACCTTCTCATGGCGAGCCTATCAATATTTACAGGACGAACTGTCAGGGTGCTATAGGATATAAAAGATTGGCAGAGGAGGTATTGCAGCGTGTCTAATTTGCTCGGTGAAAAAAAACGGCTGGGACGTGGGCTTGAGGCGTTGATGAAAACTGAATATTCAGAAAATGTTCAGACAGACATGAAAATAGATATAGATAAAATCATTCCGAATCCGAATCAGCCGCGCAAGGAATTCGATCTATCAGCTTTGGAAGAATTAGCTGCTTCTATAAAAGAAAAAGGTATCATACAGCCAATTCTTGTGGAAAAAGAAAATGATGGCAGATACAGGATTATTGCTGGTGAAAGGCGTTATCGTGCAGCAAAAATGGCGGGGTTAACAGCAATCCCCGTGGTTTTTGGTACATTTACCCCCAGGGAAAAGCTGGAAATTGCCCTTATAGAAAATATCCAGAGAAAAGATCTGACTCCTATTGAGGAAGCAAATGCGTATAATGCACTTATGGCTGAAGAAGATCTCAGTCAGGATGAACTGGCTAAAATCGTAGGCAAGAACCGTTCTACTGTAGCCAACAGCCTAAGATTGCTTAAACTGTCGCCAGAAATGCAGAACGCTCTGGCCCAGGGACATCTCACCGCAGGTCATGCCCGGGCATTGCTTTCAGTAGATGCGGAAGAAAATAGAGAAAAACTTTTTGACAGAATTATTGGAAATCAGATATCTGTGCGTGAGGCTGAGAAGATCGCAGCAGATATGAATGAAAATAATTGCGGAAAGAAATCAAAAAACATTGAAAAAAGTTCTGATTTGATTCAAATTGAACAGAAGCTGAAAAAATTATTGAAAACCAAAGTTTCCATCAAGGGAACTGAGGAAAAAGGAAAACTGATAATTTCTTATCGTTCAAATGATGAGCTGCAGAATTTCATCAGTAATTTTGAATGATATGGGTGGATGGTATGGAAGAAGATAAAAAAGAAATTGTACTTAAAAATTTTATTCAGAAAATCATTGAGGATGATATCAGCAATGGTAAAAACGGCGGTGCTGTGATCACAAGATTCCCGCCTGAACCTAATGGATATCTGCATATAGGACATGCAAAGTCGATCTGTCTCAATTTCGGAATTGCCAGACAGTATGGCGGACGGACAAACCTCAGATTTGATGATACCAATCCTGCAAAAGAGGAAAATGAATATATAGATTCTATTCAGGAAGATGTCAGATGGCTGGGATTTGACTGGGGCGATAAGGTCTGCTATGCATCGAATTATTTTGATAAAATGTACGAACTGGCTGTCCGGCTGATAAAAATGGGGAAGGCTTATGTGGATGATCTTTCAGCAGATGAGATCAGGGAATACCGAGGTACGCTGACAGAACCAGGAAAGGAAAGTCCATACAGAAACAGAAGTGTTGAAGAGAACCTGGATCTTTTTGAAAAGATGAAAAATGGCGAATTCCCAGATGGTTCCAAGACATTGAGAGCAAAGATCGATATGGCATCAGGAAACCTTAATTTCCGTGATCCGGTCATGTACAGAATTGTCAGGGCATCACATCCGCGTCAGGGCAATAAATGGTGTATCTATCCTATGTATGACTGGGCTCATGGCCTTGAGGACTCAATTGAGGGAATCACCCATTCTATCTGCACTTTGGAGTTTGAGAGCCACCGTCCTCTTTATGATTGGTTCCTGGAGCAGTTTGAGGAAATGCATCATCCTCAGCAGATCGAGTTTGCCCGCCTGAACCTGAATTATACTGTCATGAGCAAGAGAAAACTGCTGAAATTGGTCAAGGAAAATCATGTGAAAGGATGGGATGACCCGAGAATGCCTACAATTTCAGGTTTGAGAAGAAGAGGATATTCACCGGAGTCTATCAGAGAGTTTGCAGCCAAGATCGGTGTTGCCAAGATGGACAGCATCGTGGATATAGCTCTGCTGGAGCATTGTCTCCGGGAAGATCTGAATCAGCGGGCTCTCCGCCGTATGGTGGTTCTGGATCCGCTTAAAGTCATTATCGACAATTATCCTGAGGATCAGGTCGAATGGCTGGAAGGTGAGAACAATCCTGAACAGGAGAACAGCGGTACCAGAAAAATTCCGTTCACACGTGAACTTTATATCGAGAGAGAGGATTTCATGATCGATCCTCCTAAGAAATATTTCAGGCTGTCACCTGGAAAAGAGATAAGGCTGAAACATGCATATTACATTACATGTGTCAGCTATAAGACAGATGAGAATGGAAATGTGACTGAGGTGCACTGTACTTATGATCCTGCCAGCAAAGGTGGCTGGACAGAGGATGGAAGAAAAGTCAAGGGAACATCCCACTGGGTAAGTGCAAAGGAAAATCTGAAAGTTGAGGTCCGCCTTTATGACAGACTCTTTACTAAAGAGAATCCTGATGAGGATGGAGATTTCCTAAGTTGTCTGAATCCTGATTCGTTCAAGGTCCTGGAAAACTGTCTGGGTGAGGTCTCACTGAAAGAAGCCAAGGCGAAAAATGGCGAATATTATCAGTTTCTTAGGCAGGGATATTTCTCACTGGATTATGATTCTACCGCAGATAAACTGATCTTCAACAGAAGTGTCTCACTGAAAGACAGCTGGTCCAAATAAGGGCAGGTACTGTAAATGCCGCTGCAGTGGTTTCCGGGGCACATGACAAAGGCTGTGCGCCTTATCAAAGAAAATCTCACCAAGGCAGACATTGTCATTGAGGTTCTTGATGCCAGGATTCCGCTGTCCAGCAGAAATCCCATGATAGGCGAGCTTACTGGGAAGAAACCGCGGCTGGTGGTGCTGAATAAATCTGATCTGGCAGATCCTAATATGCTGACATTATGGGAGAAGAAACTCAGAACGTCGGAAAATATAGAGGTCGTGCAGATTTCTGTGAAGACCGGAAAGAATCTGACACAGCTTATTGAGAAAAGTAAATATCTGTGCCGCAATATGAGCTGGGCAGGCAACAGAGCTGTCAGAGCTATGGTGCTGGGTGTGCCTAATGTCGGTAAATCTGCCATCATAAATTATCTTCTGGGACGCCGTTCAAGAAGTGTCGGAAACAGACCCGGGGTCACAAAGGATGTTTCACAGAGCCTTAAGATCTCAGCATCGTTGAAGGTTATTGATACGCCAGGTATCCTGTGGCATAAATTCGAGGATCCGGAAGTCGGGGAGAAACTGGCTGTTCTGGGAAGTATCAATGATGAGATCCTCTTCCGTGAGGATATAGCCTGCCGTGGACTTGATATTTTCAGAAGTCTTTATCCTGCAAAGCTTTGTGAACGATTTAACCTTAAAATTGAAGATATTCAGAATAAAGAATCATACGAGATTCTGGAAGAGATAGGGCGGAAAAGAGGATGCCTTATTTCTGGCGGAAAGGTTGATACTGAAAAAGCTGCCAGAATAGTGCTTACTGAAATAAGAGACGGCCGTATATGCAGGTTCTGCCTGGAAAAGCCTGAATGATCAGTTTGACTGCTGCTTTCTTGCTTTATTCTTGTAGTGAAGGATCGAGAACAGAATGATATATATGATCCACATCGCAAAGAACCATATCATGTTGAATGGAAGTGTGAGTTTTGCATAAATAACTGCTGATATTCCGGAAATCAGAGTGAATGAATAGATTATTGCCAGGATTTTCCTGGTGGAAAAGCCAAAATCCTGAAGCTTGTGGTGGAGATGTTCTCTGTCAGGTGAGAATATTGAGAGACCGCGGCGTTTCCGTCTGATTATAGCAGCTATCATGTCGATTATCGGTATGATGAAGATCAGCAGTGACGGAAGGAAGACATTGCTGGAAACTGGCGGCACATTGTTTATCAGCGGTATTACTGCCATGGAAAATCCGAGGAAAAGGCTGCCGGAATCTCCCATATAGATTTTTGCCGGCGGAAAATTAAAAAACAGGAATGCTGCGATCGCCCCAAGAATACATATTGAGACTGCAATCGCTGTGAAGTTTCCTGTGATCGTAAAGATTATTATATAAAAAACTGCGCCGATGAAAGAGACGCCGCCTGCCAGACCATCCAGACCATCCAGAAGATTGATGGCATTGCAAAAGCTGATTATCCACAGAATTGTCAGTGCATGGGCAGCAACAGGATGCAGCATTATTCCTATTTCGGTACCTGGAATTGCAAAAATATCGAATTTGAATCCGCCGAGAGAGATACACAGGGCTGCTAGCACCTGTATAAAGAATTTCAGTTTTGCCTTCAGATTCAGAAAATCATCAAGAAGCCCCATGGTCGTGATAATGAAAAAGCCTGTGACCAGCAGCAGATGGGCATATTTTGAAAGGTCATTCAATTGTTTCACGTGAAAACAATGGCAGCTGACCACAAATACAAAGGCTGCCAGAGCAAAGCCTGCAAATATTCCGACTCCGCCTATCCGGGGCATTTTTGCCGGATGTATTTTTCTCGCATCAGTAAAATCGTACCAGCTGTATTTATGCGACAGTCTGATAAGGATCGGTGTGAAAATCATATTGGAGAAAAAAGCTATGAAAAAAATAATAGTGCCGGCGGCAATATGTAGCATAAAACAACAATACCACTTTATAAAAAAAAATAAAAGTGATAATTTCTTAGAATGGAGGACAGCTATGGATTATATTATCAAAGACATAAACTTGTGTGATTGGGGCAGAAAGGAAATAACAGTTTCTGAATACGAGATGCCTGGACTTATGTCCATCAGAAAAAAATATGGTCCGACAAAACCATTGAAGGGAGTCAGAATCACAGGATCTCTTCATATGACCATACAGACAGCTGTCCTGATAGAGACATTGATTGAGTTAGGTGCTGAAGTCCGCTGGTCCAGCTGCAATATTTTTTCCACTCAGGATCATGCAGCTGCCGGGGTAGTCGTAGGCAAGGGAACAAAAGAGGAGCCTGCCGGGGCAAATGTGTTTGCCTATAAGGGTGAGTCTCTTGAGGAATACTGGGAGTATCTGTACAATGCTTTCTCGTTCCCTGGAGGAAAAGGACCGCAGCTGATCGTGGATGATGGCGGTGATGCCACACTTATGGTTCACCTGGGATATGATATTGAGAACGATCCTGAACTGCTGAATAAAAAGGCAGGAAGCAATGATGAATATTATCTTTTAAAGCAGCTGAAGAAGGTGTATGAAAAGGACAGAAATCACTGGCATGACCTGGTCAAAGATCTGAGGGGTGTCTCTGAGGAGACTACCACAGGTGTCCACCGTCTGTATAATATGGCTGCTTCCGGAAAGCTGCTGTTCCCTGCCATAAATGTGAACGATTCTGTCACAAAGAGCAAATTTGACAATATGTATGGAATCAGAGAGTCCTTGCTGGATGGTATCAAGCGTGGAACTGATGTTATGATCGCCGGTAAGGTCGCTGTTGTCTGCGGATATGGTGACGTGGGCAAGGGAGTTGCTCAGTCTCTGCGTGGAATGGGTGCCAGAGTGCTGGTCACTGAGGCAGATCCTATCTGTGCGCTGCAGGCTGCCATGGAAGGATATGAGGTGACAACGACAGAAGATACTCTGGGCAAGGCTGATATTTATGTTACTGCAACCGGCAACATTGATGTCATCACAGTGGAACATATGCTTAAGATGAAAGATCAGGCTATTGTATGTAACATCGGCCATTTTGACAGCGAGATCCAGGTCGGCAAGCTGAAAGAAGTTCCGGGAATCAGACATGTGAATATCAAACCGCAGTATGATATGTATATCCTGCCAGACGGCCGTGCCATTTATATTTTGGCAGAGGGGCGTCTTGTGAATCTTGGCTGTGCCACAGGACATCCATCTTTTGTCATGTCCAATTCTTTCACCAATCAGGTGCTGGCACAGATCGAACTGTGGGAAAAGCAGAATGAGCTGAAACCTGAGGTCTACAGATTGCCTAAGAAACTTGATGAGGAAGTTGCCCGTCTCCATCTGGAGAAGATCGGTGTGAAGCTGACAACACTGACCCAGGCACAGGCCGATTATATAGGAGTTCCGGTGGAAGGTCCTTACAAGCCTGATTTTTACAGATATTGATTTATGAGGGATTTGATATGAAAAAATATTTATTTACATCTGAGTCCGTGGGCGAGGGACATCCTGACAAACTCTGTGATCAGATTTCCGACGGTGTACTGGATGCCTGCCTTCAGGATGATCCTGAATCCAGGGTCGCATGTGAGTGTTTTGCTACTACCGGAATGGTTCTGATAGGCGGCGAGATCACAACTGAGACATATGTGGATGTGCAGCAGATCGCCAGAGATGTGGCTAAGGATATCGGGTATACCAAAGCTGAATATGGTCTGGACTGTGATTCCATGGCGGTGCTGAATACCATTCATTCCCAGTCTCCTGATATTTCTCAGGGTGTTTCCGGTACCGGACTGTATAAAGGACAGCAGGGAGCCGGTGACCAGGGACTGATGTTCGGATTTGCCTGTTCTGAAACAAAGGAGCTGATGCCTGCACCTGTCATGCTGGCACATAAGATCCTTCTGAAAGCTACTGAGCTGAGAAAAAGCGGTACCATCGGATGTCTGCGTCCTGATTCCAAGAGCCAGGTGACAATAGAGTATGAGGGCTTTATTCCGAAAAGAATAGATACTGTGGTTGTCTCACATCAGCATGATGAGAACATCAGTTATGAGGAATTGAGGGATATCATCATTTCTCAGATCATAGATCCGGTCCTTGAAGAAGAGAACTTCACCCATGAGGGTACCAGTTATTTCATTAACCCTACAGGCAGGTTCGTCACAGGAGGTCCCCACGGGGATACCGGACTGACAGGACGTAAGATCATCGTTGATACATACGGCGGCATGGGGCGTCATGGCGGTGGTGCTTTCTCAGGAAAAGATCCCAGCAAAGTCGACCGTTCTGCAGCATATATGGCCAGATACATAGCCAAGAATGTGGTGGCATCAGGTGCCTGCAGCCGTTGTGAAGTCCAGCTGGCCTATGCCATCGGTGTGCCGTTCCCTGTGTCTGTCATGGTGGATACTTTCGGAACTGCCGTGGTGGAAGAAAAGAAGATCGAGAAGGCGATCACCGATATCTTTGATCTTTCACCTGCCGGAATAATAAAGACACTGGATCTGAAAAAACCGATCTATCGCAGGACAGCTTCTTACGGGCATTTCGGGCGGGATATCTTTGCATGGGAAAAGCTGGATAAGGTTGAAGCAATTAAAAGAGCACTGTGATATATGGGTGCTATCGATGTTTCTGTGATTGTACCTATCTCTCAAAGGATATAGATCAGGGTTGGAACATTATAAATTCAATGAAAAGATATTTAATTTTTATAATTATTTTGACCTTGCTTGCTGTATCGTGCAGTAATGAGGAAGAATTTATTTCTATTATTTCTCAGCCTGAAGATATAACTTTTCAGATGTATGAAGAAGAAAAGTATGAATTGAGTTTTCAGATCCAGGCCAATAGAAATTGTCAGGTCAATGTCCAGTGGTTTAATGGAAACAGCATGGAATCTGCTATCTCATTGGAAGATTCAGGCAGTATATATTCCCTGAAAAAAGGTAGTAAGATTGTTATAACTTTGCCGATTCCTAGAAGTAACTACCTTGAAAATGATTATTTCTGCCAAATAAAAACAGTGTCAGATGGTGCTGAAGAACTTGCTTATACTAGGACAGCCCATGTGACTCAGAAAATTGATGCGCTTCCTGTTTTGAATATTAATACAGTAGATAATGTGGAGCCTACAGCAGAATATACTAAGGAAAAAACCAAAGCTTGGACTGTTGAAAATAAAATAAAAGTACCGGGGCAGGTTAAAATATTAAAAGCGGAAAGAGTTCTTTATGACAGCGGGGAGTATGCAAAGAAACAGTCAGGAATGAAAATCCGTATAAGGGGAAACAGCAGTGCTTATGGTTCCAAGAAACCATATAAGATAAAACTTGAGAAAGATGCTGATCTACTGGAATGTATCACTGGCAAAAGTACCGGATATAAGTCAAAAGAATGGAGTCTGCTCTGGGATGCCAATACCCTGAATACAGTAACTGCTTTTCATATAGCATCGAAATTTGATTTTGACTGGATTCCAAAGTGGACATTTGTGAATGTGGTGATGAACAATGAGTATAGAGGAATTTATCTGCTGATTGAAGCAGTAGAAGCAGGTACTGAGAATAAAATATTGGTTGATAAAAGCGGTTTCTGTGTTGAGAATTTATGGCGCAGTCAGTTTGAGGATAAAAAGAAATTTCGATCTTCTAATTATTATTCTTTTAAATACCCTGAAGATAAAGATTTAGATGATGAAAGAATTTCTGCTGTGAAGAGAGAGATAGATGAAATGAAAAATTCTATAAAGCAAGGTACATACGATGATATTCTGGATGTTGATTCTTTTACCAGCTTTTATCTTTTTCATAATATTGTAGGAACCAAAGACCGATATGGAACAAATAAATATTTAGTAAAGTATGATAATACAGAAAATTCAAAGATAAAAATAGCTACAGTATGGGATTTTGATTCGACATTTAATTACATAACACAGACCGGAGAAATTAAAACAAATTTTTATGAAAATGATTTTATTAATAGTAAAAATCCTGCATTCCAGAAAATTTATAATGAAAAAATGTCTCTGATGACAGAATCTGTGCAGAATGATGTGCAGGATTTTTTTCATAGTTTTGATAAGGCATTGATCGATGAGATAAATCAGTCCAGAAAATATGATTCTGTCAGGTGGAGTAAAAATTATAATACTGTTCAGGAGGATATGAATTATATTTCATATTGGCTGGCTGTTCGTACTGACTGGCTCAGAAGTGAGGTCTTTGGAAAGGATAAGCAATGGCAGTCGACATCAAAAATTTCCCATATGGATCCAATAAAACA
The DNA here is from genome assembly GCA_024402405.1 of Spirochaetia bacterium. Classification (GTDB taxonomy): domain Bacteria; phylum Spirochaetota; class Spirochaetia; order CADAEX01; family CADAEX01; genus CADAEX01. The sequence goes on along the minus strand of JAKSTW010000001.1, from coordinate 123,920 downwards.
TTATCTCCTTTCTATACTGAATTCTTCACGCATAGATATAAAGAATTATGGTGGTGAGAATAATCGTATTGTAATTAAAAGTACAGAAAAAGTTACTGAACCTTCATGGTTTTCTGATTCCAAGGGACATGGAAAGGTCGTTGAGAGTTCAATTGCGAAGCAGAAAATGACCATTGAGATAAAAAATAATGGCCAGCTTAAACTTGCTTTCAAGGGAATTGATAAAAGAATAGATAATGTCCGTTTCCCTCTTTGGGCGGATTATTCTTCTATTAAAATAAATGGACATGAGATATTATCTGCTCCTGTTGCTACATGGCACGACAAACCATATAAATATGAAATGGCTGTGAAAGATGGTCAGATAGTTGAAGTAGAAGTAACGACACAGCCACATCAGTATTCCAGGGCAGAACTGCAGGATACGATTCTGAAGCTTTATCCTGAAAATGAATATATCAAGCAGAATATTGAAAAAATTACAGATGCAGTATATAAGCAGTATTCAACTCCTTAAATAAAATTTTCTTTTTTCATTGCAAAACCTCGCAGAATGATATAAACTTGTTCTATCTTTGAACAACATTTTATTCTGGGAAACAGCCTGTTGCGGCGGCGTTTTGCTTTTATAAAATGAAATTTTCATGTCATTTCACTGGGCAGATTATGCCCTGAATCTTGAACTGGTGACTAAAGAAACCGTTATCCTCAGACATATTTATAAAAACTCCTCCATCAAGCAGCGTGAGCTTGCAGATGCTGCATCCTTATCATTGGGTATGATCAATGCCATTCTCCGGAATATGGAGAAAAATGGACTTATCAGATTGATAAAGACCAACAGCCGTAATATGCGCTATCAGCTGACAGAGGCTGGTATCGGAATGCTGAAAGCAGATTCAGCGCTGGAGATCTCTGAATTTAATTCAAGAATGAGATATTATTCAGAGCTGCTGGAAAAGATAATTTATCAGCAGGCTGGGAAAGATATCCGGAAAGTTTATATTCCTGTTTCCAGTTTTCTGCGCGGAATTGCTGAATATATGTGTCTGAAAAACAGACTGGAACTTGTGGATTCGGTTTCTGATAAAAATTCCTGTATTTTTATCATAGGGCATGATATCGAAGAACTTTTTATTCTGAACATAACAGGAAATATTGACGGAAAAGGAATTGAATCATGATCAGATATATGAAGGAGATGTGGAAGCGAAAAGATCTGGTTTCCTATCTGGTGGTCACCGGATTGAAGGCAGAGAACAGAAACACGGCGCTTGGTTATTTATGGTGGCTGCTGGATCCGTTTCTGAATATATTGATTTATTATTTTCTTGTAGCTGTGATAATGAAACGCGGCTCTCCTGATTATTCACCGTTTCTTGTTGTCGGAATGATCGTGTTCAGGTATTTCAGCACCACAGTAAGCATGTCCTGCAATGCCATTCTGTCCCACAGCGGAATAATAACCCAGGTCTATCTGCCCAAGGCTATTTTTGCGGTGGGAACTACTCTGTCCCAGACTATAAACTTTCTGTTCGGACTTCTGATAGTTGAGGGATTCATGCTGTTTTTCCACAGAATGCCGGGAATACAGCTGGTATGCCTGCCGCTGATCATTCTGGTACAACTGCTGTTCCAGCTGGCCATAGCCATGTTCCTTTCCTATATCTGCATATTTATCCGGGACTTTAAGAATGTAGTGGGACACATAATAATGATCCTTCATTTCATTGCCCCTGTAATATGGGAGGTTACATTTCTGCCTGAAAAATATCAGTGGGTGGTCAGATATGATCCAATCGCCTGGCTGCTTCAGGCATACAGAGATGTATTCATGTATGGAAGATTCCCTGATTTCAGGCTTCTTGCTGTTCTGATGGGTTTCTCTGTGGCTGCAATTCTGGGATTGTTATGGTTTTTTGATAAAAATGAGCATAAGATCGTCAAGGCTTTATGATGAGTGATGATCCTGAAAAAATAATCGATGCACAGAATTTAGCTCTCTATTATTATGCAGACCGTACCTGCGATGATTTCCGTTCCATGATGCTGAATATAGCCAAAGGAAAGAAAGCCGGTAGAGGAAAAAAATGGATACTTCAGGATATCAGCTTTGAAGGATTTGCCGGAGAAATTCTGGGCATTATCGGTTCCAATGGCACCGGGAAGACCACTCTGTGCAGGATCCTGAGTGATCTTCTGAGACCTGACCGCGGAAAACTTTCCATAGACGGAAATGTATCTGCACTTCTGTCTCTTGGTGCCGGTTTTGACAATGAGCTTACAGGAGAAGAAAATATTTATCTCAATGGAATGATGATGGGATTTTCCCACCGGGAGATGAGACAGCATTTCAATGAGATAGTGGAATTTTCAGAGCTTGGAGAATTTATCAGGATCCCTCTGAAAAAATATTCCTCCGGTATGCGTGTCCGCCTTGGATTCAGCATAGCTGCCATGCTGGCCCCTGAAACACTGGTTCTGGATGAGACTTTAAGCACCGGAGACGAAAGGTTCCGTCAGAAGTCAGCCGCAAAAATGGAAGAGCTGATAAAAAAAGCCCGGATGATCGTGATAGTCACTCATGATATGGAATTTGTCAGATCTCGCTGCACCAGGGCAATATGGATCGACAAGGGATATATAAAGTCAGAAGGGGCTCCTGAGAAAGTTGCAGATGCATACCTTGAATCTGTTTATGGAAAAGGCTATATCCCGCAGAAGAAAGTTCCTGCTCCGGCATCTGTGGTGAGAAAAAATCTGGAAGTTATAAAAAAAGTGCCTGCTGGACCTATGCCAATATCTGATGCCAAAACCTTCATTAAGGCGACTGCTATGGGGATCTGCTTCAGGATCGGAAAAGATAAATTCTGGGCACTGCGGAATGTAAGTTTTGAGATAAAAGAAGGGGATATTGTAGGTATCATCGGGCATAATGGAGCCGGGAAATCTACACTCTGCCGTGTGCTGACCGGTATTTACCGTCCTGATGAGGGAACTCTTACTGTTGATGGCAAAACCTCTGCTCTGCTGTCATTGGGGTCGGGATTCAATATGCAGCTTCCGGCTTCAGACAATATTCTTCTTAATGGCATGATGATCGGTATACCTAAGAAAAAACTGCTGGAACTCCGCCCTCAGATCCTTGAGTTTGCTGATCTGGGCAAAGATGTGGATAAGGAAGTGAAGAATTATTCCAGCGGAATGCGTTCAAAACTTGGATTCAGCATTGCTGCGGCGATCCAGCCTGAACTTTTCATCATTGATGAAGCTCTCAGCGCTGGAGATGCTTCTTTCCAGAAAAAAGCCAGCGATACCATTCACTGCATGATGAAAAACGCCAAGGCCGTGATCGTGGTTACTCATAGTCTGGGATTTGTTGAAAAAGAATGTACGCGGGCGATCTGGTTCGATCATGGAAAGATAATGGCTGATGGAGATCCCGGAGAAACAGTGAAAAAATATCGGGACAGTCTGTGATATCGGAAGAAATGAATAATATATTGAGGTAAATATGACAGAAAAAATTTTAGTGCACAATGCTAATGGTGATCCAGATACAACTGCAAAAATTTTAATTCAAAATAAAATTGGTTATACTCCGAAAGTATCAGTAATTATTCCTGTGTATAATACAGCTGAGTATCTGCCCCAGTGTCTGGACAGTGTGGTGAATCAGACCTTGCAGGAAATAGAAATCATCTGCGTGGATGACGGTTCTACAGATAGTTCATTAGAAATATTAAGAGAATATGCGAAAAAAGATAATAGAATTACCGTTATAACCCAAGAAAATTTACATGCTGGTGTTGCTCGTAATGCAGGATTTACTGTGGCAAAAGGTGAGTATGTATATTTTATGGATTCAGATGATTTATGTTCTGAATTTTTGCTTGCAAAAACAGTGGAATTAGCAGATAAAAATAAAGCTGATATAGTTGCCTTTAACGGAGTAAAATTTTTTGAAGATGGTACTGAAATTGATAGGACAGAAATAAATCCCAAAAGAATTAATAAAAAAAATAATGTATTTAATTATAAAGACTGTCCTAAAAATATTTTGCAGACAATAAATCCTACGCCATGGAACAAACTTTTTAATGCTTCTTTCATTCGAAATAATAATTTGTATTTTGAACCTATATCTACGCAAAATGATATTACTTTTGCTGCTGTTGCTTTGGCAAGAGCGAAAAGAATAAGTTACACAACGGAAAAATTCTATAGATATAGATGGGGTCAAGCTGGCACTATTACTTCTACAAAAGCAAAGAACATAATGAATATTGTAAAGGCATTAGAAAGTGCAGAAGCACAAATAAAAAAATTACCTTATTTTAATAAAATAAAAATATCACTTTATCGTTTTATAATTGATAATTATATTTACGGGTTGGAAAATAATTGTCCTGATTTTAACGCTGATGTTGTGAAACCTTTTTATGATGCAATACATAAAAAATTTAATACTTCAGAATTTATTTCTTTATCAGAAGATTTGATTGGTGATAAACTAAAATATTATAAGTTCTTAATATTAAAAAATAATACATATGAATGTATTCAAAAATTAAGAAATAAAAAATTAATTGTTTCTTTAACTACATATCCTGCAAGAATAGATGGTATACATTTTGTATTGACGGCAATTATTAATCAGACTTATAAGGCAGATAAGATAATTTTGTGTTTGGTAAGATCTGAATTTGAGAATAGTGGAAAAAATTTGCCAAAAACATTACTTACATTAGTTGATTCAAAACAAGTTGAAATACATTGGTATGATGATAATTTACGTCCACATAATAAATATTTTTATGCATTTCATAAATATCCAAAAGATTTAGTAGTTACAGTTGACGACGATATTCTATATGATAATAAATTATTGGAATCTTTGTATATTTCATATCTATTGCATCCTGATTGTATAAGTACATTGAGAACTCATCTGATGCTCTTTAATAAAGACGGATCAATAAAATCTTATAATGATTGGGTTCATAGTTATGATTATTGTTTAAATATACCATCTATGGCATTACTGGCAACTGGTGTCGGTGGGTGTTTATATCCAGTGGAGTTGATGAAATCCGAATATTATAATAAAGAATTGATTTCTCATTTGTGTTTAGCTGCGGATGATTTATGGCTGAAAATGATAGAGGTTATGAATAATATTCCTGTAGTAAATTGTTATCCAGCGCGTAAATTACGATATATTCCAGAAACACAAGAAACTGCTTTGTGGAAAAGTAATGTTACCGAAAATAAAAATGATATTTTTATGAAAAATATATTAGAATATATTGACGCTAGTCACGGTAGCATGTTCCTGGAACATAAAATTAAAAATGATAAGAATTATAAAAATTTTATTAGAAAATATTTTTTCCTGACAAGCAAATATTTTTATTTGGTTAAAAAGTTAGTTAAAAAGTTCAAAGGCGGTCTGCGCTGCATCAAACAGCATGGTTTCATATATACAGTCAAATTATTCTGCAAAAAAGTAAGAAAAAAAATAAAAAGGCTGTTATGATTATCCATCCTTACAGTACAATAAAAAAAAGAACACAGAACAAAAAATTCTTCTATTACCTGCTGGTTATCTTCATACTTCAGATGTTGTGCCGGGTGTGCTGGTGTGACAACAAGAAGAGTCTGCATCTGGATGAGTGGCTCAGCGTTGTCATATCAAACCATAATGATGAATTTTATAAACCATTTGATGAATTGTGTGGAAAGAAATATTCTGGTTCCCAGCTAAAGGAAATGTTTCTGTTTGATTCCGACAGCAAACGTGATACATTACATGACCTGAAAATTCTTTGGAACAATAATCCAGACACTCCCCATACTAATTTTTATTACAGCCTGTTCAGACTGTGTTTCACCGGAATAAAAACCAGCGATTATCATTGTATCATCAGGATCGGATTCCTGCTGAATCTGCTGTTTTTTATGTTATCGTTTTATCTGATGTGTGCCTTGCTGTGCGAGTTGACCACATCGGATAAGGCCGTGCTTATAGGGCTGTGTGTGGCTTTTTTTTATCCGCTGACAATATCATCATCCCTTTTCCTGCGCCCATATCCACTGCAGGAGACGATGTTCATCCTGTTTACATATCTTTATTTTGCCTTTTATAAGGCAGTGGATAACAATGAGCCTGTCATCAATGTCAGAAATATGCTGGTCAGTGCACTGTGTATCGGACTGACTCTTCTGACAGGTTATTTTTCCCTGATTTATATTGGAATCCTGGGATTGATACTGGTTATAAAGACGATCGTTCATAAACGATATGATATGCTCCTGTTTATGTTTGGTGCTCTGTTGCTTGGATTTGCGGTTGCCAAGATTATATACTGGGATTATGGTTCCGGTTTCTTTGTATATCAAGGCACAGCGGCCTTTCAGAAGCTTTCCGGACATGACCTGACAGGTAACTTTAAAAAAACATGTTATAATTTATTGAAAATCTATACCTTTAACAATGTATGGCTTAAATTGCTTTGGTGTATTAATTTCGTATATCTGATTTTAATTTTATGCAGGAAAAATAGAGCTGAAAATTGTGGTGTTCTGCTGTTTTCATGTGGACTTTTGCTGTTTTATATATTTGCACTATTCCTGGCACCATATAAAACCGGACGGTATGTGGCACCTGCTATACCTATATTTGCTTTGATTTATACTGCAAAAAATGAGAGAATAGACCTTGGTACCATAGCTGGAATGATATCGACCATTATATTGGTATGCTGTACATTCCCTGTTCATGCCAACAGCAGGAATATTGATTATCTGGATGCTGCTAAAATCGATAAACTGGAATTTTTAAAATCTGATGCCATAAATAAAATTGTACTTTTATCTGATGAAAAGTGGAAATTGGGTATGATCATTCCATATTTGAAAGATACCAATGAGGTTTATATCATTAAATCCATTGAAGATGCTTATGATTTGATTGACGGCGGAAGAATTTTATTTTATTCAAATAAAAAGATAGAAAAGATTCCTGATTCGGTAAAAGCAGATAAACTTGATAGGTTGTCTGTTTGGTGTTCAGAACAGTATATTTTGTCTGATATAAATACTGAGCAAAGATTTACTGATGCTTATCAAAGCATTGGTAGGATAGACATAAAGAATTATGGAAATGCCTCAAATTCTGTCAAGATAATCAGTATTTCTGATAAAACGGCAAGAACAGATACTCCAAAGTGGTTTGCAGATGCCAAGGGAACTGGAACTGTGATAGAAAGTAATGCTGGAAATATAGATATAGAAATAAAATGCAGACATGATGGCAACCTGAAGATTACATTGCGTGGAAAAGATGTACGGAATGCAGACAATAAACGGGTTCCTGTCTATATAAATTATACTGATTTCACAGTTGATGATGAGAATATAGTGCAAGATGGCAAGATAGTATGGCATGATGAGCCATTCGCATATACGAAAAAAGTTAAGAATGGCCAGATTGTTAAGCTGCATCTTGAATGGAATCCTGCCGATATTAATAATTGAGTTATATGAATGCAGATAATGGTTCTTTGATATCAGTGATAATTCCTGTCTATAATGTTGAGAAATATCTTCGCCAGTGTCTGGACAGTGTGGTGAATCAGACCTTCCATAAGATAGAAATAATCTGTGTTAATGATGGTTCCACAGATAATTCCCTGGAAATTCTGAAAGAATATGCTAGATGTGATAAGCGTATCAAAATTGTAGATCTGGAAAAAGGCGGCGTGTCTGTAGCACGTAATGCTGGACTTGAACTTGCCTCCGGAGAATATATCGGTTTTATAGACTCTGATGACTGGATCGATCCTGATACATATGAGCGAGTTTTATATGAATTTAAGAAAGATAAAGAAATAGACCTGGTCTGTTTTGGCGCTGAGATCGTATCTGATGATCTGCCTGGCGATCATCCTCGGGTGACAGGTGAAAAAAAATATCATGCTATGAAATTTTCCGGCAAGCAGAAAATGACAGATGATGTTATTTTTGATACCACAGTTACTGTATGGAATAAACTTTTCAGGGCTTCTGTGCTGAAGAAACTGAATCTGCGATTCCCAGACGGATACATTCTGGAAGATAATTATTTCTTTTATTGCTATGCTGTGAATATTCAGTATGGATATTATCTTGATAAATATTTTTATAAATATCGGCAGAGGGCAAATTCAATAATGGGATGCAGAGATAAAGTAGCTGCCCCAAGGTTGTCTGTATTCAGTATGATAGTATCATACTATGAGGAACATGGTCTTGCCGGTACACATATAGGACTGCTGGGAAGAAAATTCTGCCAGATGTATAATGGTGACCGTAAAAACAGTACCCATGAAAATCTGAAAAAGATCCGCAGAATAAGCGCAGAAATTGAGAAAATCCTTTTCAGATATGATCCTGTCAATCTTCTGAAGATGAAAATAAAAAGAATGATACCTGTTCCTATAAAAAACTTTATAAGGAAACATATTTTTGGATAAAGCTCCTTCCCTTAAGAAAAATGCAGCTCTGAATATGTTCAAGACTGCCATGAATCTAATTTTCCCGCTCATCACGTTCCCATATACATCCCGTATATTGCTGCCAGATGGAGTGGGCAAGGTGAATTTTGCCAGGTATGTCATCCAGTATTTTGTGATCATAGCTTCGTTGGGAATATCTGTCTATGGCATCAGGGAAGTGGCAAAAGTGCGGGATGATCTGGCGCAGCGCAGCAAAGTTGCTAAGGAAATTCTGTCGATCAACCTGATTTCCACGCTTGTATCTTATATTCTCCTGGGAATTGCATTGGTGGCAGTGCCGAAATTCAGCCATTACAGGGCATTGCTGTGCATATTCAGTGCCACCATACTGTTTAATACGATGGGGATGGAATGGCTTTACAATGCCATGGAAGATTTTCAGTATATTGCCATCCGTTCTATGATTTTCCATTTTGTGGGACTGGCTCTGCTGTTCATATTTGTCAGGACCAAAGAGGATTATCTGAATTATGCAGCTGTCTCAGTTCTGGCCAGTGTGGGCGGAAACCTGTGCAATATAATTCATTCCAGAAAGTATATAAAATATTCACTTTATCAGAGATTGGAGCTGAGAAAGCACTTGCGGCCTATTTTTATATTTTTTGCCATGGCCGCCGCTGTGAAGATCTACACTGCATTGGACACAACTATGCTGGGTTTTCTGTCTGATGATTATCAGGTGGGAATTTATACTGCTGCGACCAAGATCAACAGAATCGTGCTGAATTTTGTGGTGGCTATAAGTGCTGTACTGCTGCCGCGATTATCTTATTATTATAAGACTGACAAGGTGAAATTTGACGATCTGATTTATAAAGGCGCTGATGTTTTATTTATGCTGGCTGTTCCATGTGCTGTAGGACTCTGCTGTGTGGGGCGTCCCGCTGTGCTGCTTATGAGCGGTGAGCATTTTGCTGCTGCTGTTCCTGTAATGAAAATCATGAATCCTATTATATTGATTATCGGAATGGGTAATTTTATAGGAAACCAGCTTTTTATGCCTATGAGAAAAGAGAAATGGACATTGTATTCAGTTCTTGGCGGTGCAGTTACCAATGTGATCTTCAATGCGATCCTTATTCCCCGCTATCAGGCGATGGGGGCTGCCATTGCCACAGTCTGTGCTGAATCAATGGTGACCGGGATCCAGCTTTATCGGGCAAGAGATCTGATTCATCTGGGAAAGATATGGAGATCTTTCGGAAAATACCTGATGGATTCTATGATAATGGCAATACCTGTTATTCTTTGCATTAATTATATCAAAAATCTGGGCATAAGTTCTGTAATTGGAATACTGGTCGGTGTTATAGTATATGGCATACTTTTGCTCATTCAGAAAAATGAGTATGTACTTTCTTTTATTGCAGCTGCCAGACGGAGGATGAACTGATGCCTGAGATATCCATAATAGTCCCAGTTTATAAAGTTGAAAAATATTTGAATAAGTGTGTGGATTCCATACTGGCCCAGACATTCACAGATTTTGAATGTATTCTGGTGGATGACGGCTCACCAGACAGCTGCGGAAAGATCTGTGATGAATATGCACAGAAAGACAGTCGTGTGAAGGTTATCCATCAGGAGAATCATGGGGTAAATGCAGCCAGAAACAGCGGCCTGGATATGGCTTCCGGGGCATGGATAGTTTTTGTGGATGGTGATGACTGGATCGAGGGCGATTTGTTGGAAAAGGCACTTTCTGCTGATAGGCATGGTGCTGATATTGTTCAGTGGGATTTTGATGTATGTTATGATGAAAATATAAATGAAAAAAAGTACTTGAAACATGATGGAATCAAAGAGGGAGAATTGAAATTTTCCAGAAATGAACCTCTTGCCTGGTGGAATGGAATGTGCTGGATGCGGATGTATTCTTTTGAAATGCTTAAAAAAATTGGACTGAGATTCCCTGAGGATATATCTAATAATGGAGATACTTATTTTTCTTATATGGCTCTGGCTGCTGGCAGAAAGGTGTGGTGCATGGCAGATAAGCTTTATCATTACAGGCAAAGAAGCGGATCAATAATTAATAATATCAGAAGGAAAAATATTTATACAAAGACAGAGGTATGCCGCAGAATTGAAACAGATATTTCAAAGATCGGACAGCTTGACAGATTTTACAGTACCATCCTCCAATATAAGATGGAAATAAAGAACTGGTTTATCAAGCATGAACCGCTTGATTTTAATACCTGGAGAAATATGTTTCCTGAGGCAAACTGGCAGGCTGTCAGATTTTATCATGGAAAAAAGAAGATCAAATATCTTATGATAATTCTTCATATGGATATGCTGGTAAATAAATTAGTGAAAATTGGAAAGTAATATGCCTGAAGTATCAATAATAGTACCGGTTTATAAAGTTGAACCATATTTGAATAAGTGTGTGGATTCCATACTTGCCCAGACATTCACAGATTTTGAATGTATTCTGGTGGATGACGGCTCACCGGACAGCTGCGGCAAGATCTGTGATGAATATGTACAGAAAGACAGCCGTGTGAAGGTTATCCATCAGGAGAATCAGGGATTGAGTGCTGCCAGAAACAGTGGTCTGGATATGGCTTCCGGAGCATGGATAGTTTTTGTGGACAGTGATGACTGGATCGAACCTGATGCTGTGGAAGTGCTTTATAGAGCAGCTCTTCAGAATGATGCAGATATGGCAGTCTGTCAGTGTTATGAAGTGAAAAATGATATTAGAAAAAAAGAAATCAAACCTATTTTGGGTATATACGACAGATCTGGAATTGATAAGATCATATCAGAATCATTGTTTTATGATAAAAAAGTAAGAGGGTTTGGTATTCCTATATATGCATGGGGTAAAATTTATAAGAAAGAAATTGCAAAAAAAGGTATAAAACATGCATTGGGAATATTTTATGCTGAAGATAATATAATAACATTGGAGTGTTTGAATGATTCTGAAAGAATTGTGATTCTTGAAGATTGTCTTTGGAATTACAGATTATCAGAACAGCAGGTCACACGAAAATTCTCCAAGGATAAATTTAAATCAGTAATTGTTGTTTATAACAGGATTCAGCAGATAGATAAGAATCATCTAACAGAAAAAATTCTTCCAGTTTATCTTATCCAATATCTATTAAGATTTATTTATAAAATAATACGCGATAATATAACCTTTAGTGAATTTAAAGACTATATCCTGTTTATGACAGGTCATGAAGAGATAAAAAGGAATTTAAGACCTTATAAAATATTTCCGTTCAGATGTAATATGACCATTTTGCTTTTACAGTTCAGGCAATATAAGTTGTTATATTTTATCCATAAATTGAAGGAGAATATAAAAAATGGAATATCCAATTGATATAGTTATTCCCTGGGTCGATGGGAATGACCCAGTATGGATAGAACAATTTAATAAATACAATCCTGGAAATAAGGTATTGATACCTGATGAAAAATTGTCAGATGCTTCCCGCTTCCGTGATTATGGCCTGTTAAAATATTGGTTTCGGGGAATCGAAAAATATGCATCGTGGGTGAATAAAGTTCATTTTATAACATGCGGTCAAAAACCTGATTGGCTGAATTTAAATAATCCTAAATTGAATTGGGTCAAGCATTCTGATTATATATTGCCAGAATATTTACCAGTGTTCAGCAGTCATCCTATTGAATTATTTATGCATAAAATAAATGGGCTGGCTGAACATTTCATCTATTTTAATGATGATTTTTTTCTGACAGATTTTATTTCGCCAGATTATTTCTTCAAAAATGGTCTTCCATGTGATTATGCTTTTTTAGCTGCATTGGATTTTCTGAATTCCGGGATTCCGCATATTTATATGAATGATCTGATAGTCCTTAACAAACATTTCAATAAAGGCGATGTGATTAGAAAAAATAAAAGCAAGTTTTTTTCACATAAGTACGGGAAAAGAATGATAAGGAATTTATTGGTTGTAAATAAAGCCAGTTTTGGTGCCTTAGCTACACGCCATTTTGCCCAGCCATATTTGAAGTCCACACTTATTGAAGTATGGAACAATTGTGGTGATATTCTGGAAAAGACAATGGCACATAAATTCAGAAATCAATATGAAGATGTCAATCAGTGGCTGTTTCGTATCTGGAATTTGTACAGTGGCAATTTTGTTCCTTTTAATGCCACCAGATTTGAGGGGAAATATTGTTTGCAGACTATTTCTGAAAATGATATTGAAGATATAACATCTCACAAATATAAAGAAATATGTATTAATGATGATGTATATAAAGGAAATGGAATTGATTGTTTTAAAGAAAAAACAGATATGCTGTTGCGTGCTTTTGATAAAATGTTTCCTGAAAAGTCAGATTTTGAGATATGATTATACTTTAGGATCATAATTGGAATGATGTTGAGAAAAGAGAATCAGAATACAGAATTTAAAGAAACATGGCATGATGAATATCTTAAATGGATCTGCGGATTTGCCAATGCACATGGCGGGATACTTTATATTGGTATAGATGATGATGGCAATATCAGCGGTCTTCCTAATTCAAGAAGATTACTTGAGGATATTCCCAATAAAATAATTTCTCTTCTTGGGATTGTCTGTGATGTCGATTTATTGGTTGAAAACGGAAAAGAATATCTCCGCATAACTGTTCTGGCATCTAATGTTCCAATTTCCTATAAAGGTACTTATCATTATCGGTCTGGTTCTACTAAACAGGAGCTTACTGGTATAGCATTGCAGGAATTTCTTTTTAAAAAAATGGGAATCAGTTGGGACAATGTTGCTTGCTCATCTGCAACCTTGGATAGTCTTGATGATAAGGCAATAAAATATTTTATAAACAAGGCCTTGAAATCAGGGAGAATTCCTGCAGAAATGGATATTTATGATAAAACAGCTATATTGGAAAATTTGAATTTGATGACACCTGAAGGTTGCCTGAAAAATGCAGCAGTCTTGCTGTTTGCAAAGAATCCTCAGCGATTTTTTACTGCAGTGCAGTTTAAGATAGGTCGTTTTGGAAAGGATGAGACTGATTTGTTGTTTCAGGATCTTATCGAGGGAAATATCTTGCAGATGGCAGATCGTGTTATTGAAATTCTTTCGTCAAAATATATTATCCGACCTGTCCATTATGAGAGGCTGGAACGTATTGAACCATTGGAGATTCCTGAGGATGCCTTGAGAGAGGTGATTTTTAATGCCATTATCCATAAAAATTACTCTGGTGCTCCTATTCAGATGCGGGTTTTCAATGACAGAATTACCTTATGGAATGAGGGAGAACTTCCTGTAGGATTTACGCCGCAGACGTTACTTGAGCCTCATTCATCCAAGCCAAGGAATAAAAATATTGCAAATGTCTTTTATAAAGCTGGTTTTATTGAGTCATGGGGACGTGGGATTAGGAAAATAGTAGATGGTTTTAAGACTGCTGGATTTCCTGAGCCTGAGTTTGCGATAAAAGATGGTGGTCTTTTTGTTACAATTTTCAGGACACAAGTAACCGAACAAGTAACCGAACAAGTAACCGAACAAGTAACCGAACAAGTCAGGCGGCTTTTGAGTGTACTTGATGCAGAGCTTTCGGTCAGAGAAATACTTGACCGGCTGAATTTGAAACATCGTCCTACTTTGATGGTTGATTATATACAGCCTGCCATGAAGCTGGGACTGATAGAACAGACTCAGCCTGAAAAACCTAAAAGTCCGACACAGAAATATAGAAAAAAGAGGTGATCCGATGAATAATGTGCTTATTTTTGCAGGCGGTTCAGGAAGCCGAATGAACAGCAAATCCAAGCCTAAGCAGTTTCTCAGACTGTATGGCAAGGAGATAATCATTCATACACTTGAGAATTTCCAGTATCATCATGAGATCGACAATATTGTGATTGCCTGCCTGGAGCCTTGGATCCCGGCGCTGAAAAAACTGCTGGATAAATATGAGCTGGATAAGGTAAAGGCGGTGGTTCCCGGTGGAAAAACAGGTCAGGAATCCATTTATAACGGACTCAGAGCCATACATGAGTTTGCACCGGATGATTCCATTGTGCTGATCCATGACGGTGTGCGGCCCCTGGTGAATGATGAGCTTATCTCTGCCTGCATCAATTCTGTGAAAGCGCATGGTTCTGCCATCACCGTGACTCCGGCTATCGAAACGATAGTTACCACAGATGGAAACAGGATCCAGACTATCACTGACAGGAGCAAGTGTTACCATGCCAAAGCGCCACAGTGTTTTTATCTTGGTGACATACTGAAAGCCCATGAACAGGCAATAAAGGATGGCAAGTTTAACATGATAGATTCTGCCAGCCTTATGCGGTATTACGGCAATGAGCTCTATACTGTTCTGGGTACTTTTGACAACATAAAGATAACAACTCCTGCTGATTTCTATACATTCCGGGCTCTTTATGATGTCCGTGAGAACCAGCAGATCTTCGGGATATGATGATGTTTGAGGAACTGAAAGATACAGCGGTGCTCATTACCGGAGCTACTGGTCTTATAGGCAGCCGTCTGGTTCTTTTTCTGGACAGATTGAACAGAGAAGAGAACCGCGGGATCAGAATCTATGCCTGCTGCCGCAGTGAGGAAAAGTTCAGATCATGCTTTTCGGGCTGTGATTTGAATAATATTGTGCCTGTATATGGGGATATATGTACTCTGGATATCAGAAATTGTGCTGCTGATCATATTATCCATGCAGCAAGTACAACATCTTCCATAAGCTTTGTAAAAAAGCCTGTGGAGACTATAAAAACAGCAGTTCAGGGAACAATAAATCTCCTTGATCAGTGCATAGGCAAAAAGCTGAAAGGCTTTGTGTATCTGAGTTCATTGGAAGTTTATGGAAAGTTTGATGATGCTGAAGTCAGGAATGTTGCCGAGACAGATTATGGACTGACCGATCCTCTTTCTATCCGTTCCAGTTATTCTGAGGGAAAACGGTTATGTGAGTGCATGTGCTGTTCTTATGCCGCAGAATATGGAATTCCGGTTAAGATAGCACGGCTGGCACAGACTTTCGGGGACGGAGTTGCATATGATGACGGGCGGGTATTCGCACAGTTTGCCAGAAGTATTATTGAGCATGAAAATATTATTCTGAAGACTCGTGGTGAGACAGTCCGGAATTATTGTCATGTCTCAGATGCTGTAACTGGAATTATGGCGGTTCTTCTTTCCGGAGAGACCGGAGAGGCGTATAATATAGCAAATAAAAGTACGACTGTATCCATTGCGGATATGGCAAAGCTTTTCTGTCAGTTATATCCTGATTCCGGCAGCCGGGTGATTTTTGATCTGGCTGAAGATGCTGCCAGGTTTGGATATAACCCTGTTGTCAGATTGCAGCTGGATTCCTCAAAACTGGAAGCTTTGGGCTGGCATCCTGAAAAAAATCTGGAAGATATGATACATGATCTGATCCGCAGCATGAGGAAAAAGAAAAATGAGTAAAGATTTACACCACGAGAGGGATCTTATTTCTTCCTTTAGCTGACTTGCGTTTAATGTTGCTAAGTGATATTGTAAGATTATGGCGTGTAAAATATAAAGTCCAACTTTATATTTTACACAAAGGGTTATTTTCTTAATGTTTATTGAACGAGAAATTGAAGAGATAGTATTAAAAAGGTCAAAGACCAGCAAGTGTCTTCTTCTGACTGGCCCAAGGCAGGTCGGAAAATCAACTTTGCTCAGAAAAATATTCCCTGATATAAAGTATATGACATTTGATGATCAGATTCTTCTTGAAGCATCAGAGGAAGATCCTAAACTTTTTATAAAAAATGCTTCAAAGCCGGTGATGCTGGACGAAGTTCAGTATGCTTCAAAGATTTTCCCATACATTAAGATGGAATGTGATAATACAGACAATTATGGTAGCTATATTTTGACAGGTTCACAGCAGATGAGGCTTATGGAAAAATCAAAGGAATCTCTTGCAGGAAGAATAAGCATTCTGGAACTTCAGGGGCTCTCCCTCAGGGAACTGAATGGAGTGAAATTCAACAGGCATTTTGTTCCGACAGAAGAATATATCTCCTTGCGTGAAAAAAAGCTTAAACCATATGAAAATCTCTGGAAGATCATCCACAGAGGGATGTATCCGCAGCTTCATACAACAGACCGGGACTGGATGGATTTTTATTCTTCCTATGTAAAAACATATCTGGAAAGGGACATACGGAGCGAACTGAATATTAAAGATGAGATCGCCTTTCGTAAATTTTTAGCAGCATGTGCTGCCAGAACAGGGCAACTGCTTAATTATGCAAATATGGCGGAAGATGTCGGAGTTTCTATGGTAACAATTAAGTCATGGATATCTGTTTTGGAAAGGACTGGCTTGATATATATTCTTCAACCATACTATTCAAGCCATCTTAACCGGGCAATAAAAACGCCGAAGCTCTACTTCAGGGATACTGGATTGTGTTGTTATCTTTCAAAGTGGTACAGTGGAGAAGCTCTTGAAGAAAGTGCTATAAGTGGAAATATCTTTGAGACATTCGTTGTCTCCGAAATCATAAAATCATTTACTAACGAAGGAATGGAGTATGATTTCAATTTATTTTATTACAGGGGAAACGATAAAAGCAGAGATTCAGAGATTGATTTGATAATTGAGCAGGATGGAATTCTTTATCCTGTAGAGATAAAAAAGTCGGCATCTCCGAATGTTTCTATGGCTAATGCATTCAATGTCCTGGATAAAGAGGTTGAAAAGAAGCGGGGATTGGGAGTTATCCTGTGCCGCTATGACCAGAAACTTTATTTAAAGGAAAACCTTGTGGTTCTTCCGATTGAGTACTTATGATGAGTAAAAAACTTACGCCTGAAGAACTCAGGAAAGTCCAGCTTCTGGAACTGAAAGTTCTTAAAGAGATAAAAAGAGTCTGCGCAAAGCACGATATAAAATATTTCCTTACCGGAGGTACTTTGATAGGTGCTGTACGGCATAAAGGTTTCATACCATGGGATGATGACATTGACATTGCCATGCTCCGGGAAGATTATGACCGTTTTCTGAAAGTTGCTCCTGAAGAATTGAGTCCGGAGTTCTCACTTATGTGCATCCAGCAGAATGAGAAAGTAGGGACTTTCTTTGCCAAGGTGGTGCTTAACGGTACCAGCTACCGGAGTGTTCAGCAGCCGGAGACTTTGGGGAATACAGGCTTTCTGGTGGATGTTCTCCCATACGACACTATCTATGACAGTAAATTTCTGGCAAAATTTTATTTCTGCTTTCTGAATTTCTGCGTAGTTCTTTATTCCATGAAGAATGGCTATCATAACGGTACCACAAAACTTAAACGATTTGTTGCCGAATGCATGAAGATATGTTTCTTCTGGGTTCCGAAAAAATGGCTGCGGCATACCATCATAAATTATCCATACCGACTGAATAGGAAAAAGACTGATACTATGGCTTATCTTTCGGGACGGTATGGCATCCCGCGGGAGATGCGCAGTGCATATCTTTTTGACGGTTTCACTGAGTTCCCTTTTGAGGATGACACATTCATGGTTCTGGAAAAATCCCATGAATTTCTTACAGAACTTTTCGGTGATTATATGAAACTGCCTCCTGTAGAGCAGCGCACGACTCACCAGGTGGCAGAACTGGATTTCGGAAAATATTGAGGTTTGTATGCATATTATTTTTATAAATCCGCCGTTCAAGGCAGAGTATGGAAAATTTTCACGGGAGAGCCGAAGTCCGGCCATAACCAAAAGCGGAGCTCTTTATTATCCGCTGTGGCTTATCTATGCTGCGGCGTATTCCCAGAAGTATGGTCATAAGGTCGATTTTATCGATGCTCCGGCAAAGCCGCTGAATGAAAAGCAGACTCTTGAACTTGTCGCTGGAATGGCAAAACCTGGCGAAAAGCTTCTTTTTGTGTTGGACACCAGTACACCATCCATAAAGAGCGATGTTGCTTTTGGTGCATCACTTAAGGCTGCTTATAAGAATTCTTTTGTACTGCTGGTTGGAACTCATCCTACGGCATGCCCAGAGGAAACTTTGGGCTATAGCGATAAGATTGATGCTGCTGCAATAGGGGAGTTCGATTATACAGTGCGCGAACTTGCTGATGCTATGGATGCCGGAAAGCCACTTGATGGTGTGCGCGGCCTGTGTTTCCGCCGGAACGGCAGCTTTGTTCACACACCTAAAATGCCACCTGTGGAGGATATGGATGATATACCATTTGCGGCGGAGTTCATCAAAAAAAATCTGAATGAGCGTGATTATTTTTTCGCTGCGGCCACATATCCGTCTGTACAGATCTTCACAGGAAGAGGATGCCCATGCCACTGCACTTTCTGTGTATATCCACAGGTCATGCATGGTCACCGGTTCCGGGCCAGAAGTCCTGAAAGTGTGGTGTCTGAGTTTGAGTATATTGCTGCCAATTTTCCTGATGTAAAGGAAGTGGTCATTGAAGATGACACTTTCACCATTGATAAAGCCCGGGTAAAGAAAATTTCCCAGCTCCTTATTGAGAAAGGCTTGCAGAAACGTCTGAAATGGCTGTGCAATGCCAGAGCCAACACACTGGATCTTGAGACTATGAAGCTGATGAAAAAAGCCGGTTGCCGTCTGATCATTCCAGGCTTCGAGAGTGGCAGCCAGCAGATCCTGGATAATATCAAAAAAGGAATCAGGCTGGAACAGGTATATGAATATGTGAGAAATGCCAAAAAAGCCGGTCTTCTTATCCATGCCTGCTATATGGTTGGCAATAAGGGAGAGACAAAAGAGACCATGGAAGAGACTCTGAGGCTGGCACTGAGACTGAATACTGATACTGCCCAGTTTTTCCCGCTGATTCCATATCCTGGAACTGAAGGATACGAATGGGCCCGTGAGAATGGATATATGACTTTTGACTATGAGCACTACTGCAAGGAAGATGGAACTCACAATACAGTGCTCAATCTTCCCGGGCTAAGTGCTGACGAAATGGTGGAGTTCTGTAATACTGCCAGAAAGAAATATTATCTTCGTTTCCGTTACATTCTCCACCGGCTCAGAGTCGGGCTTACTGATCCGGATGATCTGAAAAGATCATTAAAGGCTTTTTCAAAATTGAGGAAATATCTTTTTAAATAAAAATAAAAGATTAAAATAAAAGACAGGAGGAAAAATGCCTGATGTTTCAATAATTATGCCTTGTCATAATGGTGGAAAGACAATAGGTGATGCTGTTAATTCTGTTATAAACCAGACTTATGGTAATTGGGAACTTATAATAGTTGATGACAGCTCCACAGATGATTCCATTGATATTGTCTGTGATTTCATAAGAAAAGATAGCCGTATCAGGATTTATCATAACCCGAAATGTACAAAATTGCCTGCAACACCGAGAAATATCGGGATCGAAAAAAGTTCTGGAAGATATATTGCTTTCCTTGACTGCGATGATATATGGATGCCTGAGAAGCTGGAACATCAGCTGCCGCTGTTTAAGAACGAGCAGTGCGGTGTCGTTTTCTCTTATTACAGAAAAATGAATGAGGATGGAAATCTTCATGAAAGTATTGTAAAATCTCCTGCCGAGGTGAATTTCAGGCAGCTGCTGAAAGGAAACTGCATTGGAAATCTTACCGGTATGTATGATACTGCCAAGGTGGGAAAGGTATATCAGAAAGAGATTCATCACGAAGATTATCTCATGTGGCTGGAGATCCTGCGGAAGGGATTGATTGCCATGAACACCTGTACGGTAGAGGCATATTACAGGGAAAGCAGCAAGTCCGTATCTGGCAGCAAACTGTCAGCTGTTTCATGGACATGGAACATTTACCGCAAGGAACTGAATATGCCTCTGGCTGAGTCCTGTATGAATTTTGCAGATTATGCTTTTCATGGAGTCCTTAAGAAATTCAAATGAACATTCTGTACCTGATCTTCATCTATCCTATTGAGCTTCTCATTGAACTGGTGTTCCAGCTGACTTATGAGGTTACGGACAACTGCGGTGTGTCTATTGCCGCGGTCAGTCTGGCTGTCAGCTTTCTTTCTCTGCCTCTGTATATCATAGCTGAGAGATGGCAGCAGAAGGAGCGGGATATCCAGAAAGTATTCAGACCGGAGATAGATGAGATAAAGGCTGTGTTCAAGGGTGATGAGCGGTATATGATACTCTCCACCTTTTACCGGCAGAACCATTATCATCCTGTAATGGCACTGCGAAGTTCCATCAGCCTGATGATTCAGGTGCCGTTCTTTATTGCCGCTTATGTCTATCTCTCCAACCTGGAGATGCTCAAGGGACAGAGCTTATGGTGTTTTGAAGATCTGGGGGCTCCTGATGCGCTCTTCAGCATAGGAAATTTCCAGGTGAATGTGCTGCCTGTGGCCATGACAGTTATTAATATTATTGCCAGTGCCATCTATGTGAAGGGATTTTCACTGAAAGAAAAAATTCAGCTGTATGGTATGGCCGGACTGTTTCTGGTGCTGCTGTATGATTCACCTGCCGGTCTGGTTTTTTACTGGACATTGAACAATGTTTTCTCACTGTGCAAGAATATATGTTATAAGATCAGATTCCGGGAGCCTGAATGCTGCAGAAAAACTTTGGATAAGTTCCTGTCAGTATGTAAGAAACCGCTTCGGCCTCTGTATCAGGAGAATAGGGCAAGGTTCCTGATTTTCTTTTTCTCCTGTCTGATATTGCTTTTCCTTGTGGGTGCGGTGATTCCTTCTTCGCTTATATGTTCTTCGGTTTCCGAATTTTCATATATTGATCCATTCAGAAATCCTCTGTCTCTGCTGAAATTTCCGTTTTTCCAGTCACTGGGTATCACAGCATGGTGTATAGGGCTTTATTTCCTGTTTTCACGCAAGACTCAGACAGTATTCACTTTTCTGATGTTCTCTGCTGCCGCATGTGCGCTGGTGAACACTTATATTTTCCCGGGTGATTATGGCACTGTCCTGGTGGATAACGGGCTCTATTTTGAAAACGGACTGAAGATCGCCAATGAGCTGGCAAAATTCCCGATGGATCTGCTGGTGCTGGCAATAGTTTTTTCTGCTGTTCTTATTTTATTTCAGAAAAAAAAGTTTGTATGGGTCAAGAATATATGTGCTCTGCTTGTGATATCACTGGCTGCTTTTTCATGTCTCAATATATTTAAGATCAATAGTGAGTTCAGACGAATAGATAAGATCATGATGTCTGAAGGAAACAATGGTACGGAGAAGATTTCCCCAGTCTATCACTTCAGCCGGACGGGCAAAAATATTATGGTAATAATGCTGGACCGCGGAATAAATTCTTTTTTCCCTGATATTCTGGAAGCCATACCTGACTGCAGGGAGCAGTTCTCCGGATTTGTCTATTATCCTGATACGGTTTCTGCTGGTACCCACACTATTCTGGCGGCGCCTTCATTGTTCGGAGGATATGATTATCTTCCGGAATATATGAATCAGAGGCAGGAGCAGTCTCTGATCGATAAACATAATGAGGCGCTTAATGTGCTTCCACGGTTTTTCAAGAATAATGGATATGACATCACCATAACTGATGCTCCTCTGGCAAACTACAGCTGGATACCTGATAATTCCATTTTCAGCAAAGATATGTATGCTGTGAATCTCAGCAGCCGTTATGCTGCGTTGTGGAGAAAAGAGCATGACATGGAGGTCACCGGGTGGAAATTGTCTGACTCACTCAGAAGGAATTTTCTGTTCTTTGACTTTTTCAGGGTCTGCCCTGTATCGCTGAGAGGCATACTTTATTATCACGGAACATGGTGGAGTTCTGATGCTGATAAGAAAAAAGATGAATATTCTACCCTCATCAAATGGTATTCTGCCCTGGATTATTTGCCGGAACTGTCTGATCTGGAGGGCGATGGTGACCAGTATTTTGCCATAGAGAATGATACTACCCATGAGCCGGCATGGATGCATGTTCCTGAATATGAGCTGCGTCCGGAAGCAGGGGATAGGGGAGAGAATATATTCGGTTCGGATGTGACATTCCGGCATTTCCATATAAATGCTGCCAGTATCCGTATGCTTGGAGTCTGGTTCCAGTGGATGAAAGATCATGGTGTTTATGATAACACCAGAATAATAATTGCATCTGACCATGGCCGGAAAATAGATAATAGCAGGATCGTCACAGATTTTGATGTTAAGGAGCTGATGGGGTATAATGCACTTCTGCTGTATAAGGATTTCAATGCTGTCGGTGATGTCAGGACTGACGATTCTTTCATGTGCATTGCTGATATTCCTGGTCTGGCGACTGACGGGATATGTGCTGAACCGGCCAATCCTTTCACCGGTACACTTTTCAGCCGCAATACGAAAGAGCAGGGTATCCTGCTGATTGAAGGACCTGTGGAAGCCAATGAGCATTATAAGAATGCTTTCAAATATGAGCCGAAGTACAAGATCAAAAACAGTATTTTCAAAGCTGAGAACTGGGAGGTGCTGAAATGACAGTGCCGTTCCTCTATATAGATCCAGGTACTGGAAGCATGCTGTTCTCTGTGATCATCAGCCTGTTTGCGCTGGCGTTCTTCGGACTCCGGGCAGTCTGGATAAAAATAAAGATTTTCTTTGCCGGAAAGAAATATGTTGTAAAGACAACAAAACTTCCATTTGTGATCTACAGCGAGGGAAAACAGTATTGGAATACATTCCGTCCGGTACTGGAAGAGTTTGAAAACAGACATATTGATGTGGTTTATTATACCTCAGCTGAGGATGATCTGGTGTTTGACCGGAAATGGGAGCATGTGAGACCTGAGTTCATAGGTGCTGGAAACAGGGCTTTTGCCAGACTGAATCTTCTGGAGGCTGATGTATGCCTGATGACTACTCCTGGGCTGGATGTCTTTCAGCTGAAGCGTTCCAAAGGTGTAAGCCATTACTGTCATGTGCTTCATATGGTGAATGATGCCACGCTGTATAAGCGGTATGGTCTGGATTATTTTGATTCTGTACTTCTCTCAGGAGATTATCAGAAAGAGGATATCCGCTATCTTGAGAAGCTGCGTGGACTGCCGGCGAAAAGATTGGTGACAGTGGGTTCCCCATATCTGGATGTGCTGGCTGAGAAGATCAGGGATCATATTCCTGCTGAGCATCCGTTCACAGTTCTGGTCTCACCATCCTGGGGTAAAAGCGGGCTTCTCTCCATGTACGGCGAGAAACTGCTGGATGCGCTGGCTCTTACCGGATACAAAGTGATCGTCCGGCCTCATCCTCAGTCAAAGCAGGTGGAACGGGAGATGTTGGAGCGGCTGCAGGATCGGTATAGGGATAATCCTGATTTCAGCTGGGATTTTGAGCCTGATAATATTGTTTCTCTTGCAAAAGCTGATATAATGATTTCTGATTTTTCCAGTATTACGCTTGATTATGCGTTCCTGCGTGGAAAACCGTTTTTATCTGCTGTGGGAGAATTTGATCCGCGACCTTATGATGCCGGAAAAGTGCCGCACCAGTTATGGCAGTTCCAGATTCTGCCGAAGATAGGATATGAACTGAGAGAAGAAGATTTCGCCTGTATTGGTGATATAATAAAAAAAGTTACTGACAGCCGTCAGTCTGAACAGAACCGGATAGATGCCAAGGAGCAGGCATGGCAGAACAGAGGCTGTGCCGGAAAGAGCATTGTGGATTTTCTGGTGAAGGTTCAGCAGGAAGTCAACCAGAGATAAGAGGATGTTATGTTCGGGCCAAACACATATTTTACTGATAATGTAGTTATCAATGGATCTCACAGAGATCAGGCTTTCTATAAGCTTTTTGGCGAGGTAAAAGAGCTTTTCATCAAAAAATTCGATCTTGATGATTATGATGTGATTTTCATTCCTGGCAGTGCCACAGTTGGTGTGGAGGCTGTTATGTTCTCCATGAACTATAATATAACTGTCATCGGCAATGACGGATCTTTCAAAAAACGGTGGACCAGTATGCTGGAGAATTATCCTAAACCGGCAGGCTGCCCTGATGTGGATCTGTGCTGCCGTCTTGAGAGCAGTGTCTCCGCTCCTTTTTATAAAGAAGGATGTGTTCTTGATGCTGTAAGTGCGTTTCCATATTATTCCACACCTAAGAATACAAGGATCTTCTGCACTTGCCTGAATAAGCAGCTGGGGTCTTATACAGGACTGGCTGTGGTATGTGTCAAGAAAGACCAGTGGAAATATTGCGTGGACAGTGATAAGATCTCATATCTCAACCTGCGCATTTTCAAGGATTGGGGAGATAAGAACCAGACTCCATACACCACACCTACATATATCTATGAGCATTTCCATAAGGTGCTCAAGAACTTTGACCTGGATCAGTTCAGAGAAAGGATAAACAAAGTCTCAGATCTGCTCTGCAGAACTATCCCTGAGGAGTTTTTTGTAGGTGAGAAAAGATGTCCTGTTCTTACTCTGAAAAAAGAGGCATTTCCGGATAAGAGTTTTCCTGAGAAATGTGATTTGTATGGATACTGGACTAACCGTCCGTATTATCAGATTTATACTTATACATCCCCTTATGAGGATTATGAGGAATTTTGCAGACAGTATAAATGCTTATTTTAAAGCTTGCTTTACGTAATTTAAGAAGAAATACTCGAAAAACTCTGCTTCTGGGGACTCTGATTGCAGTGGGCATGGCATTCCTGTTTTTTGCCAATGCAATTTTTGCCAGTGCTAATAAAGGGGTGGAAGATTCATTTGTCAGCAGCCTTACCGGTGATGTTGTGATGGGAGCTGCCACTGAATCTTCTTTCAGTCTGTTCGGCAATGAAATACCGGTGGTGGATGATTATGAAGTCATTCCGTCTATTATGGGATATTCGGAAATAGAGCCGATGCTTGGCAGTCTGCAGTATGCGGAATCTTACAGTCCTGTAGTATCTGCGGCTGCAGCTGTGGAAATCGGTGATTTCCGCTCGGCTGCGGCTGTATTCGGAATAGTTCCGGAAAGTTATTTCAATGTGTGTTCTGCCATTGAGATAGTGAAGGGAGATCCTTCAGATATTTCCAATGGCGGAATATTCCTGTGCCAGCCGTTGCTGCGGAAAATTGAGAGGAAACTTAATAGAAAGATCGCCATAGGTGAGGATCTGAAACTCAGCCTTTATTCCAATGGCAGTTTTAAGATCCGCAAAGGCGTTTTTGCCGGATGTCACAGATATGTGAATCGGGTTGCTCCGTTTGATGCCATAGTACTGGCCGATCCTTCTATTGTCAGAGGACTGATTGATTATACTGCCGGAAATATTATTGACAGCGGAGATACCGGAGACAGCGGAGCAGTTTCTGATGATTTTGATATGGATGATCTTTTTGATGATGCATCCGATGTGGTTGAGGAAGACAGCAATGCACTTTCCCTTGATTTCATAGAAGCTCTGCTGGCTGATACTGCAGAACGGGATGCCATGTCGGCAGAAGCTTCCAATGCCTGGAGCTATGTGCTTTTCAGGGCTGCTGACGGAGAGCGCGGGCAGCTGATGAAGGAACTGCGGAATCTTGATGCGGAAAATAAGCTGTCTGTCAATGTGCGGAGCTGGAGGCAGGGTGCAGGGCTCAGCGCTCAGATGGTGTTTGCCCTTCAGGCAGCATTTAATGTGGGTATCGTATTTATCATTATAGGGGCTGTTCTTGTTATTATGAATGCCCTCATGATCTCTGTTCTGGAAAGAAGTTATGAGATAGGTACCATGAGAGGTATCGGTGCCGGCAAGCCATTTATCAGTGCCCTTTTCATTGCGGAGTCTATGCTCCTGACGATGGTTGCAGCTGTAGTCGGTATCATTCTGGGAATAATTATTTCCATGGCTTTTTCAGGTGGTATTGAGCTGCACAACACTCTGCTGATCACTATGTTCGGTGGAGATATGCTGGTTCCTGCAGTTACTTTGAAAAATATCCTGCTGCATCTTGGAGGAGCTGCCATAATCGGTGCTTTATCCTGGATCTATCCTGTTTCCGTAGCTGTGAAGATTCAGCCTGTGGCTATAATGGGGAGGCTGTGAGTGTTCAGATTTGCTTTAAGGAATCTTTTCCTCCAGAGAAAACGTTATGCACTGATGGGGGTGGCTATTGCCATAGGTTTTGCGCTTATCACAGTGCTTACAGGACTTTCCTATGGTGCGCTGGAGACCATCAAGACCAAGGCCGCCAGGTATTTTTCAGGTCATATAATAGTCCAGGGATTTGAGAATACAGGATTTTCAATTAAGAATACCCAGGATTTTCTTGATACAGTCCATGAGTCCGGGATTCATTTCCGCACAGTTTCACCTAGAACCATTTATTATGGAAAGGAAGTGCGTATTTTCTTCGGCGGCAGTTACCTTCGTCTGCTCAGAGTGATAGGTGCTGATTTTGACAGTGAGGGAAATGAACTGGAGAAGCTCCCATTTGTAGCCGGTGGAATTGACAGCATGAAAGGGGAGGACGGACGCAACGGAATCATAATAAGCACTGAGACTGCCCGGCTGCTGGGTGCCCGGCTTGGTGATGATGTGATCCTGTATCTGAAGACTATCAGCGGTCAGTATAATATGGCCTATATGGTCGTCAAAGGTATTTTTGATGAGACCAGTATATTCGGATATGCGGCTTATATGAACCGCACAGATTTGAATGCTTTGATGAATATGCCGGAAGACTGGGCTACCGAGATTGCCGTATATACTAAAGAGGGATCAGACATACCGAAGCTTACAGAAAAACTGCGTATGAAATTTGCGGAGGATCATGACGTTTTCCCTCCGATACTTTCAAGGAAAGATTTCAGTGATTTCAGAAGCTCGAACCGGAATAATGATAATGAGAAGGTCGGTGTGATGTCTGTGGAGGCACAGCTGGAGCAGCTGAAGAATCTTCTGGATGCTTTCCTTGTCTGCACATATTTTGTTCTGGTGGTATTCCTTCTTATCGTAATGATGGGTATATTGAATACATACCGAGTGCTGATCTATGAGCGGACCAGAGAGATTGGAACCATGAGGGCCATAGGAATGCAGGCTGGAGATGTGAAGCGCATTTTTCTGTATGAGGCGGCGGCGCTGGCCGTGGTTGCCTCTGCGGCTGGGTTCTTCCTGGGACTTGTAACTTTCTGGGGGATCGGGTTGTTTGATTTAAAGGGAATATCTGTGGCAGGAATGTTCACTGAGAATGGACATCTGCAGCACTTTATAAGTGTCAGGACTGTATTCCTTAATCTGCTGTTTATGATTGTGGCTGTGGTGGCCGCAGCTTATGGACCTGCCAAAAAGGCATCACTGATGCCGCCGGCAGAAGCATTGAGAAAGGATTGAAAATGAAAAAATTAATTATTGCAGTTTTGTTGATGGGATGTATTTTGTTTTCTGCTTTTGCTGCAGATAGTGATAGGGAAATTCTGAGAAAAGTTGATGAGCTGGTAAATTTTGAGGAATCAGATCTGGCGGCAGAATATACTATAGTGAAAAAAGATCCTAACGGTTCTGCTTCCACAACTGTTGCAGCCATGTTCCGAAGGGATAAGTCCGAGCAGTTTCTGATCCTGATCCTGCAGCCTTCAGCTGACAAGGGAAAAGGATATCTCAAGCTTGGTAAGAATCTCTGGCTTTATGATCCGGTGGGCAAGTGTTTTACTTTTACAAGTGCCAAGGAACGATTTGAGAATTCCGGATTCCGACTTTCAGATTTTACAGGATCCGATTATGCAAAAAATTATGATATCGTCTCTGTGACAGAGGAAAAGTTGGGTAAGTTCAACTGCAAGGTCTTTGATCTGAAGGCAAACACCAATTCAGTATCTTTCCCTCGGGAAAAAATCTGGGTCTCTGAAGATAATCTGGTCAGAAAAATTGAGGATTACAGCCTTTCCAACCAGCTTATGAGATCTTCTGCCATTCCGAGTTATCAACAGGTGAACAGCCGTTGGATTCCTGCCACTATAATGATCCAGGATCATATGGTGTTCAGAGAGGTTGAGGGAAAGAAGATCTATGAGCGTACAACAGTTACAATTAAAGATCCTTCTCTTAACAAGCAGCCTGATTCTCTGTATACTAAGGAATATCTGGAGAGAATAAACAGGACTAATGGCTGATAGAAAGAATTTTCGACTGTTGAAATTATGGCTTTCTCTGATTTTTTTTCTGTGTGGACTTGTATTGTCCGCAGAAGAAGGCAATGAGCTGCAGGAAGCCTTTGACTCAATTTTTGAAGATCCACAGGAAGATGTTGTCATAGAGAAGCCTGTCGATATTGATTACAAACAGCAGGCTGAGAAAAGTGACAAAGTTCGTATCGGAGGGTATCTGCTGATGCGCGGCGGTGGTGGTATCGGATGGGATGAAAAGCCTCTCCAGTCTAAACCTGAAAAAGAAGCAGGAGCCTATTCAAAAGCATATGTTACTTTTGATATCACTCCTGATCCTACCCTGCAGCTGTTTGGTAAGCTCCAGACTGAGCTGGAGTCTGACAAGGGAAATGATACCTGGGGAGACATAGAGGCCGATGAGCTCTGGTGTGATTACAATCTGAAAGACATGGCTTTCTTCCGTTTCGGAAAGTGTTATATGAAGTGGGGACAGGGACGACTGTTCAGACCTGGCGATTTTATGGATGACTGCGAGGACGGAACTTCTCTGCGTGCTTCTTTTCCGAATATGCTGGACGGTGTTTCTCTTGTAATACTCTACAAAAACAGACATAAGAGCAATCCTGTGAAGAAGCTCCGGCGTGATGATCTGACCTATGCCGGAAAAGTGGATAAGACTATCGGAGATATAAATTTCACATTTGCTGCCACCAGTAACAGAGAGGATGGACAGCGGTTTCTGGGTTCCATAAAGACAGTTGTTTTCGGTACTGATTTTTTGGCCGATGGGATCATAAACTATGATGGGGAGACGACTTATGAGGCTCTGGCCGGTTTTTATAAAGAGTGGTCTAAACCCAACGAGAGCCAGCGTATAAAATTATATGGTGAATATTATTTTGATGGCCGTGATAAGAATGAGCTGGATAACTGTTTTGGTCTGGCCACTTCCGTGGACAATCTGTTCGGAAGTCCTGTAGGATTTGGTCTCAAATGGCTTCATTCTATGCAGACAGAGTCAGGGCAGTTTATAGCAGGACTGACCATATCACCATGGAAGCATATAAAATTCAGATTTGCCGTTCCATGGAATTATGGTGACAAAGAGTTGGATAAGGACTTCTACGAGGAATTTCCTATCAAGACCAAACTGGGATTCACTTTGTTTATCGAGCTTACTTCTAAATTTTAATTCTGTCTGAAATCTTCTGCAACGATGCCGTCTTTCAGTCTGATGACATGATCGGCTATGGAAAAGATATTTTTGTCATGAGTGGAGAAAACAAAGGTTGTTTTTATCTCTTTGTTGATCTTTTTCATCAGCGCGATGATATCCTCACCTGTCTTGCTGTCAAGATTGGCTGTCGGCTCGTCGGCCAGGACAACTTTTGGTTTTGTTGCCAGTGCTCTGGCTATGGCTACACGCTGACGCTGACCTCCTGAAAGTTCAGCCGGTTTGTGGGTGATCCACTGTGAAAGTCCTACAGCGTCGATAAGGTGGTCTATATATTCTTTCTGCTCTTTTTTTTCTGCTGCAGAATATTTTTTCCTGCTGATCAAAAATGGAAATTCAATGTTCTCATATACATTGAGGACCGGCAGCAGGTTGAAAGACTGGAATATGAATCCAAGCACGTCATGACGGAGGTTTGTGATCTCTCTGTCTGTAAGTCCGGTGGTTGTCTGTCCATTGATGATGACTTTTCCTTCTGTCGGGACATCGATGCATCCTATCATATTCAGAATGGTTGATTTACCGCTGCCTGAAGGACCGATGATGGATGCGAAATCTCCTTCCGCGATCTCAAAGGAAACGCCCTTGATGGCTGTGACCATGGTTTTTCCCAGTGGATATGATTTTATTACATTTTCCAGTTTTATTATGGACATTATTTTTTCCTACAGTATTATTATAACAATATTATAAGTTTTTTAGCAAGGTGATGAATTTGGACAAGGCAGAGACTGGCACTTTAAAAAAAATATTTTCTCCTGATAATCTCATAAAGATTCTTTTGTTCTATAGGCTTCTCATGTCTTTCATGGGGGAATTTGTTGTCTCCAGAATGATCCACCGACTCGGAGATACCAGCCTTTATATGCGCGGAACTCCCATAGAGCTTTTCAGAAACCATGGATACCGGGTATTCACAGACTGGGTTCTTCTGCCCAGGCTTATTGTCAGCAGCGTCAGCAGTATTCTTCATTTCCGCATATTGGTGCACCTGGTTTTTGCTATGCTGGCATATTATGGAATATATAAATTTCTGAAAGCCGCCAGAACTGCCAACACCAGAATGTACTATGTCCTTATTCTTATGTGTTTCACCCCATCCTTTGCGATCTGGTCGTCTCTGGCAGGAAAAGAGGCATTCATAGTTTTTTCCATGGGAGTGATATGTGCAGAGATCATCAAATTTTTCAAAGGTGAGAAAGTTGGATTTTCAGTCTCCCTGATCCTGGCTGTTTATTTTATAACTGTGATAAAATTCTACTATATACCATTTTTATGTGTCAGTCTGTTCTATATTTTTATACGGCAGCATCTTAGATTGCAGTGGTATGTGGATCTGCTTCTTCTTGTGCTTATGTTTTTGTGCTGCATAGGAGTCATTTATCTATATCGTTATAAAATAGATAATTATGCCATTAATAAGCTGCACAGGATCTACAGCGTGAGTGCCAAATCTACCAGAGAGCCTATGTTTGTCCAGCAATTTGATTTTTTCAGAAAAATGCCTGTGTGGATTCCTATATCTCTGTGGGGACCGACTTTAGGTGAATGCCGACTCTCTGTAATGCATCTGTGCACTTTCATTGAAAGCGGTTTTCTGTTCATGGTTTTTATCTATATGCTGCATGATGTTCCTATAGCATTATATAGTCATTTTAGGGTATTCTATCAGTGGCTTGTACTGGGAATGAGTTCCATGATGTTTGTAATTTTTGCCCAGTATGTCCAGGGTGTGATGAATTCAGGGGCGGCTATACGGTATCGTACTAATATCTTTATTCCGCTTCTGTGTTTTGCTTTTGCTTTTACCTGTGTGAAAGACAGGATGAGGGAAAAATATGAAAAATAAGATTGACAGTTCCATGATAAAAGCTTTGGTGTGGATTTTAGGTGGATTGATCATTACGCTGTTTGTATGCAATTTCTTTGTATACCATGATCTGATATTCTGGCGTTATATTTATCGCAGGACATTTCTCAGCCTGACAGTCCTGGCATATCTTGCTGCCGGACTTCTTTCCCTGAAGATAAAGCGTTTCTCTTTCCGTGAACAGCTGAGCATCGCAATTTTCCTTGTCACCATAATAATGGCCGTGCTGCTGTCTGCCATTGCTATCGGAAGAGTCTATTATTCCAGAAAGTACCTGGTAATATTCTATCTGATATCTGTGGTATGGATTGGACTGGGACTTTTCCTGTACCGAAATCCAAAAAGCATGTTCTATCTGATATGTCCTATAGGGCTTGGAACTGAGCTGGCAAAAAAGGGTGGACGGCACTGGGAACTGCTGGAACATCCTGAGATGCACAGGCATTGTGATGGAATCATAATTGATTACCACGAGAAGATATCTCCTGAATGGATGCGTTTCATTGCCAATGTGAGCCTGACAAATATTCCTATTTATCATGCTGCCACAGTATATGAGAAAGTCACAGGGCGCATTTCATTGAAGCATCTTTCAGATGGAGTTGTCTCTGGATTTAAGATTCCGAAGTTTTATTTTGCATTCAAGCATTTTGCAGAATGTGTGGCTATAATCATATTTTCTCCGGTTTTTCTGCTGCTCTCACTTTTTGCAGTAATACTCATCAAGGCCAATTCCAAGGGCTCTCCGTTTTTTATCCAGGAGAGGATGGGCCGTGGCGGCAAACCATTCAGAATGTATAAGTTCAGGACAATGATCACTGAATCTGAGGCTCAGGGTGCCAAGTTTACAGTGGATAATGACAGCCGTATCATTCCTATGGGAAAATTTCTGCGGAAATTCAGGATAGATGAGCTGCCGCAGCTGGTGAATGTGCTGAAAGGGGATATGAGCCTTATCGGGCCACGTCCGGAGCAGGTGACTTTTGTCAGGGAATTTGAGAAAGAGATACCATTCTATGCATACCGTCATCTGACTTCTCCTGGGATCACTGGCTGGGCGCAGGTGGTGCAGGGATATGCTGCCGGTGTGGAAGAAACAGAAGAGAAGTTAAGTTATGATCTTTATTATATCAAATATATGGGATTCTGGCTGGATGTCCTTATCGTCATGAAGACGCTGAAGACTATTCTGACAGGTTTTGGATCGAAATAAAGGGAGAAAATATGAAAATTTCAGTTATCGGAACTGGTTATGTAGGTCTTGTTTCAGGTGCCTGCTTTGCTGAATTCGGATGGGATGTGACATGCATTGATAAAAGCCAGGAACGGATAGGTGCCCTGGAGCAGGGGATGATACCTATTTATGAGCCGGGGCTGGATGAGCTGGTTTTAAGAAATGTTAAAGCCGGACGTCTGAATTTTTCCATGGAATATGCTCCTTATGTTGAGGAGTCTGATGCTGTTTTCATTGCGGTTGGAACACCTTCCCGCCATGGTGACGGTCATGCCGATCTGACCTATGTTTTTGCTGCGGCCAAAGAGATAGCTCAGCATCTGAAGGGATATACTGTTGTAGTTGATAAAAGTACTGTTCCTGTAGGAACTGCCAAGACAGTATA
This sequence comes from Spirochaetia bacterium, assembly GCA_024402405.1. GTDB lineage: Bacteria > Spirochaetota > Spirochaetia > CADAEX01 > CADAEX01 > CADAEX01. The sequence continues at coordinate 90,551 of JAKSTW010000001.1, read as the reverse complement.
TCAGCTTATCAAAGAGACAAATCCGGATGCGGATTTTGATATTGCCTCCAATCCTGAGTTTTTGCGGGAAGGTTCTGCCATAAATGATTTCATGCGTCCTGACAGAGTGGTTCTGGGGGCTGAGAGCGAGAGAGCCAAAGCCATACTTAAAGAGCTCTACAGGCCATTGTATCTTCTGGAAACTCCGATCGTGATGACCAATCTGGAGACAGCAGAGCTTATAAAATATGCCAGCAATGCTTTTCTTGCTGCAAAAATATCTTTTATCAATGAGATATCTGGGCTGTGTGAGAAGACCGGTGCGGATATCAGGGATGTGTCCAAGGGAATGGGACTGGACAGACGTATCGGTTCCAAATTCCTCCATGCCGGGCCTGGTTATGGCGGATCATGTTTCCCTAAAGATGTTTCTGCACTTATCAGAATTTTCCATGATAATGGTCTGGAACCGCGTATTCTGGAATCTGTGACAGAAGTCAATTATAACCAAAAGCTGAAGATGGTGGATAAGATCAGGACTGCTCTTGGCGGTGATGTCAGAGGAAAAACGATTGCCATCCTGGGACTGACATTCAAGCCGGAAACCGATGATATGCGGGAAGCCCCTTCACTGGTCATTGTTCCTGAATTGCTCAAGGCAGGTGCTGCAGTGCAGGCCTGTGATCCTGAAGGAATGAAAGAGGCCAGAAAACTTCTTCCTGCTGAAGTCAAGTATCTGGATAATCCATATGAAACCTGCGAGGGTGCTGATGCAGTGGTTATCCTCACCGAGTGGAATCAGTATCGGGCACTGGATGTGGAGAAGATTCATTCCATCATGAAGGGCAATGTTTTTGCAGATTTGCGTAATATTTACAACAGAAAGATAATTGAAGATACAGGCTTTAAATATATTGGAGTGGGAATAAGATAATATGAAATACGACAGATGTGCTGTGAATGGAGTTTTTGACCTTTTTCATGTAGGTCATGTGAGGCTCCTTAAACGGGCCAAGGAAATGTTCAGAGAAGTTGTGGCTACCATTGATTCCGATGCTCTCACAGAACAGGAAAAAAGAAGACCGATATTCTCTCAGGAAGAGCGGCTGGAAATAATCAGATCCTGCAGATATGTGGATGATGCAGTTATTGTGGACCGCAGCTGGGGACCTCATGCCTATGATGAGAAGGCAGTCAATGATTTTATGGATAAGTACAGAATAGATGCTCTTTTCATTGCCGCAGATGATATGGAATATGTGAAATACTGGTTCGGTCATCTGTACAGGCAGGGGCGTGTGATCGTGGTTCCTCGTACACAGGGCATTTCCACGACCCAGGTCATAAAGATCGTCAATGGAGATGTTGTAAGACCATAATCTCATGCTGAAATTTATATATCTGATCATAATCAGACCGATAGAGACTGTTCTGAGTTTCCTGTTCTGCAGTTATGTGAAACTGACCGGAAATTTCGGTGTCTCCATCATACTTCTCAGCCTCAGTGTCACAATAATAATGTTTCCGCTGTTCTACATAGCAGAGGTGTGGAAACGCAAGGAACAGGCTGTGGAAAAACGTATGAAGCGGCGGCTTGATCATATCAAGAAATACTATAGCGGTCAGAAACGGTATTGTCTTACCAAAGCTACTCACCGGCTGGAGGGATATACTGCCGCATCGTCATTCAGAACATCTTTCGGACTGCTGATACAGATACCTTTTTTCTTTGCTGCGTATCATCTTCTGAGCCATTATGAGCCATACAGAGGTGTCAGCTGGTGGTTCATAAATGACTTTGCCAGACCAGATGGGCTTATATTCGGTATCAACGCCCTTCCGGTAGCGATGACCCTGATAAACATTGTCTCTTCCAGCATCTACATGAAGGGGAGCCGGTTCCGTGATATTGTGGAACTGTATGTAATGGCCGGAGTTTTCCTGCTGCTGCTTTATGGAAGTCCGTCCGCACTGGTTCTCTACTGGACTATGAACAATGTGTTTTCTGTGGGAAAGAGCCTTATCTTCCTGCGGCTGTTCCCTCACGAGAAGTATGTGCCTGACGAAAATGAAAAAGGTCTCAGAGACTATATCAGAATGATAAAGGACGAGGTATGCACATGCCTGACTCCTGGTTTCTGTACTGCACTTGGGGTTTTCCTGCTGTTTGTTTTTCAGTGCCGTGCATTGATCTTTCATAAAAGACAGTTTGAACATCTGTTTTATGGCATAGCATTGCTTGCTTTTATTCTGGTATTTATATTTCTGTGGTGCTGGTATCGGAATTTCAGACAGAAAAGAAGCAGCATTGCTCCTTTTGTGAAAGTACTTTTTTCAGGGCTTCTGTTTCTGGCTGTTTCAGGGACAGGTTTTATTCTCAAATTACAGGATGCTGATGGCCCTCTTCTGAAGAAAATTATTTTTATTGCAGCCATATCTGCGGATATATTGATCTATATGGCGACAGCATATCTTCTGGGGAAAAAAGATATTGTGGGTCGCACAGATGATAAAAATATAAAAAGCCTTTATATCTGGAATGTCCTGTTTCTTGCCGGTCTGGTGACCCTGGTATGGCCTGTTCAGATTTTTCTCTCTTCTCCTGCTGAGACTGGTATTTCTATATGGAATCTTCTGTTTTCAGATATACCTGTATTCCTGTGTCTGATCCTTTTATCATTCCTTATTTTTAATTTTGCTGATAAGTCCGGACGTCATGCTATGGCCGCAGTCTCTATGTTCCTTGTTATGGCTGTGATAGTCTACAGATATATTTTCCCTGGAAATTACGGGGAACTGGACAAGACCATGCTTAGCATGGCAGAAAAACTTGAGGATAGATCATTGTTTCTGCTGATACGTGATCTGCTTGTTGTTGGTTGTCTTTCTGTACTGTCAGTGGTTTTTATCAGGCATTATTTGGTTCAGTGCAGGAATGTGGTTGCTGTGATATGTTGCTGCCTTCTGATACTTACAGGTATTAAAACTGTGAAATATCTGTGTTCTGCGGATATGTATCTGCCTCCTGAAAAAGAATTGGTTGAGATCCCTGCTGATAATGATGTCATAAACGGCTATTCCAGAACTGGCAAGAATGTGGTGCTGTTTGTAGCGGATATGTTCTCCGGCGGATATATGCAGCGCATTATTGAGGAAAATCCTGAATATGAACAGATCCTGAGTGGATTTACATGGTACAGGAATACAGTTGCAGCTTCTTGGAAAACAGTATGTTCCATGCCGTCTATTTTTGCCGGAGAAGAGTATCTGCCTATAGCCATGACTAAAATGGGGAAAAATGGTAACGAACTTATTCAGGAGTCTGCTCGGATTATGTTTGATAATTTTTCTAATCATGGTTATTCAATTGCTGTTGTAAATCCTGGATCTTCATCTTTGGAAAAAGATACGCTTAAAGGAACTGTCAGTACCGATTCTGATATTTTTGGAAAAATCTGGGAACAGAAATACTATAGTGGAAGCAAAAACGTTAATTGGATAAATCAAGGACATCTTTTTATAATGCTTTCTATTTTTCAGAATTCACCATATTTCCTGAAACCAGTGATTTATAATGACAGTTGTTGGTTTATTTTTTCAACTTCTGCTTTATATTGGTCTGTCCGTGAGCATGTATTAAAAAATTATGGATTTATGAAGTTACTTCCTGAAATTTCGAATATTGAGATAGAAAATAATACATTTAAATATTTTCATAACAGCCTTCCACACAGCCCATATGGGGTTGATGATAATGGAACTCTTGTTGCTGAAGGAAAATTTCCAGATAAAAATAAAAATAGCTATTATGCAGGAAATAGTGCATATTACAGCGCTTTGGAATTTATTAGGTCATTTGTTCAATGGTGTAATTGGTTAAAAGCTAATGGGATTTATGACAATACATATATAATTTTGTTGTCAGATCATGGGAATGATTATGAAAATGACAACCCTTTAGTTAGCTCTAAAATAAATAGTCGATTGAATTCTCTTCTTATGGTAAAAAAATTTTCTTCTTGTGATGAATTAAAGAAAAGCGATAAACTGATGTGTTCCAGCGATGCGTCAAAGTTTTTGAAAAATGCGGTTGATGATATTCCTGTGATTATTCCGGATAATAGGATTGTAACTACTGTCCGGTATGATTCATCTTCCAAGTTTTTGAGGACTGGCAATGCTGATTTTGATATCTACGAGGTTCATGACAACATTTTTGATCCGCAGAACTGGGAGGTGCTGAAATGATGCATTTCTCACTTCTCTATCTTGATCCTGGTACCGGTTCTCTTCTGCTCTATGCTGTTGTGGGCATCACCACTACAGTGCTATTTGCTTTGCGCGGTTTCTGGTATTCACTGCGGAGCAGAGTTTTCATGGGGAAAAAAGGGACAGTGAAGCAGCTTCCTGATCTGGTGTTCCAGTCAGAGGGAAGCCGGTACTGGCAGGTTTTTTATCCTGTGCTCAGGGCCTTGGATAAATATGGCATCAGATATGGCTTTGTGACATCTGATAAAAATGATCCGGTCTTCAGTTCTGATTTGAAAAATGTGGTTCCTGTCTGTCCCGGCAAGGAACTTATGACGATCTCATATATGAACAGCCTGAAAGCCAAAGTTGTTGTTTCCACGACACCTCAGCTGGATGTGTATATGCTTAAACGGTCAAAGCATGTGAAAGAATATGTCCATCTGTTTCATGCTGTAGCTGATATCGGCATGTATGAGATGTATGCCTTTGATTATTACGACACTCTGCTGTGCACAGGTCCGTATCAGAAGGAGAGTATCCGAAGTATAGAAAAGAACAGGCATGAGAGGGCTAAGAGGCTTCTTGACACTGGATGCACTTATTTTGATTATATGCTGGAGGAACTGAAAAAGCTTCCACAGACCCAGGAAAATGAGCTTACAGTGCTGTATGCCCCAGCCTGGGGAGAACGAAGTTCTGTCGTCAGATATGGTACAAAAATTATAGATGTGCTCTCCTCTGCCGGGATCCGCGTCATTTTCCGTCCCCATCCCCAGATGTATGTCTCGGACAAAGAGACGATTGCCGCAGTGGAGGCCAAGATAAAAGATAACAGCCTTATAGAGCTGGACAGAAACAGGACTGCCGCGGCAAGTATGGCCAGAAGTCATGTTATGGTGACCGATATATCCGGTGTGATTTTTGATTATGCATTTCTTTTTGAGCGTCCTATTTTCCTGGTCAATGCTGAATATGAACTGGGTGGTTATGATGTGCTGGATGTTGATGGTGGCAGAGTCTGGGATCTGGAGAAAAGCAGAGAGATAACCAGGATCGTCACATCCGATGAGATTCCGGTTTTGGACAGAATTATAAGGGAAGAATATGATAGAGTTGATGTTTGCCGTGATAAAATACGGAAGATCAAAGCTGAGGAAGTTTATAATTTCAGCCATGCAGGTGAGGTTGCTGCCCGCCAGCTGGTAGAGATTTTGAGGGAATCAATATGAAAATACTTGTTACAGGTGCTGCTGGATTTATCGGATTCCATCTTTGCAGAAGACTTTTTGATATGAATTGCGAAGTGGTGGGATTGGATAACATGAATTCCTACTACGATGTGGAGCTGAAAAATCTCAGACTGTCAGAACTGCGGAGCCAGAATCCTGATTTCCGTTTTTTCAGGATGGATCTGGGAGAAAAAGATGCTCTGGCTGAACTTCTTGAGAATGAGAGATTCGATGTCGTATGCAATCTGGCGGCACAGGCCGGAGTTCGATATTCCATTAAGAATCCATATACATACATTGACAGCAATGTTTATGGTTTCCTGAATCTTCTGGAGGGAATTGCCCATCATCATAAATGTCCGCTGGTTTATGCCAGCAGTTCCAGTGTCTATGGTGGCAATGATGTGCAGCCATTTTCTGAGGATCAGAAGACAGAAAGCCCTGTTAGTCTCTATGCTGCCACCAAAAAAGCTAATGAACTCATGGCACACGTATATTCTGATATGTACAGTCTGAAAACAGTGGGACTCCGCTTTTTCACTGTATATGGTCCTTTTGGCAGACCTGATATGGCTTACTTTAAATTTGCGGATAAAATTTCAGCTGGAAAACCCATTGATGTGTATAACTACGGTGATATGAAACGGGATTTCACTTATGTGGATGATGTTGTTGCCGGTATAGTCAGAATTTTATTCTCTGATTTCCAGGAAAAGGATAATTACCGGATTTATAACATAGGCCGCGGAAAGCCGGAGTCACTTATGGATTTCATAGGATATATCGAGGCGGGACTGGGAAAAAAAGCTGTCCTGAATATGTTGCCGATGCAGGCCGGTGATGTGCATGAGACATTTGCAGATGTTTCCAGGCTGTCAGCTGATTTCGGATATTCCCCTTCTGTTGATCTGAAGGATGGAATAAAAGAGTTTATTGACTGGTATAAGAAGTACACATGGAAAAAGCAGTAATAGTTATTCCTACATATAATGAGAAAGATTCCATTGCCAGGATGGCAGATCATCTTTTCCAGAAGATATTACCGGTGGATGGCTGGAATGTGAAGGTGCTGGTGGTGGATGGAAATTCACCTGATGGTACATCTGATGTGGTCAGGGAAAAACAGAAATCTTATCCCGATCTTGAACTGCTGGTGGAGCAGAAGAAAGAAGGGATCGGCGCAGCCTATATCAAAGGATTTAAATATGCTGTGGATAAACTTGGTGCAGATGCTGTTATTGAATTTGACGGTGATTTCCAGCATCCCCCTGAGACGATTCCTTTACTGCTGAAAGAACTGGATAATGGCTATGACTATATTCTTGGTTCCAGACGGGTCAAGGGCGGCGGGTTTCCTGCTTCCTGGGGATTCAAACGGATGTTTTTCACTGTAGCCGGTGGTTTTACAGCCCGGGTCATCCTGTTCTTCCCTACAAAAGATTTTTTTAAGGTCACGGATCCGACTACCGGGCTTAAGGCCACAAGGACAACTCTGCTGAATAAAGTTGATTATGAGCATGTATATTCAAGGGGATTCGGTTATAAGCTGGAATGGCTCTTTAAGAAAATCAAGGCCGGTGCAAAGGTCAAAGAGATTCCGCTGGATTTCAAACTTCGCGAGGAAGGAGTGTCAAAAATCACAGGACAGACTCCTTTTGAGATCCTTAAGACAGTGTGTCTTCTTCGTCTGAAAGATCCTGGAACTGTCAGGTTTATGAAATTTGCCATAGTCGGGTTTATCGGTTTTCTGGTCAATGCCATTTTCCTTGAGGTTTTCCGGGCTGGATCAGGTGAGAGCATTGCTTCCTGGTTCCGCGGACGGATTGAAAACTGTCGGCTTCTCTGCAGTGCATCTGCCTGGGCTGCCGGTCTGGCTACAGAGCTCAGTATCTGCAGTAATTTCATTCTGAACAACTGCTGGACTTTCTCGAAGAAGAATTTTCAGAGAAAAGATAATATATTCCTGCGGTTTCTGAGATTCAATCTTACTTCCATGGGTGCCATCATCATAGAATTTGGTGTGGTAGGCGTTTTTACCCGTATATTTGCAGACAATGTGCTGGTAAGACAGCTCTCCATGATAGGTTCTGTTATATTTCTGGTATTGCCATATAATTGGTTTATGTATAACAATGTTATCTGGAAAAAGAAAAAATCCGGGAGCGGTAAATGAAAATTCTTTTTTTCTTCTGTGATATGCTCCGGCCTGATAAAGTTGAGAATGGAGCAGTCTATAAGATATTCAGCCGTCTGGGAGGTACCTGGTATACATCAGCTTATACTCCGGCTCCTGAGACACCGCGGGCAATGGCATGTTTTTATACTGGTCTCTATCCTGCGGAGAATGGATGCACAAAGTGCGGTCAGTGGCCATATTATTTTATGGATGCAGAAAAAAATAATATTTTTAAATTCCTGGCATCTGAGGGATATAAAAATTATTATTATGCCTCGCCATATTCTTTCAGTCCGAAAGAAGGAATTGTTCCATTTGGTTTTGACCGTTATGCGGAGATCGTCTTTGATTATAAGACTCTCATAGACAAGGCTGGAAATGACAGAAATGATGACCTGTGTGTCTATGCTGGTTTTGATGATTATCATGATGCTGTTGATATTTATTCCTGCGGCTCTGTGGTAAGCCATGATGAGGCTGATGCTGTAGGTCAGGAACATCTTTTCAGATGCATGGATATGCTGCTGGATGCTGTCGGAAATGATTTTTTTGATAAAATTGTGATCTTCTCCGATCATGGATGTATGCTGAAAGGCGATCATGTGAGGAATGGTGATAGATTTGCCTATGTCAGTCCTATTCGGACAAATATAACGCTGTTTATTCATAACAGGGGCGATAAGCAGGTAGATAAAGTTCAGAATATCTGCTCTCTGCTGGATATTTTCCCGACTGTGGCACAATGGCATGGTAAAAAAGTTGATACAGATGGTGTGCCGCTTCTGGATTTGTCATTCAGGCGTGAACTGGTGGTTGAGGATATCTATCATTACCGGGGTGTTGATAATTTTATTTACAGCACTTACGATATCTGGGCATATATAAGTGACAGATTCTATTATACTGAGACCCTGGAGGGAAAACAGAAACTCATGGTCAAGAATGACAGTGTATGGTCTGAAGAAGTGATTGTTGGTGAAGGGGGGGGGTAATTGAGTATTTCAGAAAACTGCTGAGTTAAAAATGTTGCTTTTACAACACCAATACCTGCGGATACAGAATTATTTCTGAAAAGTCTGCTGCTGACGGTAATGAGCTTCTTTTCAGGACAGATGCGGCATGGGGAACAAAATATAATAGTTCCGGAAGACGCATTGTTTATACTGACGGCAGCGGATTCTCAAAGACTGCAAAGATGCGTATCAGCAGGAAGCTGGGTGATGTGGGATATCAGTGGCAGCGCATTGTGGGTATAATGCGCCGTGAATTCAGGGAACTGTTTAAACTGTTTTTTTGACAGGATTATTGTATGAGTATTTATGAGAATAAGATTTACTGTGGAATGAAAAAACTGCTGAAAAGCAATCCGGTGACAGAAAAGCTGTTTATGGCTGCAAAAAAGAAAAAAGCTGTAAAAAAGCAGCTTGAGAAAGCCCAGGTTTTTCATAGTCAGGTCGATAAATTTTTTCCTGCTATCATAAAAAAATTCGATGAGCTGGGAATCGATTATTTCATCTGTTTCGGAACCTTGCTGGGGGCTGTCCGTGAACATGATTTTATAAAGCATGATTTTGATTTGGAATTTGGTGTTTTCTCTGATCAATATTATTCACAGCTGGCATGGAAGTTCCGGGAAATTGGTTTTGAGAAAAAATACAGATATTATATGGCAGACAGCCGCATACCCAATGAGGGTTTTGTGGAGAAATATTCTAACGGGCAGATTCATTTTGATCTTTTTGTATTCAGCAGGAATGAGAATGAGATCTGGTGCTGGTCATATCTGAAAGATGAGTCTAATAGATTGAATGCCATCAGGCTCAGCTGGAAGAATACAGGTTTGAAGTGTATTGATTTCAAAGGGATGAATATTCCTGCTCCGGCAGAACCTGAGAAATTTCTCGAGTCTTTGTATGGAAAAAGCTGGACTGTCCCATGTGTTTATTGGGACGATACCATGGCTGGCAATATAGCAGAGGTAAATAAAAAGGATGGGCGGTTTGAGCCTGTCTCCTGAAACCGATGAGTGATAATATAAATAAAGCAAAAATTATATCATCTCTTATCTGGAAGCTCTTTGAGAGGATCGGAAAGAAAGGAATCACTTTTGTCATTTCCATAATTCTTGCTAGACTCCTTCTGCCCAGAGATTTCGGTATCGTTGTTCTGGCCAGGGTTTTTATTGATATTGTGATCACATTCATAGAAAACGGATTTTCTGTGGCGCTGATCCAGAAGCAGGATGCAGATGAGCTTGATTTTTCATCTGTATTCTATTTCGGACTTGGAATTGCAGGATTATGTTATGCTGTGCTGTGGTTCCTGGCACCGGGGATTTCCAGATTTTATGGAATACCGGAGATTCAGTCCGTACTGCGGGTGCTCTCTGTGATAATCTTTATCGGAACTGTGAATTCCATTCAGGATGCCATACTGTCAAAAAATATGCAGTTCAAAAAATCTTTCAAGATCGTCATAAGTTCAGTGCTGATTTCTGCTTTGATCGGTATCTGGATGGCCTATCATGGATTCGGTGTGTGGGCGCTGGTATGGCAGAAGATCGTCAGCTATATCGTTTCATGTGCCATTATGTTCTGGCTTATAAAGTGGCGGCCGAAGCTGATGTTCTCTTTTACCAGGATAAAAAAACTGTTTTCCTTTGGTGTGAACACTTTCTTTGCCTCAGTTCTTAATTTTGCATATAACGATCTTTGCAGTCTGGTGATCGGAAAGACATTCTCTTCAGCTGACTTGGGAATCTACAGCAAAGGTATGACGTTTCCGCAGTTTATAGTCTCCAATCTGGATGGTTCCATCCAGTCAGTCATGTTCCCTGCTTTTGCAGCATATCAGGACAACCGTGAACGGCTGAAGGAGATGGTGCGGCGTTCTATTGTCACCAGCTGTTTTTTTGTGGTTCCTGCTATGGTGGGGCTGGCTATAGTTGCCAGACCGCTGGTACTTCTGCTGCTTACGGAAAAATGGCTTCCATGTGTGTTTTTCCTTCAGTGGGCATGTGTCAAGTTTGCTTTCTGGCCTATTCAGACAGCCAATATGCAGGTTCTGAAGGCTATGGGTTATGGCGGTACACTGCTTAAATTTGAGACAATAAAGAAGATCATCTGCGTGGCAGGATTCTGTGTGGCTGCTTTCTGGTTCCGAAGTCTGAAAGCCATAGTGATTCTAGATGCACTGGCTACATTGATTTCTGTGATCATAAGCACATTGCCTAACAGCCGGTATATAAATTACAGTATTCATCAGCAGCTTATGGATGTATTTCCATCTGTGGTTTTATCTGCTGTCATGGGATTGTGCATAGTGGGTATGAGATTTTTCGGGCTGGGATCTGTCCTGACCATGGTGCTTCAGACTGCTGTGGGAATGTTGGTTTATTTCGGTCTGGCTTTTCTTTTCCGGCTGGAAAGTTTAGGATATTTATTGAGAATTATCAGGAGACAGTGATTTTGAGAAAATTTATCCGCAGAGTTGAGAAGGGCTTTACTCTGCTTTTCAGATTATTATTGCGATATATATTTTTTTTCAGGCGGGATAAAGTCTGTACAGCAGATACTGCCAGATGTGATGAGAATCCATTCAGCGTCAATTTTTACTGGGAACGGCGAGGAAAAAATTCTCCGGCCTGCTGTGTCACCCATCTGTATGAGCTGCTGGTTTTTCTTTCAGAGGTGTTATCTGAGGCTGGCATAGAATGGTTTGCCATCATAGGGACGCAGCTGGGAATAGTCCGCCACCATGGACTGATTCCCTGGGAAACTGATGGCGATATCGGTGTCATGCGCAGGGACAGAAATCTGGTTCTGGCTGCTCTGGAGAAGAAGCTCCAGGGAAGATCTTATGTTCTGGAAGAGAAGCCTGAGTGCTTGAAACTGAAGTTCAGCCATAAGAATTCTCTCCATGTGGATATGATCTGGGGCGATGTGGAAGGTGATGATATTGTGTTTGTCACAAAGAATATACGGCGTATTTATCCTAAAAGTTCTGTTTATCCGCTGAGAAAAGAAAAATTTTATGACAGAGATTTTCCAGTTCCGGCAGATGACAGCGTCCTGAAGACTTTTTATGGAAAAAATGCCTTGACTCATGGATATAAACAGTGGAGCAGAGAAAAGAGAGAATTTCTGCTGGAAGATCATGATCCTGCTCCTGTCGATCTTAAGGAAATGATATGAAGCAGCCAGTAATATTTGTAGTCAATCTGGAGTCTTCTGCTGACAGAAGAGAATTCATAGCGGAACAGCTGGAGAAACTTGGACTGAAATATGAGATTTTCAATGCAGTTGACGGCAGAAAACTTCCGCAAAGTGAAATCGATGCAGCCTATGATTCAAAGGCAGCCATAAATTTTTTCCATCGGGAACTTACCCGGGGAGAAATAGGCTGTTCCTGGAGTCATCTTAAAATTTATGAGAAAATGGTGTCTGAGAAAATTCCCGAGGCGCTGATACTCGAGGATGATGTCATACTGGATCAGGATTTCAAGGAGATCCTGTCAAGAAAAGGAACTTTTCCAAAAGACTGGGAGCTGGTTTTCTTCTCACATAATAATGCTGTGTGCTCAGTCTGGGATAAGCTGCCGGTCTGGAATCAGTATAAACTGGTGAAATTTGTTGAGCATCCTAATTGGACCAGCGGATATCTGATAAGACTCAGCGGAGCTGAGAAACTTCTGGAATGTGGATATCCTATCCGTATGCCTGCGGACTGGCTTACCGGGAACAGAATGGGAATTGATATAAGGATCTATGGTATCAAACCGGTGTGCATACCGCAGAATAAAGATTTTCAGGAGACTATCTCAGGCCGGTTTGAGCTGAATCAGGAAAACTGGCTGGGAAAAGCCGGACTTCGGAAAGGTCCTGTTTATGCGGTCATTGAATTTTATCGCGGTCTGAAACGGAGAAGCCGGGTTTTTAAGAATTTTGCCAATGGAATAAAGAATTCCAGAAGGATAAGATATTTTTTCAGACAGTTCAGGAGAATAAAATGAGACATTTGCTTTTAGATGCACTGGCGGTGGAGAATGGAAAGACCGGAGTAGGTCAGTATATTCATGAACTTTTGGATCCGCTTCTTTCTGCCGCACCTGTGGATATGGATTTTACTGTCATGATAAATACATCTGTTGTGGAGAATCATCCTTTTGTGGAGATGATAAAAAGGCATCCCAATGCCAGACTGCTCAGAAAAGATATTCCTGCCATAGGGCTGAAGCGCGATCTTCTTTTCTGGAAGTACAGAAAAGAATTTTCATGTGATCTTTTTCACTGTCTTTATTCAAACCATCCTCTTTTCTTCAAGGGAAAACAGATGGTGACGATCCATGATCTGAAATATATTGTGCATCCGGAATATATGGGTTCCAAAGGTGCTGCCAAGTCATTATATCTCAGAAAACTGATGCATAATGCCGCATCATGCTGTGAGAAATTGATTGCAGTCTCCAAGTCCACAAAAAATGATCTTCTGAAAAAATTTCCAGGAGTGAAAGGGCTGGATGAGAAGACCAGAGTTATTTATGAAGGTGCCACTGTCAGTATGGCTGAGAATAAAGAGATATTCAAAAAATTCAATCTGGATAAACCTTATTTTCTGTATCTGGGCGAATTGCGTCCTCATAAAAATGTGAAGCGGCTTGTGGAGGCTTTCATCAGATTCAAGAAACATGTGGAAGGGGCATCTGATGTGCATCTGATAATAGCCGGGAAACCTCATAAAAGCTTTGATATGAAGGAGATTGCCGGCAGAAAAGATATCATCGTTACCGGATATGTTCAGGACGAGGATAAATACACTCTCTATTCCAATGCCCTTGCATATTGTCTGCCGTCACTTTATGAGGGATTCGGACTTCCGATCCTTGAGGCCATGAAATGCGGAACCGCGGTGCTCACGTCTGATTTCTCTTCTACTGCGGAAGTGGCTGGCAATGCGGCCAAACTGGTGGATCCGCTGGATCCAGCTGATATAGCCTGGGGAATGAAAAAGATTTTTACTGATGAGAAATACCGCAATACACTGATTGAGCGTGGATATGCCCGAGAGAAAGAATTCTCCTGGAAAAAAGCTGCGGAAGAGACTCTGGCTGTCTATAAGGAAATATTGGGCTGAGTTATGAAAAAAATTGTTATATCTTCCAATACCGCATGGACTATTTTCAATCATCGTGCCGGACTGATACGGACATTGCAGGAAGCTGGCTATGAAGTGCATACGGTAGCACCTGAATCTAATTTCACTGACATAAAGAATCCAGGAACTATCTTTCATAGTGTGAAAAATCTTGAGCGCAAAGGGAAAAATCCTTTCTCCGATCTGCTTCTTATTCTGGAATACTTCAGGATCTACAGAAATATCAAGCCTGACTGTGTTCTGACATATACACCTAAGCCCAATATTTACAGTGCTTTTGCCTGTCGTATGGCTGGGATCCCGATCATATGCACAGTCAATGGTCTGGGTACTGGTTTTGATGATCCTGAAAGCCGGACATATAAGATCATAACAATGCTGTTCCGTCTGGCATTCAGGAAAGTTGCTGCTGTGGTTTTTCAGAATCCGGATGACCGGCAGTTTTTTATTGATAAAAAAATAACTTCAGGCGAAAACAGCAGACTGGTCAATGGTTCCGGTGTTGACCTTGCAAAGTTCCGTTTCATTCCTGCTGCAGAAAATGATAAATTTATTCTTATTTCCAGAATGCTGAAAAATAAAGGTGTCGGCGAGTTCATTGAGGCCGGACAGCGGCTGCACATGGAGTTCCCTGCGGCGGAGTTCGTACTTCTGGGACCTGCAGATCCTGATAATCCTGCTGGGATCCGGCAGGAAATCCTTGACGGACTGGATGGAAAGAATGGTGTTCTGTATGCCGGAGCGGTGAAAGATGTGCGTCCATATCTGGAAAGCAGTTCTGCCGTTGTTCTTCCGTCATATTATCGGGAGGGAATTCCCAAAACTCTGATCGAGGCGCTGGCTGCGGGACGGCCTGTCATAACAACTGATATGCCTGGCTGCCGGGAGACATTGCTGGATGGACAGAACGGATTTTTTGTGAAACCCCGTTCCGCTGATGATCTGTATTCTGTGATGAAAAAATTTATTCAGATGGATCATGGAGACCGGCTGGCGATGGGACGGCAGAGCAGACTTCTGGCAGAAGAAAAATTTGATGAAAAAAAAGTCATCGCCGAATATATTGGAATTATTGATAAAATTTTAAATAACTGAGAAAATGAGGTGTTATGAAAAAGATATTTATACTTTGTCTGATTTTTTTGATTCTTCCGTTTTATACCTTTGCGGAAAAAAGATTTTCTATCACTCCTGAGTTCAAGATAGATTCCAACGATGATATGGACCGTGATGATTTTTATAACCTCAAGGGATCTCTCAGATTGAAATTCCAGGCTACTGATGATATTGATCTTGTGTTCAAGCCTGAGCTGGATAAGTATGATGTGGATATAGATGAGATATCTGCCCGCATCAGATTTCTGGACCGGAATACGATCAAGGTCGGTAAATTTGAGAATATCCTGTCTTTGGATGATTATCTGGATTCTTACAACAGAATTTTCGCCCGGAAGAATATTGTCACCAGGGAACTGGATGACCAGGGGTATCTGAGTGATGCCATCGGTGCCAAATATGAATACAGGAACAGGCATGATGACGGATTCGGAGGTTTTATCCATGCCATGTATATTCCGTCACAGTTTGAGCCTCAGGTGAATGGCGGATTTTACTGGCAGTCTAAGGATGAGGATATGCTGGCAGGAATTTTCGGGGCATATTATCCTTTCATAAACCATAAGGGATGGGGAAATGAACATGCCTGTCCTACTGAGAATAATTTTATGGGTGATCTGGTTTATATGGATTACCGTAAAGCTCTTATTTATGGTGCGGAGCTGACTATCGGAACCAGCCTTATAAATCCTGTGGGAAAGATCAATTTTGATCCTGACACAGACCATCCTGCTTTCTGGGGTGCTGATGCACATGTTGGTTACAGGGTCAGGTTCAATGATGATCTGAACTGGCTGCCAGCTCTCCGTGGAACTGTTCTTTTTCCTGAGATCTCAGAAATGGACTGTAACAGGATAGAGGCACTGTGGGGTAACCAGTTTACCTATAAAAAAGTTGTGAAGCTCCATGTGGATGGTGGTCTGGGAATTGTGACCAAGCATGATTACAGTGATGATAATGATGTGAAGACAAAGCTTGAATGGCGCTGGGCGGTTTCTCTTGATATCAAAATTTAAGTTTCTGCTGATTCCTTTGATTTTAATTCTCTTTTCCTGCGATTCCAAATTCATCGGGTTTGATGATTTCAAGAAGCGTGATGTGGGAAATGTGAAGAAAATAGAAGTCTATTTTTCCGAAGAAGATCTGGCCCGTCTGTATTCCAGTGTTTCAAGACCGGAGCAGGGATATGTGTCCGGATGTGCTGTCATTGATAAAGGACCTAACCAGAGGGCTTGGATGAAAGTCCGTGGTTATACATCCAGAGGAGAGCATCCTAAGAAGAATTTTTCACTCAGACTGGAAGAGAATGGAAAGACAGTTGATTATGCACTGATGCATGAGGCCGGTACCTGGTTCAAGAACCGTGTGGTCATGTATGCCTATAATCATTATGTGTATAACGGCGGATCTCTTACAGCAGCTCCTGAGACTGAGGCTGTGGCTCTTTTCATAAATGATGAATATGCCGGGTATTATTCCAAAGTTGATATTTACTCTGAGAAAAGTCTGCGGGAATTCAAAGATGGGGACAGATGTGAGCTTTTCAAAGTCCTTATAAGTAATTTTGAGAACAAGGAACCAAGTTATGACAGAACTGAGAAAAAGATTCCTGATGATAAGGATTTTTCCTCACTGGAACTGCTGATAAACAATCTGAACAGAATGAGCGACAAAGAGTGGAATGAATGGATCGTCAGATATTTTGATATAGATAATTTCATAAGATATGTGGTGATTCATAATTTCTTCGGACTGGAAGATACAGATACACATAATTATTATCTTTATAATTATGGGAAGATGATGTATCTCCCGTGGGATAATGAGGAGGGAATGCGTATCGACTGGGATCTTTTCATGGGGAACAGCAAGCTTATGTGCCGCATACTGTCGGTGCCTTCTGTAAAAGATGCCTATATGCAGGCTATGAGAGATTTTGTTGCGGATAAAGCATTTCTCCAGGAACTAAAGGACAAGGTGAACCAGTGGTACAGAGATTCCTACCTGGCCATAAAGAATGATCCTATTTATTATCATGATATTGATGATGCCACCAGGATCCGTGACCATATCTTATATTTTATTGACAACCGTGGGACCTGTCCGGCTTATAAGAAATATTTCCCTGATTGAATAGGTTGAGTTGAGGGATTTGAGATGAAAAAAATATTTATTTTTATAGCAGTTCTGATTCTTGTGACAGGGATTCTGCCTGCAAAGGAGAGCCGATTCAAGATCAATCCAAAAGTGGAATTTTCCCTGGATGATTCTGATGTGACAGGGGATAAATATTATCTTGAGTATGAACTGGAGGGCGAGCTGGAGGTGAAATATAATTTCACAGACAGACTTGCTGCGATTCTGAATGTGGAACTGAGCCGGCATGATGTGGATGTGGAGGAAATCTCAGTTCTTTATGATTTTGATGAATATAACAGAATAAAAGGCGGTCTTTTCGACAGCAGTTTGGTCATGGAGGATTTTCTTAAGGAGAAATATGAGATCTTCCATTATGATTCGCCGGGTGTCATGTACATCAAGGAGCTGGGATATACATCCAATAATACAGGAATCGAATATAAAAGCAGAAGATTTCTGGCTGAGAAAATAGGATTTGATGCGGCTTTTTTCTTTAATCCTTCCCACAATGAGACTCAGTTTTTTCTGACAGGATATTATAATTTTGAGGAAGAGAGAAATTTTATATCACTGACAGCATCCTATCTTCCTTATGTGGTGCATAATGTGGCGCTGGGCGGTTCTTCTGAGTACAAATATAATAATTTCATCTTTGACCTGAAATATTTCAATGACACAGAACATTTTGTCTATACCGCGGAGGCATCAATAGGCAGCAACCTTATAGATCCTGTGGGATATCTCCATTTCCCAGGCGAGGAGGACAGCTGGTTTGCAGCTGCAGATGCTGGAATCGGATATAATTTCCAGTTCTCAAAATTTACATACACACCTGCACTGCGGTGCGGTATTCTCTGTCCTGATATCAAATATATGGATGAGAACCGCAGGCTGGATCTGATGCTGGGTAACTATTTCCATGGAAAATATATTTTCGTCCATCTGGAGGGCGGCTTCAGATTTGATACCTATGACAAAGGTGATGGTGTCAAAACCGATGTGGATCCTATATGGGGGATCAGCTTTTGTTTAAGATCCTGAAAAATGCTGCTGTAATTACACTGATCATGACTCTCTTTTCATGCGGGGAATTCACGGGCTGGAAGGATGACGACAGTCCCGATATCGGCAGTGCCACAGAAGTTAAGCTGCACCTTTCTGAGAGCGATCTGTATAAGCTTTATGAGACTGTAAGCATTGATGAAAGTGTGCCATGTTCTGTTTCCATAGGAAGCTGGTATGGGTATGGAAACCTGAAGGTCCGGGGATACACATCAAGGATGCATGCCAAGAAATCTTTTATGCTGAAGGTTGATGACAGAAAATATGTGCTGGAGAGAGGGCATCTGTCAGGAGGTATCGGCAACCGGATTGCCATGCGTGCTTATCAGATGGCAGGACTGCCGGCCTGTGATACGGAGACCATAGGACTTTTCCTTAATGACGAGTATCTGGGCTGTTATAATCTGATCACATATTATGACGAAGACACTCTGGATGGTGAGCTGTATAAGATTTTTTTTGATGATTATGATCATATGGAGAACAATCATCCGCTTTCTTCTCTGTCTGAGAAAAAATTTCCGGATGACAATGATATGTCCAATCTGGAACATCTGATAGCGGCGCTGACAACAAAAAATGACAGAGACTGGAACGATTTTGTGAATAAGAATGTGGATATAGAAAAATTTGCCGCATATCTTGCTGTTCATGATTTTCTTATGGTCGAGGATACATTCAGTACTAATTATTATATCTGCTATGATGGCAAATATTATTTTCTGCCATGGGACAATGAGCAGTGTCTGGGATCTCCATTCTCTGAATATGATCTTGGGGGTGACAATCAGCTGGTCAGACGTCTGGTGGCTGTTCCGCAGGTCAAGGATGCCTATAATCAGAAAATGAAGGAACTTTTCCTTGATGGCGGCGAAGGCTGTATCCTGCCTGAATTGCGGACTGAAGCTGAGAAAATGCTGGCAGATGCTTCAGAGACTGTGAGATCAGATCCTAATTATAAAGATGAATTCAATGATTTTATTGCATATGCAAATACTGTAAGGTATTTTTTGTCTGCGAAAGGCAGGTGCTCTGTACTTTCTGATCCTGTATTGAAGTGAGAGGTGAATATGGATTTTCTGACCGAACTTGATAAGAATTTTTTTGCAGATGGAACATTGTTCCATTGTCTGAAAGGTTTGGGGTTGGCTGCGGTATTCAATTTTTTCATGGCTGAAATTTATAAGCTGATGAATAAATCCAAGAAAGATAATTATATAATGATGCAGTCCATGATTTTTATCTCGGTTATCCTTGCCGGAGGAATGATGGTCATCGGCAATAACCTGGCCGTGGCATTCGGACTTGTCGGTGCGGTTTCCATCATCAGATTCAGAACCAATGTGAACAGCTTTCTGGACATGTCATTCATATTCCTTTCCATAGTGATCGGTATGGCATGTGGTCTGGGTTTCTTTTATATAGCCACCATCATTACGATTTTCACCGGTCTGCTGATGCTGATCGTTCATTTCTCGAATTTCGGCAAGAAATATTTTAAGGAAATTGTGGAACTTGAGCTGACTGTATCTTTCAAGCATGAACCGATGCATGAGCTTGATGTCCAGAAAATTGAGGAGATCATCCGGACTTATTCCACAGATGATATACAGCTGCTGGAATACAAGGATAAAGATGGTGCTGCAGAGATAAAGATGAAGATGGTCTGGAACAATATAGGACAGATCCAGGAGCTTGATAAGAAACTCCATGATAAATTTCCAGACGAGAACTTTAATATAAAGGCTGTCAGAATTTAGGATACTTATTTTCTGGAGATTTTGTTTTCCATATTTTTCGGAAGGACAAAATTCAGAATAAGTGCAACAACAAATACTCCTGCTACAGAATTATTTGCAAAGATCTCATATACGATATCTGGCATATCCTTGAAAAAATCTTGGACCTGTGTTATTCCCAAGCCGATACAAAGGCTGATAGATACGATCAGGCTGTTGCGTTCATTAAGCTTGCAGAATGTCAGCATACGTATACCTGCAATGACAATAGAACCGAACATCACAATTGTACAGCCACCAAGTGCACAGTCAGGCAAAGTGGCAAGGAAAGCACCGATAGGTGGGAAAAAACCAGCCAGAATCAGCAGCAAAGCCCCGAAGAAAATTGTAAAACGGTTTACAATGCCTGTCATGAATATCATTCCAACATTCTGGCTGAATGATGTGATCGGTGTACAGCCAAATACTCCTCCGCTGACTGCACTGATGAAACCGTCACAGGCAAGCGCACCCTGGAGTTCCCGTTCTGTTATTTCTCGGTTGAGTACTGAGGTACATATAGTTGAGCTGTCACCTATGGTTTCCACTGCACTGACCAAGTATACCAGAGCAACATTGATGATTGCCCCCAGATGAAATTGTGGTGTGAATGCAAACAGACGTGGAAAAGATACGATACCCAGATTATTAACGATATTTTTTATATCAGAATAATTGATCATTCCCATCAGAAGCGCCGCAATATAACCTACCAGAAGTCCCAGAAGAATATAAAGCTGTTTGCCGAAGTTATTCAGAAGTGAACGGAAAAGCAGACATGCTGCCAAAGTTATTCCCGCAACTGTTAGATTCTGCCATGAGCCGCTTTCATAGTTGATGCTTGATATGGCTGTATTGATACCTGTACCAAGCAGGCTCAGTCCGATTGACAGCACGACAGAGGCAGAGACCACCGGGGATATGAGTTTTCTCCAGTATCTGACTGTAAGTCCCAATATACCCTCAATGCATCCGCCTATGATGATAGCACCTACTGCAATTCCGAAATCTTCTGCTGCCAGCGGGATCAATGCCCCGGCAAATGTGAAACTGACACCCATAACGATAGGAAGCCGTGCCCCGATGCGCCAGACCGGATAGAGCTGTATCATTGTACCTATGCCTGCTATCAGCAGAGAAGCCTGGAGACTTTTAGCCAGGTCCATATCGGAAAAAATAATGCCGTTGTATCTTGCTCCTGTACAGATCAGCAGGATCGGAGCTATATTGGCAACAAACATTGCCAACACATGCTGGGCACCTATAAGAATTGCCTTTGAGACAGGAACTCTGCCATCCAGGCTGTATAAGTTCTGAAGATCACTTTTATCTGCCATATTTCCTTCTGAATATAAAAAAGTGTACTGCCGGAAATTGTCTCCAATAGGGCGGTACACTTTAATATGCGCAGTTATTTATCTGTATATCTGCGGTCAGTAATTCTTTTTCAAAAATTCCTTCAGTGTGGCTGAATTGTTGTCGATCACCACTGATTTCTTCTCCAGCTTCAGAAGTTTTTCCAGGTTTGGTGGCAGTGCTGGTCTTGCTCCTGTTGCCTGTTCAACTACTTCCAGGAACTTTCCAGGATGTGCCGTAGAGAGAGTTATGATGGCAGTATCTTCCGGCTTGTTTGCAGCCATATATCTGGATGATGCCACATAACCTACAGCTGTATGCGGATCAATGAATTTCTTCTTTTCTGCATAGAAGTCTTTTATTGCCTGGAGTGTATCCTCATTGGAGACCCATGCACCTTTTATCCATCTTCCCATCTCTTTGTAATCGTTGTTGAAAATGTTCTTCAGACGCTCAAAATTGCTCGGATCACCTACATCCATGGCATTTGAATATGTCCTGAATGAAGGATGCGGCTCATACTTGCCTGATTCCAGGTAAAGAGGGACTTCGTTGTTCAGGTTTGTGGCTGCGATGAATTCCTTTACCGGCAGACCCCATTTCCATGCATAGACACCGGCTGTAAGGTTTCCGAAGTTTCCGCTAGGAACACAGAAGATGATGTTCTTGTATTTTGCCTTCAGCTGGTTGAATCCATACATATAGTAAAATGACTGAGGGAAAAGACGTCCAAGGTTGATGGAATTTGCTGATGTAAGCGGCAGATATTTCATATCCTGGCTGACGAATGTCTCTTTGACCATTCTCTGGCAGTCATCGAAATTACCTTTGACTTCCACTGCTGTCACATTTTTTCCCAGTGTGGTCAGCTGTTTTTCCTGAAGTGGGCTGACTCTTCCTGACGGATAGAGAATGACTACATCTATGTTCTTCTTATTGAAGAAAGCCTGTGCTACTGCACTTCCGGTATCTCCTGATGTGGCGGTGAGGATTATTGCCCTGCGGTTCTCGGCCTGGAGAAATTCTTCCATGGATGCAGCCAGGAAACATGCTCCGAAGTCTTTGAATGCAGATGACGGACCGTGGAAAAGTTCCTCAATGAAAATTCCGTTTCCTGTATCTACCAGTTCAGGCTTGAAGAAAAATGCCCGCTCACATATTTTTGCTGCTCTGTCGGGAGAGAGCTCATCTTTCAGGATTGCTGCGGTAAGGGCAGAAGCTGCCTCGTTGAAAGGAGTCTCTGCTGTCATTCCTGCAAAAAGCTGTGACAGATCAGGAACGCTGTCTGGGACGAAAAGTCCACCTTCCGGTGAAAGTCCCTGAAATACGGCTTCTTTAAAAGAAACCACTCTGTTTTTATCTCTGGTACTAATAAATTTCATGGTTTCATAATATATCAACTTCCTGGTTTTTACTATACATTTACTTAAAAGAAAGATAAAATATTGTCTTACAGGATTTTGATCATGAAGAAAATAGCTATATATGGAAAAGGCGGTATAGGTAAATCTACTGTGACCAGCAATCTTGCTGCTGCTTTGTCTGTTCTTGGATATAAAGTCATGCAGATCGGTTGTGATCCAAAGGCTGATTCTACCATAAATCTGCTTGGCGGTATGCCCCCTGAGCCAGTGATGAATTCATTGCGCAATGATATTACCCCTGGGGTGGCTGATATTGTGAAGAAGGGGTTCAATGGAATTCTCTGCATAGAGACAGGCGGACCAACTCCTGGAATAGGGTGTGCCGGACGGGGAATCATTGCCACTTTCGATCTTATAGAAGAACTGGATATTTTTGGAATATATAAGCCTGATATAGTTCTGTACGATGTTCTGGGCGATGTGGTATGCGGAGGTTTTGCAGCTCCTATCCGTGAGGGCTATGCCGAAGAGGTCTATATTGTCACTTCCGGTGAGAAAATGTCACTTTTTGCTGCCAACAATATCTGTGAGGCTGTGAATAATTTTGCTGACCGCGGATATGCCAGAGTTAAGGGTATGATCATGAATCGCAGGAATATAGATAACGAGGAGAAAAAAGTGCGTGAATTTGCTGCCGGAAAGGGTATTCCTGTTATAGGCGATATTCCCAGATCTCAGGCGATCCAGGATTATGAGGATATGAACAAGACAGTTATCGAGGGAGATATCAATCTTCCTATAAGCCAGAAATTTCTGGATATTGCAAAATTTTTAATGGAAAACAGATGAGCTTTATTCCATTCTGTAAAACTGCTGAGGAGATCATTGCTGAGGATTCAGCAGCCAGTCGGCCGCTGGACAACAGGTGCTATCTCCATTATAACGGTCCCGGAGCTGCCGGTTTCGGCGTCAAGCGTACTGCCATGCTGCTGCCTGAGGCCGTGATGCTGCTGGTGGCTCCCGGATGCTGCGGACGGCATGGTACAATAACCGGAAGCAGGACCGGATTTGAGGACCGGATTTTTTATCTGCGGCTGGAAGAGCGTGATGTGGTGACTGGCAACTATCAGAAAAAAATACCGGAGGCGGCGGAAGAAGTATGCCGTCTGGCCCGCCCCAAGGCGTTGCTTCTGTGCATGACCTGCGTGGATGCCATACTTGGAACAGATTTGGCCAGAGTTGGGCGCCGTATCGCTGAGAAATGCAGCTGTCCTGTAGCCACATGTTTTATGGATCCTATCACCAGAGAAAGCAAACGTCCTCCCATGGTTTCAGTACAACAGGCCATATTCAGCTGTCTTCCTGCATTTCCGAAAAAATCCGGATGTGCCAATATATTGGGAAATTTTGTTCCCCTGGACAGCGGATGTGAGTTTAAGAAAGTGCTTGAACAGGCTGGATTTACAGAGATACATCAGATCTCGGAGTGTCATACTTTTGAAGAATATTGCAGGATGGGAGAAGCTTCATTGAACATTGTCATAAATCCACAGACCCAGGCCGCCGCTGATGATCTGGAAAAAAGATGCGGTATTCCAAATACTCAGTTCAGGCATACTTATGGTATATCCCGCACATTGGAACAGTACAGTCTGCTTGGAACAGCGCTGGGAACTGAACTTGATGTGTCTTCTTATGCTGACAAGGCTGCGGATGTGATTTCTGATTTTGTCAGAAAACATGGCGGTCTGCGTATCGGGGTCGGTGAGGCTGTGAACGGCAATCCCTTTGAGATCGCACTGACTTTTCTTGAAGCAGGGCTGGAAGTACCGTTTGTCTTCAGAAATATCATCACTGTTGAAGACCGAAGTTTTCTGAAAAATATTGCTGAACTGAAGCCTGATCTGAAGGTATATTCCGGAGTGCATCCTACCATGACGCAGACTTTGTCCGGATATTTTGATGGAGTGGCTGATATTGTGCTGGGCCTGGATGCCGGATATTTCTGCCGTGATGCAGTCAGTGTCTGCTGGAATATGGAGAAGCACCCTTTCGGCTTTGACGGAACTGTGAGGCTGTTCGATGCTCTGGAAAAAAATCTGATGGATCCAATTCCGCACAGGGAACAGATCTATGGATCATATCTGGTTGTTTAGGAGGAAAAGTGAAAGGTTTATATAGGTATCTTGCCCCATTTGCTCCTGACTATTCCGGTGCCGCATCAGTGTTTTTTGGTATGGGTGGTCTTACTGTGATATGCGATCCTGGTGGATGCAGCGGCAATGTGTGCGGTTATGATGAGCCACGCTTTTATGGCGGGAAAGGACTGCTTTTCAGTGCGGCCATCAGGGATCTGGATACTATTTTCGGCCGTGATGATGTGCTGGAGAAGAAAATAATCAGTGCCTTGTCTGCGACTGGTGTGAATTTCGGGGCTTTGGTAGGGACTCCGGTGGTTTCTGTCATTGGAACAGATATGAAGGCTTTGGGGCGTATTCTTAAGAAAAGAACAGGAATAGATATTGCTGTAGCTGAGACTAACGGAATGGATCTTTATGACAAAGGTGAAGAAAAAGGGTATATGGGACTTATCTCTGCTTTTGCACAGCGGCAGGTGGATCCAGATGAAAAGTTCATTTTGGTGCTGGGAGCTCTGCCAATGAATATGCTTTCCGGAGTGGGCCTGAAAGAAATAGAAAAAAATATATCATGTCTGAATTCGGAGAAGCTGATTTTTGCAGGACAGCCGGATTCGTTGGAAATATTTAAAAAGCTGCGCAATATAACATCCTGTGCAGTTGTTGCTCCTGCCGGACTAAAGGCTGCAAGATACCTGCAGAGGGAATACGATATCCCATATTCTGTGTTTTTCCCTGATAATGCAGTTTTTGATGGCATAGCAGATAAACTGAGAGATAATATACATAAAAAATGCAGGATCCTCATCATTCATCAGCAGATCGCCGGAAATGCACTGAGAAAAAAACTGATGGCTGAATTGGCAGAGTATGATGCGGAAATGACAGTTGGAACCTGGTTTACTCTTGACAGTGAACTGGCACAGCCACAGGATATTCATTTTGATGATGAAGATAATTTTATTGATATCATAGATAACTATGATATCATCATAGGTGATCCATTCTTTAAGAAGGCACTCCGGACATGGAATGGCGAATTCATTGATCTTATCCATTATGGAGTTTCCGGAGATCTTTACAGTTGGGAGAATAAAATATGAATCTTTTAGAACTTATTCCAGATATGAACAGAGCGCGCGGATATCATTTTTATACTTCCAGCGGACGGCGTTATCTGGATATGTGGCTGGAGAATGGTGCTGCTATCCTTGGGCACAGGCAGAAGAAATTTGCACTGGCACTGAAAGATACCATAGACCGTGGAATCTTTTCACCTGTTCCTTCCAAATATGCTTACAGACTGAAACAGGGACTGAAAGAAATTTTTGGCGAAGATAAGAAAATTTATATTTTCCATGATCCTGAGGCAGCGGAGCTGGCATTGAAGAATAAAAATATCAGTTTTGAGTTCTGGAGACCATTCGGTGAGAGTGGAGCAGAATCCTGTGTTTTTATTCCTGTGCTTCCAGTTCCCGGAGGTTTTGCTCCCGGGATCGTCATAGCCGGTCATGAGTTGCCGCTGTCTGAGGAAACAGTTTCCCCCGTATGTCTTTCCGGAACGGTCAGAGCTGTGTGGAATCTGAAAGAATTTCTGGTCGCCGCTGATTATTCTATATGGCAGGATAAAGAATTCATGAACAGAACTTCTGCTGTCTGGAAAGTGCAGGGACCGTATCTTTATCCATGCATTTCTGAGGAAAAATATAATATGCTTTTCAGATATTTCCTGGAAAACAATATTATCATCTCGCCTTTTTATGACAGACCATCTGTGCTGCCTGCTGAGATATCAGAGGGCGAGTTTAGAAAAATAATCAGAATTATTTCTGAGTTTTCAAATTTATAAGGAGAGAAGAATATGAAAATTACAGAGGCAGAGGATCTGCTGAAAAAATATGTCGGCGGAGATACTTTGCTGCGCCATTGCAAGACGGTCTCTGTTGCCATGAGATATTTTGCGGAATTTTATAAGGAATCTGATCCTGAGTTCTGGGAATGTGTGGGAATGTTGCATGATATAGATTTTGAGAAATATCCTGATGCACACTGCATTAAGTGCCGGGATATATTTGAAGAAGAGAAAGGCAATTTCCCTGGAATCACAGATGAGCTGGTTCATGCGGTGCAGAGTCATGGATGGGGACTTTGCTGTGATGTGGAGCCTGTTGCTCAGATGGAAAAAGTGCTTTTTACTGTGGATGAGCTGACCGGACTGATTTTTGCCTGTGCCATGGCACGTCCGTCCAAAAGTGTGTGCGACATGGAGGTGAAATCAGTGGTGAAAAAATTCAAGTCTGCTGGTTTTGCGGCAGGATGCAGCAGGGATGTGATCAGAAAGGGAGCTGAAATGATGGGTATGGAACTGAATGATGTTATCCAGCATTGTATCATGGCTATGAGAACCCAGCATGAAGCCTGCGGCTGCTGAAGTTATGACAGAAAAATATAAAGAACCGCTTCCTGACGGGTGCACATTATGTGTTTATTGTCAGAATGCTCTTATTTTTAAGAGCGGCGGCAAATGGCTGCACCCTCTGTTCGATTTTCAGAATTTTCTTTCTGATGATCCTGATATCGAAAAAAAACAGGAGGTGCTGGCTGCCCATGATTCTGCAGTGGGAAAGGCTGCGGTGGTGCTGATGCTCAGGTGCGGGTTCCGGTATATCCATGCAGATCTGGCCAGCAGACTGGCAGCGGATTATGTGGAGTGGTACAACCGTCAGCAGACTCAGGAGAAAAGAGTCACATTCTCTTATTCTTCTCTGGTGGAAAGATTTCGGTGCGCCACAGAAGCCGAACTGGAAAATATGACAGACCTGGAAGATATGTACGCCAAGGTGTATCACCGTCTGACAAACAGCAGAAAGCAGTGCTGATGAAATCGCGTATAAATTTTTATAGATAAGGAGAAAATTATGGATATTGCAGCAATAGATAAACTGCCGCTGGCAGAGCGTTTCAGCAAAAGAGTCATTCTTAAGGTATCAAAAATAGAGAAGGTGGAGCAGCATCCGGGTGGAACCATGCTATATATTATCTCGCTGAATACCGGCGAGGAAGAGCCACGTCAGATCGTCAGTTCCATCGTCCCATACTATAAGCCGGAGGAACTGCTGGGACACAATATTGTCCTGGTATACAATCTGAAGCCTGCCAATTTCCGCGGTGTCCGTTCCAATGGTATGCTGCTGGCTGCTATGAGAGCAGGAGACGAGAATCATGAGACCTGTGAGGTACTTTTTGCAGATAATTTCCAGGTTGGAACAGTGCTGGAACCTGAGGGATTCGAACCTCCGCAGGAAGAGCTCTGCTATGTGAAGCCTGACAAGTTCTTTGATATGCCGCTGACTACAAAGGGCGGATATGTGGAACTGGATGGAAAGAAAATCGGTGCAGGCGGAGAATTCCTCATGGCTCATGTTTATACAGACGGAATCGTTGGCTGATCAGGCTATTGACAAATTCTGCCAAATCATTATTCTATTATGCTGTATATTAATTTCTGTTTCTATGCGGTTATGAGGCCGTTACACTTATGATCGCCAGCTTCTAATAGAGACCGGAGTTAAATTTTAGAAAGGAATATAACTATGAAAACTATCTTTGTAAAACCAAAAGATGTTGTCAGAAAATGGTACGTACTGGATGCCGAAGGTGTTCCTATGGGACGTGTTGCAGTTAAGGCCGCTAACCTTGCAAGAGGAAAGCATAAGGCTTGTTATGTCCCACACCAGGAGATCGGTGACTTCGTTATCATTATAAATGCTGAAAAAGCTATTATGACAGGCAATAAAGAGACAGGTAAACTTTATTATAATTATTCCGGCTTCCCAGGCGGAATGAAAGTTGAGACTTACAAGGGAATCCTTGCAAAGAAACCTACTTATCCAATGGAAAAGGCTGTCAGAGGAATGCTTCCACACGGAGCTCTCGGAAACAAGCTTTTTGCAAATGTGAAGATTTATGCAGGTGCTGAGCATCCACATGCTGCACAGAATCCAGAGAAGTTGGAAATTTAAGGACAAGGAGATAACAGATGATTAAAAATTTGTCATTAGGAACCGGAAGAAGAAAAACATCTGTAGCCAGAGTTTATCTTAGAAACGGCGACGGAAAGATTCTTGTCAACGGAAAGGAAGTAAATTCATACTTTGCAAACCCTGAGCATGTATTCACTGTAAAGCAGCCACTTGTTGCAACTGCTACAGAAAATAAATTTGATATCACCATCAATGTTAAGGGTGGCGGAATTACAGGTCAGGCTGGTGCTTGCAGACATGGTATTGCAAGAGCACTTGCAGGATTTGATGAGTCCAATATCAAGGTTCTCCATGCCAACGGATTCCTCACAAGAGACTCCAGAATGGTTGAGAGAAAGAAATACGGTAGACGCGGTGCAAGAAGAAGATTCCAGTTCTCTAAACGTTAATTTGTTTATTACCGGAATCAATATAAAAGAGGCATCCATAGAGGTTTTGATCTCAGACGGTGCCTCTTTTTTTATTTCTGATGCCGATTATGCCAGATATGCCTTCTCCAAGGGAGATCCGGTCTCTTCTGAGATATATGAGGCTTTGGAGCGAGGTCACAGGTTCATCCTATGCAGACAGAAGGCGCTGGATCTGCTGTCGTTTTCCGAGCACTCCTCTTTTACTCTGTCTGTTAAGCTGCGGCAGCGTGGTTTTGAGCCTGCGGTTGTCAGCGATGTCATTGCCATGCTGGAAGAGAAAAAATACATTGACGACTGCCGGTTTGGAGAATTGTGGGTACGGTCCAGACTGAAGAAAAATCCATGTGGCAGATCTGCTCTTGTCTCTGGTCTGCGGGCTAAAGGATTGTCTGCCCCGTTGGCAGAACAGGTGATTGATGAATTGGATGATGATGTCATGATGGATGGAGCTTGCAGGGCATATAAGAAAATAGCATCCAGAAAGGGCATGACCAATGATAAGATAATAGGTCAGCTTCTTCGCCGGGGGTACTCCATGAATATGATTAGAGAAATTATGGCACGGGGAATTTATGAAAAAGAAGAATAATAAGATCAGAATTTATTCAGCTCTGGAAATAGCTAATATATGTGGTGTTGTAAATCAGACTGCTATTAACTGGATAAAAAACGGATCATTGAAAGCATTTACGACCCCTGGGGGACAGTACCGTGTATATGCCGAACATCTGGTTGATTTTCTGAAGGACCGGGGCATGAAGATTCCCCCTGCTGTTATGGAAAGTCTGAACGATGGATTTATCACCGGCAATAAGATCCTCATTATTGATAATGACAGATATGCTATAAAAAATATAAAGGATACACTTGAGGCACATCTTTCAAACTGCTCATATATTTCTGCTGTCACAAGTTTTGATGCCGGACGTCTTCTCATGTCTGAAAAGCCGGAGGTGATCATCCTCAGTGAGACATTCTCCGAAATCACTGTGGAAAATCTTTATAACACTATAAGCACACGCCGGGATTATGAGAAACCTGCCATTGTTTTTATAACTGAGATGAATTCAACTGTTAAGGATGTCAGAAAAGCGGATCTGGTTCTGCAGAAACCGCTGGACAGTGAGAAGCTGATCAACTTTATCCGGTATTATATCGGCAGGAGTCTCTGATATACTTGTGTTGAAATAGTTTTTTGGGGTAAACTTATTTTATGGTCATTACAGATATTATTGAAAAGAAGAAAAATGGTCTGAAACTTACCAAAGAAGAGATCGAATTTTTTATTAATGGATATGTGGATGGTTCTGTCGCTGATTATCAGGCTTCAGCCCTCCTTATGGCAATATGTATCCGCGGAATGGACAGGGATGAGACTGTGGATCTTACTCTGGCAATGAGAGATTCGGGTGATAAAGTTGATCTTTCTGCCATTGATGGGATCAGGGTGGATAAGCATTCTACCGGTGGTGTCGGGGATGATACCTCTTTTCTGGTGGCTCCTCTGGTTGCTGCCTGTGGCTGTAAGGTGGCCAAGATGTCCGGACGGGGTCTGGGATTTACAGGCGGTACATTGGATAAACTTGAGTCCATACCTGGCTTTTCTGTCAATCTGGATCAGAATGCTTTTGTTGATACTGTCTCAAAATTCGGACTTTCAATAATAGGTCAGTCAAAAGATATAGTACCTGCAGATAAGAAATTATATGCTCTTCGTGATGTGACTGCCACTGTAGAAAGCCTTCCTCTGATCGCATCCAGCATAATGAGCAAGAAACTGGCAATGGGATGTGATGCCATAGTTCTGGATGTGAAGACCGGAAATGGCGCTCTGATGAAGAATCTTAAGGATTCCATAAAGCTGGCGGATATTATGGTTGGTATCGGCAGAATGGCCGGAGTGAAGACTTCTGCTGTTGTCACTGATATGAATCAGCCTCTGGGAAACTGCATAGGAAATTCATTGGCAGTGAAAGAGAGCATCGAGATTCTCAGAGATAATATTGAATGTGATATAAAAACAGTTTCCATGACACTTGCTGCCAAAATACTGCTGCTTTCAGGTATCTGCGACAATAACAGTGAGGCTATGGAAATGCTGGAAGATAAATTCTATTCCGGAAAAGCATTGGTGAAACTGGCCCAGATGATTGAGGCTCAGGGTGGAAATGCTGATATTGTCGATGATCTGTCGTTGCTTCCACAGGCCGCAGAAGTGATCGATGTCAGAGCTGATGATGAGGGATATATTTCTGAGATCAGAACCAGCGAGGTCGGAATGGCTGCCTGCATGCTTGGTGCCGGGAGAATGAAGAAAGAGGATACGATAGATCCTTCAGTTGGAATTGTGCTGAAAAAAAGATTGGGTGATTTTGTGAAGAAGGGTGAGGTCCTGGCTGAATTCCATGTGAATGATAAGAAGAATCTGGAAGATGCTGAAAAGAGATTCAAAGCCGCATATTCTGTTTCAGAACAGCAGCCGGATGAACTTCCTCTTATTTATACAATAATTGATGAATGATATGAAAAAAATATTTTCCATACTGTTGCTTTTTGTAGTTCTGACTGCTTTTTGCATGGCAGAGAATGATATTGCTGAGAATTCAGTTCCTGAAGATGAGATTCTCCTGGTGGATGTTCCTGTTTACATTGGAGAAGATAATTTTATTGAGAAGATTCATGCCAGGGCTGCTTCGGCCGGCAGGGATCAGCCGCTTGGACTGGTCCTTTCGGGTGGTGCTGCCAGGGCTATGGCGCATCTGGGTGTGCTGCAGAAGATGGAGGAGGAGGGAATCATTCCTGACTTTATTGTCACTGATTCCATGGGTTCTATTGTGGGACTTCTCTATTCTGCCGGAATGTCAACACATCAGATATATGATATCATGCATACTTTCCCTCTGGGCACTCTTTTCCAGCCTAAACTTCCTACTCAGGGCGGCGTGCTGGATACATCCCAATTCATAGCTGTTCTTAATGGTCTGCTGGGGGATGTCAATATTGAAAATCTTAAGATTCCTGTGGCAGTTGTTACTGAGGATCTTATCTCCAGACGCATGATCATTTTTGAAGAGGGAGATATGTATAAGCTGCTTCTTGGAAGTATAGCCATTCCTGTGGATTTTGCTCCTCAGGATTACAGGGGATACCGGCTGATGGACGGCGGATGTACCAATCTGCTTCCGGTCAATGTGGCTTACAGATATACAGACAGAGTAGTTGCTTCTTCCACATTGTATACTTTCAAACAGAATCTCAAGAATTTTGTGACCATTGTGAACAGAATGCAGGATGTGAGCAAGACCAGGGCTGCGGTGCATGAGCTTAAGCAGCACGATGATCTGGTATGGCTCAGAAATCCGGTGGAAAAATATTCATTCATGGGATTTGATAAGATCGATGAGATAATTGATCTTGGCTATCAGTGTGCCTCTGAGAATATTGATGCGCTCAAGGCTGTGGCTGAGTCTTCTGTATCGCCTGAGACGATCAAGGAAGAGTTCCTGGCAGGACGGGAAGAATTTCAGAAAAAATTTGATGATTATTGCCGGGAGTATAAAAAGCGGGAGGTCATATCGCTGAATGAGTTCAACACCATGCTGACAGTGGGACTTTCGTTGCTTGGCGAACTTCCGAATGATTATTTTCTGAATGATTATAACTATGTTTATCTGGGTGAGTGTTTTGGATATAAGACTGTGCGGTTTAATCTGCGTGAATACTGGTTCCCTGACAACTATGGTCTTGATTCCACATTCTCATTTGCCCTGTCTGATATGTTCCGGTCAAAAAGCCGTGGCCTTATAGATTTCGAGGACAATAAGCTTCATTCCGGATATTATTATACCAATAATGAGATCGTTTATTTTTCTTATGATAATTTTGGTGTGGTTCCTTTCCTGACAATAGAGGGCAAGCTTTCAGATGAATTCAAGGATGAATATTCATTTAACCGTGTTGGACTGAACGGATATGTGGGAGATAATAAATTTCTGAGATATTCTCTGTTCGGATTCCGGGAGAACCAGCATGTTGATGGTATCGGTGCCACTGCATATATGCAGCAGCATCTGTTCTGGCTTGTCAATCTTGATGAGAAGGTGACTTACAGAATGCCTATCTATCAGAGCAAGACAGTAAGGCTTTATAAGAATGACGGTGTTCGTGGTGATACTAAGACCGGTTATTTCGACCGTGTGCTTATGGCTGCCTCCACATTCTATATACAGCCTGATTTCAGACCGAGTCTGGCTGAGGCTTTCATAATAAATGATTTTGGAATCGGACCATTCGCTGATTTCTATTATTTTGATGATTGTTTCTTCACCGCAGGTATGGCTATGAAGTTCAATGTTATGTTCATCGGTATCAGACCTATTAAATTCCTGTGCTACGGCGGCTGGGATTTTAAAGAGAGAGAATTTTTTGCCAAGTTTTCTATCGGTACTGAGTTCTGATGAAAACCCCGAAGGCCTTTCTGGTTATTTTCATATCGGCTTTTATGCTGGCTGGCTGCACTACAGCTCCTGTTGTAAAAACAACCAAGCCCAGACCTGGGACGGTGCGGAAAATACCTGAAACGCAGCCTGGTCATACAGTTAAAAAACCAGAAAATAAAAGTACTGCTGCTGATAGTGTTGATAGTAAACTTATAGACAGACTGTTGGAAAATGCTCGTTGGGTGCAGAACTGCAAGACACTTTCTGTAAACGGCAGACGATACAATATGGACTGTTCAGGTGTCATATGTGCCATTTATGCCAGGGCAGGAATAGATCTTACAAAAGAATACAGCAGATATACTGGCGGCGGTGTGCAGCGTATTCATAAATATCTTTCATCAAAAGGGCTTATTTATCAGACTGAGAAACCTGTTCCCGGAGATCTTATTTTCTGGGATGATACCTGGGATGCCAACAAGAACAGAAAAGATGACGATGAGCTGACGCATATCGGAATGGTCGTCTCCTGCGATGACAGAACCGGAAATATAGTCTATGTCCATTACAATTCTTATTATAATAAGATAACCATGGAAAAAATGAATCTCATTAGACCTAATGATTCCAGGTGCAATTCAGTCATGCGGGCCAGAGGGCTTCCTAAGGTGAATGGATATAAATATCTGTCGGGACAGCTTTGCCGGGATATAGGCAAAGGTTATCTGCTGAAAAACTGATTGGGATAAATTATATGAAAATTATTGTAGATCTTCATTCTCATTCTCCATATGCGGGGGCTTCCGGTAAATCTGATTTTCAGAGGCTCTCATATGTTATGCAGGTCAAGGGAATTGATGTTTATGGCAGCGGTGATATTCTGCTGGAAAAATGGGAAGATGAACTTAATGGAGCTTTCAGATTTGATCCTTCCAGATCATTCTGGGTGATCCGTGACGGACAGTATCTTATACCGCAGACAGAGATCATCGTTACACTTCCTTATGAATACGATATTTCCAAACGGAAGCTTTTTCATGTGGTTATCATCTTTGCTGAGCTTGAAAGTGTGCGGACTGTAAGAAAAATGATGCTTGCCAGAGGATCGAAGCTGGGAATAGGGCGTCCGTTTGTCAAATTTGACAGCTGCCTGGAAATGCAGGAGTTTTTTGCTGAGATGAAAAAGCTGGCTGATGTGGTCATTGTTCCTGCGCATGTTGTCACTCCCGACGGAATACTGGGGGGCAAGAATCCGGTGGATTCGATCTCTGAGATCTGGGGACAGCAGACAGAACTGGTGGATGCCTTGGAGTCAGGTCTCAGTGCTGATCCTGATATGCTGTCTGGTATTGCCGGCAGTCTTGGCATACCTGTGATTTCTTCCAGTGATGCCCATTCAGCTGCTTTTAACAGGCTGGGCAGAGAATTTACACTTCTGGATATTGAGGAATGTTCTGCATCTGGTGTGCTTGCCGGGATAAGAGATAGAAAAGTTCTTAAGACAGCTGAGTTTCCTCCGTTTGAGGGACGCTACTATCTGACAGGTCATCGGGGAGACCGTCCTGGTCATGATGGCGAGGATGTGTTTTTCATTGATGATCCTCCGGAGATATGCCCTGTGTGCGGAAAACATTTTGTGGAGGGAGTCAGACAGCGGATACGGCGTATTTCTCCTGCGGGGAATTTCAAGAGACAGGATTTTGTCTACCAGATCCCTCTCATTGAGATAATAGCAGAAAGTCTTGGCTGCGGATGTGGCAGCGGCAAGGCTGTCAGACTTTATGAGAAAATTACCGGTCAGATCGGAAGAGAAAGCAATATCTGGTTTGATGATGGCCTTCTTGGTATCCGGGATGTTCCGGATGAGGTGCTGGAGGGAATCATCGCCGTAAAAGAAAACAGGTTCAGGATCAAGTATGGATTTGACGGACAGTATGGTCAGATCCTCCTTTGACTTGACACCTGTTTTTCTCCATTGTACTATTAATTCATGTTTAAATATGTTATTGACGGCTCTTATCCTCTGAAGGGAAAACTGAGAGCCAGTGGAAATAAAAATGCGGCGCTTCCATGTATTGCGGCCACACTTCTGACAGATGAGACAGTTATTCTTGACAACATTCCTGAAATTGAAGATGTGAATGTGATGCTGAATATACTCAGATTTCTGGGCTCAGATGTAAAGAAAATAAATGCCAACCGGTATGAGATAAAGACAGGTGATATCAAAAATCCTGAAATTCCTATGGAATATGCAAAGGCTATCCGGGCTTCTGTATTGTTTGCAGGACCGCTTCTGGCCAGAACAGGCAAGGTGACTTTTCCACCTCCTGGTGGCGATGTCATAGGACGCAGAAGGCTGGATACCCATTTCCTTGCATTCACAGAGCTGGGGGCCCGGGTTTCTGCTGACGGAGTTTTCCATATTTCTGCCAATAAGCTGGTTGGGGTGGATCTCTTTC
The DNA here is from genome assembly GCA_024402405.1 of Spirochaetia bacterium. Classification (GTDB taxonomy): domain Bacteria; phylum Spirochaetota; class Spirochaetia; order CADAEX01; family CADAEX01; genus CADAEX01. The sequence goes on along the minus strand of JAKSTW010000001.1, from coordinate 54,456 downwards.
TGGATGAGGCATCAGTTACAGCTACAGAGAATGCCATTATGACAGCAGTCCTGGCGGATGGTGAGACTGTGATCCAGAATGCAGCTTCAGAGCCTCATGTTCAGGATCTGTGCCGTATGCTGATAGCCATGGGTGCTGAGATCACAGGTGTTGGCTCAAATATTCTGTATATCAGCGGTGTGAAGAAGCTTCATGGTGCTGAATATCGCATAGGTTCTGATTTCATGGAAGTGGGATCATATATCGGATTGGCTGCTGTGACACGCAGTGAGCTGGAGATAGAGGATGCAGAGCCTAAGAATCTGCGCATGGCAAAGATCGCTTTTGGTAAACTTGGCATCTCCTGGGAGACTTCCGGCAATTCAATTCTTGTCCGTCCTGGTCAGAAGCTTGCTGTGGTCTCTGATCTTGGAGGACAGATACCGACTATTGATGATGCACCGTGGCCTGGATTCCCTCCTGATCTGACAAGTATTGTCACAGTAGTTGCCACACAGGTCAAGGGGACGGTGCTGATTCATGAGAAAATGTTTGAATCCAGAATGTTTTTCGTTGACAAGCTTATAGAGATGGGTGCCAAGATAGTGCTGTGCGACCCTCATCGTGCGGTCGTCAGCGGGCCTTCCAGACTTAAGGGCTGTGACTTGGTTTCTCCCGATGTGCGTGCAGGTATGGCTATGGTCATTGCTGCTCTGTGCGCTGATGGAAAAAGTGTGATAAGAAATGTTTATCAGATCGAGCGCGGATACGAGAATCTTGTGAACAGACTTCGAAATCTTGGTGCAAGGATTGAACGGGTCTCCGAATAAGTCATCTGGTTTCTATCTGATATTCGTATCCCTGTTCTGTAAGGAATTTCTGCCGGTTTGCTGAGAACTCCTCTTCTACTGTGAATCTTGAAGTCAGTGAATAAAAATATGAGTTTCTCTCTTTGGGTCTGAGAATGCGTCCCAGTCTCTGTGCTTCTTCCTGCCTTGAGCCGAAACTTCCGGATATCTGTATTGCGACAGAAGCATCAGGCAGGTCTATGGCGAAATTTGCGACTTTTGATACAATTATTATCCTTTCCTTGCCTTCACGGAATTTTGCATAGATCTCTTCTCTGAGTTTATTCGGAGTCTGCCCGGTGATGAGAGGCACGTTGATAAGTTTTTTGACCTCCTTCAGCTGACTCAGGTATTGACCTATGATAAGAATGAAATCATCCTTTCTGTTTTCTATTATTTCTTTGATGATTTCCATTTTTCTCGGATTTTCTGAGGCAATGCGGAATTTCTCTCTTCTGGTGGCTGTGGCATAGGGAATTTTAAGTTCTTCAGGCAGTTCGATCCGGATTTCATGGCAGGAAGCCTGGGCGATCCATCCTTTTTCCTGCAGTATTTTCCATGGACAGTCAAATCTTTTTGGTCCAACAAGAGAGAACAGATTTTTTTCAAGGCCATCCTCTCTTATAAGTGTTGCTGTCAGACCGACACGGCTTATAGCCTGGATCTCTGCTGTTATCCTGAATACCGGTGCAGGAAGCAGATGCACCTCATCGTATATGACCAGACCCCAGTTGTCTTTCTTAAAAAGTTCAAAGTGCGGGAAATTCTCTTCTTTGCCGGGACGCCAGGTAAGTATCTGATAGGTGGCTATTGTCACCGGTTTTATTTCCTTTTTGTCGCCGCTGTATTCTCCGATGTCATCTCTGGTCAGTGTGGTTTTGTCCAGAAGCTCATTTATCCACTGATGCACAGCCGCAATATTGGTGGTCAGTATCAGAGTTTTTGTCTGGCAGAGTTCCATTATTCTCATGCCTACCACAGTCTTGCCTGAACCGCAGGCCAGCACTATGGTTCCGTATCCATTGCCTGGCAGATTGTTGCCGTAGAATGCCTGAGCCGCCTCTTCCTGATAATTTCTGATGCTGAACGGTTTGCCGGATGATGTTGTTTTTCTGAAGCTGATCTCCATGGAATCACCTGAAGCCAGCGGAATATTATCTCTTACAGGATATCCCTGGGTGATAAGTTCCTGTTTGATGATGCCTCTGTTAAGCGCCGAAATATAAAAACCGCTCTGATCGTATAATGGCAGTAAATATTTCTGCAGTTTTTTTATGGCCAGCAGCTCAAGGAAGATCTTGTCATCTGTGACTTTCAGAATATATTTTTCAGGAAACTCAGACGGAAGCAGTATTATTTTCCCGAAAAGGCTGCCGCTTTCTTTTATTTTGAAAATGATATTTTCCGGGATCTTGAATCTGGACCATTTATCCAGTGATGCAATAGCCTGTTCAGGTGAGATTCCTGCAGATGCCGCATTCCATAGTGAAAGGGACGATATCTCATAAGTATGGATATGTTCAGGCGATTTTATAAGCTCTGCAAAGCCGGATATATCATCTCTGGCATCCTGAAAATTTGCGGAGTGGACATCCAGCAGAATTGTTCCGTCACTTTGTACTATGATCGGTCTGTCATCTGAATTAAGCATTTGAAAATTTTAAGGTTTAAAAAGTGATATGTCAACTACTGGGGGATTTTGTGCGAATATGTTATAATGAGGTATGAGACAGATAAAGTTGCAGGAACGGCTGGATAAGATTCTGGCTAATCATGGTTTTGGCACCAGAAGTGAAGTCAAAAGGATAGTGAAGAATGGATGCGTGACCGTGAATGACACGGTTGTTAAGAACAGCGATATCCATATAGAGCTCAGTAAGGACAGAATTGCTGTTGATGGTGAGATTCTGGAGATCAAACCTCATGTTTATTTTATGATGAATAAAAAAGCCGGTTATGTATGTACTGCAAAGACAGGTGCAAATCCTACTGTGTTTGAACTGCTGGATGAGAAAGACAGAGGCCGGAGGCTCGGCGGCGATCTTGGAATTGTAGGCCGGCTGGATATAGATACGGAAGGACTTCTGATCTTGACTACGGACGGAGAGCTGAATCATCAGCTGACTTCTCCTAAATATGATATTCCGAAGACTTATTTTGTGCGGCTGGAACAGATGACGGACTGTTTGCAGCAGGCTGAATATACTGATAAAATTGCAGAAGGAGTCCGGATTCCTCCGGAAGATCATGAGGATAGTGCACTGTGCAAGGGCGGTGAGCTGACATGGATCGACGGTTCGACCTGTCTGCTTACGATTTATGAAGGACTGTACCATGAGGTGAAGCGTATTTTTTCTGCTCTTGGGAATAAAGTGGTTTATCTGAAACGGGTCAGAGTCAATGGGCTTGAGCTGGACACTGATCTGAAGCCTGGTGAGTACAGGGAACTTTCTGAAGATGAACTGATAAAACTTTGCCATACCTTGACAAACAGGTATCTTTGAATAAACTGAAAGAAATGAGAATTTTTAAATTTATTATTCTGTTGATCGTTTTTCCGGCTGTTGCATCTTTTGCTCAGATTGTCACCGCCCAGGATTATTTGAATAAGATTTCATCGTATTATGGAAGCATAACTGATTATGAGGCAAATGTCACAATAACCAGAGACAGTGAAGTTATGACTGGTGTTATGTATTATAAGAATCCGAATCTGCTCCGGATAAATTTTTCCAGACCTGCTGAACAGGTGCTTGTGGTCGACAAGGAGAAACTTACGATATATATCCCTAAATACCGGGTCACCATGTCACAGAAGCTGAAGAAAAGAGGCGTTTCTCTGGCAACTAAAGATGGACTGCAGCTTCTTAAAAGAAATTATACGGTCGCTTATCTGAAAACTCCTGATTTTGTTCCTCTTGATGAGGGCAGTTCAGAAATGGTGAAAAAACTTAAGTTCGTATGGCGCTCTTCTGACGAGGGATTCAGACAGATCGAGATGTCGATCGGAGAAAATAATCTTATTCGCAGAATGGTGGGAATTACTTCCGGATATCAGGAGATAAAGTTTGATTTTAAGAATATAAAATTGAACCAGAATATTCCTGACACAAGATTCGATTATGATGCACCTGCCACTGCAAATATATTTGAGAATTTCCTTTTTGATGCGGAATAGGATCTTCATATGGATTCTTTAGGTGTTATTTTCAGTCAGGCCAGGGATAAAAAAGGGTATACCCTGGAACAGGTATCTGCGGAAACTCATATTTCAAAGGAATATATTCAGGCTGTTGAGCTGGAACATTTTGATGAGTTTCCTGGGGATGCCTATTGTGTGGGATTCCTTAATAATCTGTCCCGATATTACGGACTGGATAACAGCGAGATAATAAAAATTTATAAAAGCATAAGATTCCGGGATCTGGAACAGTATAAGCAGCAGAAAGCCGATACAGGAAATCCTGTAGCTGTAAAAAAAACTGGAAAATACAGAAAACTGACGATTCCTGTTCTGCTGATCGTTTTTGTTGCTGTGCTGATCTGGACTTTGATCCCATTGTTTTCTTCATCAAGATCTGAAAATGTTGAATCAAAAGCAGAAAATAAACCATTAGTTACAGAAGAGACGGTTCAGATTGCTGAGCCTGAACAGAGTTATGAGAATATTCCGAGTCCGGAAAGCGTATCAGAAGCCATTGACAGGATGGTTCTGTTTTCTTCTCCTGTGAAAAAGCACTTTGCTGTGAATATCGAGTTCAGCGGATACTGTTTTTTCCGCTATAAGATCGATAATGCAGAACGGGTCGAGAAGTATTTTCAGAAGGGAGATCATCTGAGACTGGAAGCTTACAATGAAGTAAGGGTGTGGATGTCCAATGCCGGGGCTCTGAAAGGTGTGGTCTCCGGGCATGAGATATTTTTCGGGGACAGAGGTGTTGTCTCATCTGATAGGATCCAGTGGGAAAAATCTGCTGACGGAAAATTCAACATGGTTGTTGTTGCCATGGATTAAGGAAGATTGCAATTGAAAAAAACTTTTTATATTGAGAACCTGGGGTGCTCTAAAAATCAGGTTGATGCAGAGACTATAATAGCACTTATGGAAAAAAAAGGATGGCGGTATTCTGATGCTGATTCCGCTGAAGTTCTTATCATAAATACCTGTGGTTTTATTAATGATGCTAAAGAAGAATCGATCCAGACGATCTTATCCTGTCGGAACAGTTATCCTGATAAAATCATAATTGCAGCAGGATGTCTGGCCCAGCGCTATGGAAATGAATTGGCTGAGGAGCTTTCTGAGGCTGACGGCTTTATAGGAAACAGAGATATTTATGCGGTTCCTGATGCTGTTGAAAAAATAGTTGCAAAAACAACAAGGCTGGTCTCTCCTAAAAAGTCTTCTCCTGACCGTTTTGTAGAGAGGACACATTTCTATAATTTTCCTGGAAGTGCCTATGTGAAAATAGCTGAAGGATGCTGCAACAACTGTACATATTGTGCTATCCCGATCATCCGCGGTCCGCTGAGAAGTGTTCCTCCTAAAGTTATCCTGCAGGAAGTTAGATCACTGGTTGACCGGGGTTTCTTCGAGATAAATCTGGTATCTCAGGATCAGGCTTCCTATGGCTCAGACATTGGAACAGATCTGAAGTCATTGCTGCAGGAGATCCTGAAGATCGAAGGCAATTTCCGTATCAGACTGCTGTATATGCACCCTGATAAATTTGATCCTTCGCTGCTTGAGATATTCAGGAATGATAAGCGGTTGATTCCGTATTTTGACATTCCATTCCAACATGCTTCTGAAAAAATTCTGGCAGCTATGGGACGCCGGGGAAATAAGGAAAAGTATCTTGAGATTGTAAGAACTATCCGGGATGCTCTGCCTGACAGTGTTATCCGTTCGACAATAATGCTTGGATTCACAGGTGAGAAGGAAGATGATTTTGACTGCCTTATGGAATTTCTGAAAGAGGCAGCATTGGATTGGTGCGGATTCTTCACATATTCAAAAGAAGAGGGAACAAAGGCTGCCAGTCTGAAAGGGCGTGTTACTATTGCTGTTGCCGGAAAACGGAAGGAAATGGCTGAGACTCTTCAGACATCAGTCACAGAAAAACAGCTGGAACGCTTTGTGGGCAAAAAGATCGAAGTCCTTATAGAAGAGCTGATTCCGGAGGAAGATATTGCTCTGGGGCGCAGTTATATGAATGCTCCGGAGGTGGATGGTGCAGTGATACTCCATTTTGACGGGGTGAACAGAGAAAAGATCAAGCCTGGTGCTGTGGTTGCTGCCAGAGTGATCAGGCGCAATAATATGGACCTGGAAGCTGCTTATGCAGGATTATCTTCAGAAGCTTAATTCTGTTCAGTATGAGGCTGTCATAAGCCAGGGACAGCCTCTTCTTATTCTGGCCGGTGCAGGCTCAGGAAAAACCAGGGTCATCACATCTAAAATAGCATATCTTATTCAGGAATGCGGCATATCACCATATTCTATCCTGGCTGTGACATTCACCAATAAAGCTGCCGGGGAAATGCGTCAGAGAGTGGCAGATTTTCTGGGGTATTCTGGTGATATGAATTCACATGATATGCCTATGATAAGGACATTTCATTCTTTTGGAGCCTGGCTGCTGAGGAGAAATGCCGAATTTGCCGGTCTTTCTCCTGATTTTACCATTTATGATGATTCAGATATGCAGTCACTGCTGAAGTCTGTCTGCCGTGGGACATTGAAAGATAATATAAGAATGTATGCCAATCTTATCAGCCGGGCAAAGGATTACTGTCTTCTTCCCGAGGATGATCTGGACATTGTTTCATATGATCCTGAGCTGAGTTCTGTATATAAGGATTATCAGAACAGACTGTCTGAGATAGGCAATGTGGATTTCGGAGATCTGATCCTTCGGCCTGTGGTGCTGCTGCGTGAGAATTCCGATATCCGTGAAAGGCTGGCCAGACGGTTCAGTATTATTCTTGTGGATGAGTATCAGGATTCCAATATTGCCCAGTTTGAGCTGTTGAAACTGCTGGCAGGAGACGGCAGAGGGCTTACGGTGGTAGGTGATGATGACCAGTCTATTTATAAGTTCCGTGGAGCTGAGGTCAAAAATATAATCGGATTTCCTGAATATTTCGCCAACACCAGAGTCATCCGGCTGGAGGAGAATTACCGTTCCACATCTCCTATTCTGGATATTGCCGGTGCTGTGGTGGATAACAATGAAGGACGGCTGGGAAAAAAGCTGTGGACTTCCAGAAAAGGTGGAAAGAAACCGGAGCTGCATGTTTTTAATACTGCAGAGGATGAGGCTGAGTTCTGTGCCAGACTTGTACAGAAAGACGATATGGAAACTGCTATTCTTTATAGGACAAATGCGCAGTCCCATACTTTTGAGACCGTTTTCACCAGACATAACATTCCGTACCGCATTGTCGGTTCCCTGAGATTTTATGAGCGTGAAGAAGTGAAGGATATTCTGGCCTGGCTGTGTTTCATAATGAATCCTAAGGATGAGATAGCATTCATGCGGATCATCAACAAGCCTGCAAGAGGAATAGGAAAAGCTGCTTTGGAGAAGATATCAGCGGCTGATGGTGCTGATTTCCTTGAGCGGCTGGATGCTGTGATGAGTACAGCGAAAGGAAAAAGTCATGCAGGTATGGAAGAGTTCCGTACGATTTATCGTGAGATCGTATCTGAGTTGGACAATGAGGAGAAAACTCTTGCTGATTTTATTGAGGCCATATCTTCAAGATCCGGCCTGGGGGATTTCTTCCATCAGGAAGATCTGACCGCAGATACATATAAAGTGGATAATATAAAAGAACTGTCCAATGGCGGTAAGGATATGCCATGCACCAGAGGTGGAATCGCTGCATTTCTGGAGAACATAGAACTGGATAGCTCTGCCGCCAAAGAGACTGATGAGAATGACAGCCGTGTTGTTTTTATAACAATGCACAACACTAAGGGACTGGAATTTGACCGTGTCATAGTTACCGGACTGGAGGACGAACTTTTTCCCGGGCGGGGAGGAGAGGATAAGGAAGAGGTCGAGGAAGAGCGACGCATCTTTTATGTCAGCATCACCAGGGCCAGGGATGAACTGTACCTTACATGCTGTAGCCGGCGGATGATATGGGGTCGAAGCCAGTTCTGCACACCATCACGATTTCTGAAGGAGATACCGGAGGATCTGGTGAAGGCAGATGGGGCTTCGATGAATAAAACTGTAAGCTGTCAGCTGCCGTACCATGTGGGAGAATGTCTCTATCATGATGACTATGGCGCAGGGATCGTGATAAAGAGCTGGATGCAGGAAAATGAGCCTATGGTCATGATCCGTTTTGAGACAGGCAGGATCCTTAAATTCCTCACCAATTATACAGGTTTTGACAGGATCAGCCAGTGGTGATCATCTGAATGCATAAAGCATAAAGGTCAGTCCCAGCAGCAGGCACATTCGCCCTCCAAGTCTGATCTGCCTTATGTGCTTTGCATGAAAATCATCCCAGAACTGCGGGTTTCTTGGGTTATGCGGAAAAGCCTTGAATTCCATGAGAAAAAGCAGGAAGGCCAGGCAAAGCAATACACATCCTGCTCCAAATTTCAAAAATGCAATTGACATATTCATCCTCTTCTCTGAATATAACGGGTTAATCCGTGGTTTGCAAGTGCTGGAATTCCTTGATTATCTCATCCCTTCTGGTGAAGAATCGCAGAAGCTCTTTTTCTGTGAGATTTTTTTCAGGAGGTGATTTTACTGTTGCCGGATTGACTTTCTTACCGTTTATGATGACCTCATAATGCAGATGGTAGCCGGTAGAATGTCCTGTTGTTCCTACATATCCTATGACCTGCCCCTGGGTCACTCTGGCTCCTGGTGTGATCCCTCTGGCATAATCATTCAGATGGCCGTAAAGTGTCTTATATCCATTGGTATGCCGTATTATTATGCAGTTGCCGTAACCGCCATTCCAGGAAGCTTTCTCCACCACACCATTGCCTGCTGCAACTATCGGTGTATTTTTAGGTGCGGCGAAATCAATGCCTGTATGGCTTTTATTATATCCCAGTATAGGATCTTCCCTCATACCGAATCTGGAAGTTATGATGTAGTTGTCGATCGGTGTTTTTATCAATGCTTTTCTGACACTTTTTCCATCATTGTCATAATAATCATAGAAACCTGCATTGTTGACAAAGCCATATAGCTGCATCGGTTTCCCGGAAAGCATCAGCTCCACAAAGACCACAGGACCACCTTTCACATCCTCGCCGTCATCATCGGTATACATCTCATAAAGCACTTTGAAAGAATCGCCTTCCCTTATATCTCTGGAAAAATCCACGGCAGAGGCAAAGCATCTGAAAATTTCCATTATCACTGAGTCAGGCATGTCCGCCTTTTTCATTGCCAGATAAGGATTGCTGTCTATGATGCCGGATGCTGCCCTGTAGGCGAGCTTGAATTCCAGTTTCTCTATATTGGCCTCGAAATTATATCCGTTGTAGATAACTGTCAGCTTTTCATCAAATGAATGCTGAAATTCAATTTTTTTCAGTACCGGAATCTGATTTTCTTCCATGGTGATCGTCAGTTCCTGTCCGGCTCTGAATCGCCGTGAGTCATAATATGTTGAAAGTGCCTCTATCGCATCATAGGCCTCGCCACCTGGAACTCCGATTTCTTTGAGGAGATCCACTGCGGTTGAACCCTTTGTTATCTCAATTACTTTTTCCATTGAAAATGCAGGTATGGCACATAATATAAGCAGAAAATAAATAATAAGTTTTGACCAGCTGTATTTCATAATGGTCTAGGATAACATAAATTGTAAGTCTTGACAATTTGCTTATTTTAAGGATATTCTAGTAGAACCTTGGAGAGATGTCCGAGCGGTTTAAGGTACAATCTTGGAAAGGTTGCGTATCGAAAGGTACCAAGGGTTCGAATCCCTTTCTCTCCGTTTCAGCCAGGCTCTGAGCAATTCATCTTCGCCCAACCCCGTCAGGATCGGAAGGTAGCAGCGGTAAGCGATAGGTAATGTGACTCAGTTCGCTTGGCTGTTTTTTTATCCATGAATGAAAGGGATATTTAATGGAACAGGATCGGAACTATTCAAAATTCATCGAATATTTCAATAAAACTGACGGATTTACAAAAATTAACGGGCTTCGCATTGTTGAGATGAAACCAGGCTATGCTGTGGCGGAAGTTGATGTCACAAAAGAACATCTTAATTTTATGGGAACTGTGCATGGAGCCGTATTTTTCGGACTTGTGGATATTTCAGCTGCCTGCGCCTTTTTCGCATATGGAAGCCATTGCGTCACTCTGTCCTCCAATGTGTCATTCCTTGCGGCGGCAACAGAAGGCAAAATCACTGCCGTAGCCCACGCGGTATCGCACAGTCGGCGCATGGCTGTAATGGAAGTTGAGATCTCTGATGAAAACGGACGTCTTCTGTGCCGCGGTATGTCAACCATGTATGTTTCAAATGACTCAAAGAAGCTGAATGAAGCCGCGCCTGACCGATTCTTTGGCTGACAATTGACTTATACCCTTAATTGAAATAAACTGGATTTGATGTCGTATACTGTTACAGCTACAAAAATGAGACCCGCTGTCTTTGACCAGCTTGCAGGACAGGATTTTGTCGCCACAAGCCTTAAGAAATCAGTGGAGTCTGGCAAGATCGCCCATGCTTATCTGTTCTCAGGACCAAGAGGAGTGGGAAAGACTTCTGCCGCCAGAATTCTGGCCAGAGCCATAAACTGCCAGGATCGGAAAGATGGGAATCCATGCTGCCAGTGTTCCAGCTGCCGTGAGATCGCCCAGGGATCTTCCATGGATGTCATCGAGATCGACGGTGCTTCCAATACATCTGTCAACGATGTCAGGCAGATAAAGGATGAGGTTCTCTTTGCTCCGGTCAATTCTAAATACAAAGTATATATCATAGATGAAGTTCATATGCTCTCCAACAGTGCATTCAATGCTCTGCTGAAGACTATCGAGGAGCCGCCTCCGTATATCGTCTTTATTTTTGCCACTACCGAGGTGCACAAGGTTCCTGCCACTATCAGATCCAGATGCCAGCATTTTAATTTCAGACTTATCCATACAGATGTGATAAGGGATCTTCTTAGAAATGTCTGTGATAAGAATGGCATAAAGGCTGATGACGATGTGCTTTTCTGGGTTGCAAAGGAAGCCACCGGTTCTCTGCGGGATGCATACACACTTTTTGACAAAGTTGCTGCATTCGCAGGCGATGACCCTATGACCCTTGATCTGATAAAAGAAAAGATGGGACTGGCTGGTTTTGACAAGATCAATGAGCTGGCTGAATGTTTTGCCGATATGGACGGAAACAAGGCTCTGGAAATACTTGATGGCATTATTGGCAGCGGAGTGGCTGCCGAACAGTTTGTCACTGAGCTGACTGAGTATCTCAGAAATGTTCTGCTGATAAAGAACAGTGTGACAAAAGAGACTGTCCTGGGGTATTCTGCCGGCAGTTTTTCCAATAAAGTGGTTGATGCTTTTTCTGTCTTCCAGCTGGAGCAGGCACTGGCACTGACTTTGCAGCTGTACCGTGATATGCGTTATTCCATTTCCCAGCGGTTTGAACTGGAACTGCTGGTGACACGCCTTGCCGGCATGAAGAATTTTATCTCTCGGCAGGAGCTGCTGGATAAAATACAGAAACTGAAGGCTGGTTTTATTCCGGTGCAGGATAATGGAGCGGACAATTCTGATGCTGCGGTACCGGAGGTTGAAGAGGTTCAGCCAGACAGATCTTCCATGGAAAAATCATCTGCTGCAGCTATGGATATGGCATCTCTGCGGGATGCAGTTATAGAATCTGTGAAAAAGAATGGAAATAACATTATGCTGCTTTCTGCGCTGGGCAAGACTTTTGACTGGCAGGAAGACGGCGGTATGATCTATATTCCGTGTGAGGACAGTCTGTTTATCTCAAAGCTCAGGGAAAACATCCAGTGGCTGACTTCTGAGGTGCATAATATCTCAGGCAAGGATTACAGAGTGGAGATAAAGCCACTGCAGAAAAAAAGTCAGATCGAGGATAATGTATCTGCTGAGATGGATTCCCGTGTTGAGATGGTGCAGAAAATTTTTAAAGGTGAGATAGTAGAAAAGAAAAGGGTGAGATAATGAATTTTGATCCTATGGAAATATTGCGCAATGCTTCTGGTATTCAGGCCAGGATGGAGGAGATGAAGAGAGCTGTGGAGAATCTTTCTGCAAGTGGATTTGCAGGAGGAGACATGGTTCGGGTTGATATGAACGGCAAGATGCAGATCATAGGGGTGAAAATTTCTCCTGATGCGGTGGATCCGGCTGATCCGTCCATGGTTGAGGAGCTGGTGAAGGCTGCCTGTGCTGATGCCTATGAAAAGATCAAGGCCAGGATGAATGAAGAGTTATCATCCAAAATGGGCGGACTTCCTCCTGGATTTTTCGGAGCCTGAATGAAAACCTCTGAGACAGTGATAGATGTGCTGATAAAGAATTTTTCGTCCCTGCCTGGCATCGGAAGAAAAAGCGCATCTCGGATTGTATATTATCTTCTGAATGCTGATAAGAATTTTTCCGATACATTGGCTGGAAATATAAAGCTTCTGAAAGATTCCATTCATTCATGTGCTGTCTGTGGCACTTATACTGACAGTGAGGTGTGCGGAACCTGCGGCAATCCTGCCAGAGACGGAAATCTGCTGTGTGTTGTGGAAAATCCTCAGGATATTGATATCATCGAGAGTACAGGAGCTTATGAGGGATATTACCATGTTCTGAAAGGACTTCTTTCTCCTATAGATGGTATAGGGCCGGAACAGCTGAATGTGTTTCCTATGCTGAAGCGGCTGGAGGAAGGGAATTTCAAAGAAGTTATCTTTGCTCTGAATCCCTCCGTGGAGGGTGAGACCACTGCATTGTATATCCAGAAGATGATTGAGAACCGCGGTATGAAAGTGAAGGTTACCAGGCTTGCATCAGGACTTCCGGTAGGCGGCGATCTGGAATATGTGGACAGGATGACGCTGACCAGATCACTTCTGGGCAGAACCTCTGTCTGAGCTGATAGACGGAAGCGATAAAAAAATTCATGTTTTGTTTCAAATCGGATTTTTTCGAAATAATGCAGACGACAGCATAGAAATAGGTATTTTATCTTACTTTATGTGTATATGATTTGATTATATAATGAAATCGGATGAGACGATGAAGAATGTGAGCAAAGATACCAGAACATTCATTCTTGTTGCTGCTGTTGTAGGACTGGGAATGGCTGGAGATGCTATGCTGTATTGTGTTCTGCCTGTGACTCCCGAGACTTTCAGAGTCAATGTATTTCAGGTCGGAATACTTCTTTCTGTAAACAGATTTGTCAGACTTATCACCAATGAGGTCTCCACATATTTTGTGGCCAGAGCCTGTTCTTATAAACCACTGGTATATGCTGTCATAGTGGCGGCACTCATTACTTTCGGATATGCTGTTCCTCTGGGGTTCTGGTGGCTTCTTTTTCTCAGGATCATCTGGGGCGGGTGCTTTTCTGTGCTGAGGATTGAGGGATATATTGCTGCCCTGAAATGCTCCAAAGGAGAAAGCATAGGTAAGATCATAGGCTGGTATGAGATCATCAAGGCCATAGCCTATTATACCATTACAGTTATTTCAGGAATTCTTGCTGATGTCCTGAATCCGCTTGTTACAGCTGTTATATTGGGCATTGTTGTGGCTTCCACATTGCTGCTTATAAGAAAGCCTGTGCAGATGTGGGGAACTGTCTCTGTGGGTATGCCTGAGATCAGCCGGAAAAGGGATAAGATAAAGGTCAGCAATCCATTGGTCCTTATGGCGATAGGTGTGGTGGTACTGGTGGTCGTATCTTCCAGCCAGATGCTTTCATCCCTCAGGGGAAGAGCTATAGTTGATACTATTCTGCCGGGATCTGGATTCGGTATTGGTGCTGCCACATTTGCAGGGCTGTTTTCCGTACTGTACCAGATGGGAGTGTTCTTCGGACCTGTTATGGGAACTATAGGAGACCGGTATGGCAAAAGGAAGGCTCTGATCGGAGTAGGGCTCAGTATGACCGTAGTTATGGCAGTTCTGGCTGTATGCCATGTCTGGTTCATTGTCCTGGGTATTTTTATACTGCAGATTTTCATAAATGTCAGTTCAGAGGTGCTGCGGTCTTCTTTTGCTGCTGAGAATGCATGTCCGGGTGAGCAGACTGTATTCCTGAACAGGTATTCTACTTTTCAGGATCTGGGCAGTGCCCTGGGGCCTTTCCTGGGATTTGCCATATATTCTCTTACCGGGAATTTCGTAGGACTGGCAGTAATTATGATTCCTCTGCTGCTGATATCAGTTTATATTTTGTATATTTTTGATAGGATCGGAGTAAAAAATGGAAAAAATATTGAAAAACTTTGTTGAAGCTGTTGGAAACACACCGCTTATAGAATTGTGCAATATAGAAAAAGACAGAAAATTGTATGGAAAATTGCTGGCAAAGGTGGAATCTTTCAACCCCGCAGGAAGTGCCAAGGATCGTGCGGCACTGTATATGATTGAGGATGCGGAGAAGAAAGGGCTGCTGAAGGAGGGTTCCGTAATAATTGAGCCTACCAGCGGAAATACCGGTATCGGGCTGGCCTGGATAGGCGGAGTCAAAGGATATAGAGTCATTCTGACAATGCCTGACACCATGAGTGCTGAGCGGCGTATGCTGCTGAAGGCTTATGGCGCTGAGATCATACTGACAGACGGTGCTGCCGGTATGAAAGGTGCCATAGAGAGGGCACAGGAACTGGCGGCTTCTATTCCTGGAGCTTTTATTCCGGGGCAGTTTGACAATCCTGCCAATTCCAGAGCTCATTTTGAGACTACCGGACCTGAGATCTGGAAAGCTGCGGATGGAAAGGTGGATTATCTGGTGGCCGGAGTCGGTACCGGCGGTACTCTCATAGGAAGTGGCCGTTATCTGAAATCCCAGGATCCTTCTGTGAAAGTTGTGGCTGTGGAACCTGCTGATTCTCCTGTGATCTCAGGTGGAAAGGCAGCACCACATAAGCTTCAGGGAATCGGTGCCAATTTCATTCCTGCGCTGTTTGACGCCAGCATCTGCGACCGGGTGATTACAGCAGAGGCGGAGGATGCCTTTGACTGTGCCAGAGAACTTGTAAAAAAGGAGGGAATCCTGGCTGGTATCTCTGCCGGAGCTGCACTATGGGCCGGAATCCAGCTGGCTGCTGAGAAAGAAAATGCCAGAAAAAATATTGTGGTGATAATTCCTGATACAGGGGAAAGATATCTTTCTACCGGAATTTTTGGTTAAAACTCTCTGCATCACTTGACAACAAATTTTGTCATCTATATACTGCTTAGAGTAAACAGCCTGTCTGTTTATATGCGCCCTTAGCTCAGCTGGATAGAGCAACTGCCTTCTAAGCCGTAGGTCAGAAGTTCGAATCTTCTAGGGCGTAAGAAGCCTCTCCTTTCGGAGAGGCTTTTTTATTTCTGATTATCTGTACCACCAAGTATCATCTTTATCGCCATGTCTGCCAGTGTGATTCCGAAAATAGCTGTGACCGCAGGATAGCTTCCCAGGATATTCCTTGGACGACCACGTTTAAGTGAACTGTCATCATTGTCTTCATCCGGAGCAATAAGTGCATTGTTGTCAGGTGATTCCACAGAATAGACACATGGAATACCGCTTTCGATGCCACGTCTCCTCAGATGTTTCCGCAATGCTCTTGCCAGAGGACATATCTCGGTCTCGAACAGATAGCCGGTGCGTATGGCTGAAGGATCTGTCTTCAGCGCGGCGCCCATGGATGAGATCACCGGAAGGTTGTTCCTGCTGGTATATTCCAGCAGTTCGATCTTTGGGCCAAGGGAATCGATGGCGTCAATTATCACATCTGTGCCCTCCGTTATGATATCTGCAAAATTTGTTCTGTCAGCAAAAGTCTGGAAAGTGATGACCTCTGCCTTTGGATTGATATCCAGAATTCTGGCTTTAAGGGCCTCCACCTTGGGAATTCCCACTGTGGATTCCAAGGCACAGACATGCCGGTTGATATTGGTTTTTGCTATCCTGTCGAAATCTGTTAGTATGAAATGGCTGACACCGCTTCTGGCCAGGATCTCAGAAGCCCATCCCCCGACGGCGCCAAGACCGAAAACAGCGACTTTGCTTCTGGATATTCTGTCCCATTGTTCCTGTCCCAGCAGCTGTATGATTCTAGAAAATCTTTCCATAATCAGAATTTAGCCTATCTTATACTCTTATTCAATGGAAAAAAAGAAAAATATATTGTATATTCTATTGACAACATTAAGATAGGAAATCAAAATTAACCGTTAAGGGGAAAAAATGAAAATTTTGTTAGCAGGATACGGAACCATGGGAAAGGAGATTGAAAAAATTCTTGTTTCCCGTGGTCATAAAGTAGCTGGAATCGTAGATCCGATGCTGGATGGTGCTTATAAGGAAGTCACCAAAGAGGCTTTGGATTCTGCTGATGTGGTAATTGATTTTTCAACACCTTCTGCGGTTCAGAAGAACTGTGAAGCTTATGCTCTGGGCTCTACACCAGTTGTACTTGGAACTACAGGATGGGGTGATAAATATGACCTCATTAAAGGTATCATTGAGAAATCGGGAATCGGTTTTGTATGGGGTTCCAACTTTTCCATTGGCGCTCATATGCTGTTCAAGATCGCAGCTTATGCATCAGCAATGATTAATGGAATTCCTGAATATGACATCATGGTTCATGAGATGCATCATAAAAGGAAGAAAGATTCTCCTTCCGGGACTGCAATAACATTGGCTGAGAGAATTCTTGAGGTCAATACAAGAAAGACCAAGATCGTCACAGAATGTCTGGACAGAAAGATCGAAGACTGCGAACTGCATGTCTCATCAACAAGAGGAGGCGATATTCCTGGTATTCATACTGTTTATATCGACTCACCTGCTGATACGATCCAGATCTCGCATTCTGCAAGAAACCGCAGCGGATTTGCGCTGGGGGCTGTCATGGCGGCTGAATGGATCCAGAACAAGAAGGGATTCTATGCTGTTGATGATTTTATAAAAGAAATTTTAGCATGATTTAGGAGAAAAAAATGAAATTTGAAGGAATATATACCGCACTTATAACACCGTTCAATGAGGACGGTTCAATCGACTGGGGTGCACTTAGAGATCTGGTGGATTTCCAGGTGGCATCTGGTGTTGCCGGAATCGCACCTATGGGAACAACAGGTGAGAGCCCTACAATTATTCATGAGGATCATCTGAAGATCATCGAGTTTGTCACAAAGCAGGCTGCAGGAAGATGCCAGATCATTGCTGGAACAGGTTCCAACTGCACAGATGAGGCTATCAAGATGACAAAGATTGCCAAGGATATGGGCGTGGATGCCACACTCCAGGTTGCACCTTATTACAATAAGCCAAGTATGGAGGGTTTCTACCGCCACTATATGACGATCGCAGATATCGTTGATCTGCCAATTGTAGTTTACAACATTCCTGGAAGAACAGGAAAAAATATTGACAATGCCACAATGCTGAGAATGGCAAAGCATCCTAATATCCAGGCTGTGAAGGAAGCCAGCGGTGATGTTAACCAGATGATGAACCTGATCGCAGCAAAGCCTGACACATTCACAGTGCTTTCCGGTGATGACAACCTGGGATTCCTCCTTATCGCCATGGGCGGAAAGGGAATTGTATCTGTAGCATCCAACATCATTCCTAAGGAAATGAATGCACTCTGCAATGCAGCTCTGGCAGGAAATATGGAAGAGACAAAAAAGCTTCAGTATCAGCTGCTGCCATTCTTCAGAGCTGAGTTCTGCGACACAAACCCAGTGCCGATCAAGTATGCGATGGCAAAGAAGAAAATGATCAAGGAAGTTTACAGACTGCCACTCTGTCCTATGAACGATGCATGCAAGGCACAGATGGACGCTGCAATGGCTAAGCTTGGTCTCTGAGACATAGTTTAGGTTGAGCAGTTGAAAGGGGATCCAAATACGGATTCCCTTTTTTTATAGCGCTTCCATTGAAGAACTTCTGGAAAATCCTTATATTTAATATATGACCAGTATGACAGAAAAAGTTCCACTGCCTGGTGATATTGTGGTGGCAGACCGGGGACTTTACAAACACTACGGAATTTATGCAGGCAACACACGGGTGATCCATTTCGGTGCTGAGAATGGATGCGAGCTGGATGCCGATAAAGCAAAAATAATAGAGACTTCCCTGACAGAATTTCTCAATGGTTCTCCGCTGCTGGTGGAGGATTCTGATGAACCAGGGGCATTTCCTCCCGATCAGGTGATTTTCCGTGCCAGAACTATGGTGGGAAAGCAGGAAGGAGAGTATGATCTGGTTTTCAACAACTGTGAGCATTTTGCCTACTGGTGCAAATATGGAACCAAGAAATCTAATCAGGTGGATGGAGTTCTGAAGGCTGTGGCTGGTGTTGCTGCTGTTGCCCTGGGAGTGGTTCTGGGCGGTAAATTGCTGGGTGGCGGCAAAAAAGGCGGCGGACTTATCTGATTATTTTTTTCCCAGACCGATGACGAAAGTCTCGAAAGAATTAGTTCTGGATGCCTGTGGCTTCAGTATCTTAACAGAATTGAAATTTTTCCTCATGCTTTCCAGAATCTCTTTTTCCTTGCCTCCCTGGAACATTTTGAACACGAAGTTTCCTCCCGGAAGCAGTACCTGCAGAGCTGTATTGTAGATTGACTCTATCAGCTGGATAGAACGCTCAGTGTCCACTATTTTGTTTCCAGTGGTAGACGGTGCGGCATCGCTGAGAACCGCATTGTAGGGTCCTTTTTCTGCCAGTGCCTGTATATTCTCCTGCGAGAATGCATCACCCTGTATGAAGAAAAAATTCTTATTCTGTACCTGTATGCCCAGCGGCTTCAGATCGATAGCTGACAGAAACCCGGTGTTTCCCAGAAATTTCATTATGTACATGGACCAGCTGCCTGGTGCGGCGCCAACATCCAGCACTCTGAAATCTTTTTTTATCACATTGAATTTCTGCTGTATTTCCTGCAGCTTGTACACAGAACGGGCAGGATATCCCTCTTTCTGAGCTTTTTTTGTATAGAAGTCGTCATCCCAGCTACCTTTTTTTGCCATCTTGAACTAAATCTCCATTCTTCATAAATTATAAGTGATGAAAGAAAAGTATGCTGAAAGATTAACAAAAATTGAAGAGTATTTACAGACCATTCTTCCTGAAAAAGTGAATAAAAATTGGAAAGATGCTGTTGTCGGCAATTTTTCCCAGGTCACTGCTCCTGAGAAGCTGAAAAATGAGTTTCTGGACATGATAAATGCACCTGCCAGAGATCTGCTGGGGCGCGGAGGTAAACGCTGGCGTCCTGTGCTGATGACTCTGTTCTATGAGCTTTACAGAGGTGATGACCGTATCCTGCCGCTGACTCCGCTGGTGGAACTGCCTCACAATGGCACACTTATTGTGGATGATATCGAGGATTCCTCTGATTTCCGTCGGGGCAAGCCCGCAGTGCATCTGCTGTATGGTACGGATGTTTCCATCAATACCGGAAATCTGCTCTATTTCTTGCCGCATGTGCTGATCGATTCCTGCGATTTTTCTGATGAGATAAAACTTTCTGCATACCGGTATTACAGCGAGACTATGACCAGGCTGCATATAGGGCAGGGGCTGGATATCCAGTGGCATAACTGTGACTATATCCCGACTGTGGATGAATATATGGCCATGTGCAGTTTCAAGACTGGTGGACTGGCGCTGTTCTCCGGCCGTATGGGTGTCCGTGCCGGCGGTGGCTCTGAAATGGATGCCCTGCGGATGGGTACTGCCTGCGAGGCTATGGGAATCGGATTCCAGATCGTGGATGATGTGACCAACCTGGTTACAGGCAATCCTGGCAAGAAGCGGGGTGACGATATTGTGGAGGGTAAGAAGAGCCTGCCTGTGATTCTTTTCCGGGAGAATGGCGGCGACATGAAAAGGCTGTCTGAGTTTTTCAGCATTGCCGGAAAACTTGGGATCGATGCCGGAAATGACGCGGTTGAAGAGGCCATAGCTCTGATACAGAAGTCAGGAGCCCTTGAACTGGCATTGGCTGAGGCACATTGTATTCTGGATTCCAGCCGTGACAGAATACTTTCCGCATATAAGCCGTGTGAGGCTCTAGATATCATCGCATATATCTTTGACTCATTTGCAAAATCTGTAAAACTGGAGGAAAAATGAACAATTCAATCATTCAGCGGCCTTTCAGATATCAGTATTCCAACTGGTGTCTTTATATAATCATAATCAATGTGGCTGTCTTTCTGGCTACCTATCTGCACAGGGATTATCTGACATATCTGTCAATGAATCCGCTTAATGTGATACACCGCCATATGTACTGGCAGTTTGTCACATATATGTTTGCCCATGCCAATGTGAATCATCTTTTCTTCAACATGCTGGGACTTTTCTTTTTCGGGACCATGGTGGAACGGAGCATGGGAAGCAAGGAATTTCTGCTGTTCTACATGACCTGTGGAATTCTTGCCGGAATTTTTTCATTTGTTGTGTATGAATCTACCGGATATTACCGGGTTTTTCTGCTGGGAGCTTCCGGTGCACTGTTTGCTGTCATGCTGGCCTATGCCATAATTTATCCTGATTCCACTGTCTATCTGATGGGAATAGTTCCGCTGAAAGCTCCTGTGCTGGTGCTGGGATATACAGCCATTGAGATTTTTTCCCAGATAACAGGATATCAGTCCGGAGTTGCCCATCTGACACATCTGGGTGGATTTGCCTTTGCATTTCTGTATTTTGTAGTGCGCTTCAGAGTCAATCCCGTGGACAGACTTTTCGGAAGAAGATAAATGTGGATTGAATTTATAAGGATGTAACGAATTGATTTAAATAATAAAAAACCGCAGGTTAGCAGACTAACCTGCGGCAAAGATGTGTACTTGTTCTTTTAATTAATTTTCTTCATCAATGAACAGAATAAAGTTTGTAGGGATTTTGTCATAGGTAACGGCAATTTTGCCAGTAACCACTTCATCTGGCTGAACTCTCTGTTGTCTCTGTTCATCTACAGGGACAATTCCCTCTCCAGCGTATTTTTCATCAAGAATAGCTGTCATTTTATACATCATTGGTTTTCCACTGATGTTTTTCAACTGTACAGAAAAAAGAACCATATTTTCTGTTGAACCCTTAACTACTGGTTTCAATTCAAAAGATATTTTCTGTAATTCTGCTTTGTCCGTAATCATATGTTCTTCTGCAAACAATGAACCAACACAAACCAAACTAATTAAACAAGTGATTAATAATAATTTTTTCATACATTTTTCCTTTTTATAAATTTTCCAGTTCTAATTCCATGTAATAATACGAAACCTGCAAAGACAACCAGGAAGATTAGGAAATTTCCGCTATAAACAAAGAAAATAAGATTTACTAATATAATTATATACTCATATATCTTTGTTCTTGCGAAAAGGTATCCTTGGAAAAGCAATGTAACATTGAACAATATTATCAGCGTTTTTACTGTTGCGAGTGCTACAAGACCAATATTCCCCTGGAACAAAATTGCAGGATTAAAAACAAACAAAAATGGAAGAACATAAATAAATGGTGCTAAAGTTAAAGATGTAACGCCGACTCTCATAGGATTGGCACCTGCTATACTTGCGCCTACATATGATGAAAGACATACAGGTGGTGTGATAGCAGAAATAATTGCAAAGTAGAAAATAAACAAATGAGAGGCAAGGATCGGAGCTCCCAGTGTCTGCAATGCAGGTGCGCCTAATGTTGCAAGTACTACATATGCTCCAAGTGTAGGCAACCCCATGCCTAAAATAAGGCATACAATGGCAGTAAGAAGAAGTCCTCTGAAAAGATTGCCATCTGCAAATGCTAATATACCATAAGAAAGTCTTTCACCGAATCCTGTTAATGACATTACACCGACGATAAGTCCGGCAACTGCACATGATGTAGTTATTGGAATAAGAATTTTTGCAGTAAGTGCTAGAGCTTTAAAAATTTGTACAACACCAATTCTTTGACTCTTAATAGGAATACAGATAAGAATTAAAGCAATCAAGCTGACTACAATAGAAAGCTGAACACTCATTCTTAAGGCAAGCATAATAACCAAAATGATTATTGGAACTAAAATTGGAATTGTTTTTCTGAAACTTGGGCCAATAGGCGGAAGCTGATCTTTTGGCAGTCCGGAAATATTATCTTTCTTTGCCATCATATCAACCACAAAGAACATAATGATGAAGTAAATCAAGGATGGTAAGAAAGCCGCAATAGCTACATCCCAGTAACTAAGTCCAGTATATTCTGCAATGACAAAGGCTGCTGCTCCCATGATCGGTGGCATGAACTGGCCTGCTGTTGAAGAAACTGCCTCAATAGCACCAGCAACATGCCGTTTGAATCCAAGTGAAATCATCAGCGGTATAGTGACAGCTCCGGTTGTAGCTGTATTACCACTTGCACTTCCAGATACCATAGCCATAAATCCACTGGAAACAACAGCAACCTTTGCAGGTCCTCCTATTTTATCTCCCGCAATAGCTTTGGAAAAGTCCATAAAGATTTCAGTTGAATGGGTGTACCTCAAAAATGCTGCAAACATCATGAAAAATACAATTTGGTTTGCACTTATTGCTGCCAATTCACCCATCATGCCCTCGACTCCGACAATCAAGTGTGTTACGAGTTCCGTTGGTTTGTAACCTTGGTGCGCAAAGAATCTTGGCATATATGGTCCAACAAAGCAGTATATAAGGAATATAGAACCAATTATAGCCATTGCAATACCAATTGCTCTTCTTGTTGCCTCAAAAACAAGAATTACAAATATAAGTCCAAACAATGCTTCTATTGGCAGTGGTGATGGTGTCATGTAGAAATATGTCCATCTGTAACTAGCCCAACAGCAGACAAAAGCCAGCAATGCTACCAAAATAATATTTAATATACTCTCTGCCTTTTCATTCTTAAAGAAACCAGATGGGTAAAGAAAAAATGTCAATCCGATCATCAAAAACAAATGTATAGGACGCTGAAACATTGGAGTTAATGGACCAAATATGATTTCAAGTATTGGAATTATTGCTGCCAAAAGACCTATTACAAAGATGATTGATTTGATGATATTCTTATTTCCAATAGTTATTCCCTTAAAACTATTTTCATCAAAAATATCAATTTTATCTTCTGGTAATTTTTTTCTCATGTAAAAATCCTCTTATTTTTCGTGCCAGAGACCAACTTCTTTAAAATATTTAATTGCACCTGGATGGAATGGAATTGTAACTCCATCAGTTGGATCATCCCAGTTTATATATGGCGCGATACTTGGCAATGTCTTGTTAAGGTAATCTTTGTTTTCAAACCAAATTTTTGTTACCTCATAAGCAATCTCATCTGGAAGGCTAGCCATTGTGATTGCAACATAGTTACTTACAAGCTGCTCTGCATTCGCTACTCCAAATTCCTCTCCAAATGGTACAGTTTTGAAAAATTTGTTTTTCTCAAGATAAGCTTTCATAATATCAGGATCACCTTCGATGAATTTGATCTTTCTGGATGCAGCTAACTGTTTCAATGTTCCATGCCCATAACCGAATTTGTGAACGATACAATCTACCTGACCATCTGCCAACATTCTTGCGGAGTCGTTTTTCATGATTCTCATGATTCTGGAGTTCTCTTCAGTTACGCCATGAAGAGCAAGAATTTCAAGGACCATATCACCCCAGTAGTTACCAACCGGGTAAGTTGCAATAGTTTTGCCCTTTAAGTCTTTAAGGGTATTGATGCCTGGTTTGTCAATGCCTACGAAATTAAGTATTCCTGGCTGTGTTGCGAACAGAGCGACCAGATCAATTGGTTCTTCCCAGATTACTCCACCTTTCCACCCATAGTATGCAGTACTTGTTCCTGCGAAACCTAAATCTACAGTACCTTCTTTAAGTTTCTGCATTGTTTCAAATTCAAGTCCTGGTGATGCACTGTTTACACCAATGTAAGGGGTATTCTCACTTATGAGTTTTGCCCATACGGCTCCACAAGCATGCCAAGTACCACCAATAGCAGATGTTTTAATCTGAAGGAATTTTTTCTGTGGTGCTGGGGCCGCCACAGGTGCTGAAGAATCGGATGATGAAACTTCAGTGGTTTCAGCTTTTTTTGAACAAGCTGTTGTCAACATTAAAATCGCAATTAAGATCACACATGTTCTAAAAAATTTTTTCATATTTTCTCCTGTTTTTTTCTTTAATTATGACTTACGATATTTATAAAAAATATCAGCATAAACCTTATATTTTTATTAAAAAATGATAATTTGCTTATTTTTGTTTCTATTGGACTTTAGAGAATATTATGATTTTGACAACAGCGGAAATTACATTTAAAATATAAATGTATGGTAAATATTCTAAATAGTAGAAAATTCTATAATTTAACAGTTATTATTGTTATTGGAGCCAGTGTTTTATTTTTTACAAGATCATCATATAAAAATATAGAAATGATTATTCAGCAGTCAGATGGTTTGAATAAGATTTACGAGAATTGGCTTGCCATTAAAACTGAGACTGTTAAATATACATTGACTTACCCAAAAACACCATATTCTCTTATTGACAGTGTATCTGCCTACGAGATTTCTATAGAAAATATAATCAATATTTCCCGCAATCATTATTATAGTCGGGACTTCCTGAATGGGGAGTTTGAAAAATTGATCCTGATGTGGCAAGACATTCAATTCAAGCTCATAAAGGCGCTTTTTTTTAATCAGGATATCGGCTTTTTTGCGAATGAGATAATTGGTTTTATGATTAATGGTACAGATGATTTTGAAGTACAGCTAAAATTATTCCAAGATGTAATAAATCAATACATTAATAAACGAGTTAAACTTAATTTGATTTTATTTATTCTGGGGACCTCTTTGGTCATATTATTGCTGATCCTGTTGGGAAATTTGGCTATAAGATATTTTAAAGTGTCTGAAGAAAAACAGAAGATAAAAGAATTATCAAAATCTCTAATAAATATACGTGATCAAGAACGGACAAGAATTGCTGCTGATTTGCATGATGAGATTGTGCAAAATCTATTATATTCTTGTTTACTTGCAGATGGAATATTACAAGAGAACCAGTATCAATTGCCATATAAAATATCTGAAAGAATAGATAAATTAAAAGCAGAAATACATAAAAATATAATGCTTGTCAGAAATATAGCTTTTAATCTGCGGCCTCCAGAACTTATTGATGGATTGAAAAAATCTATTGAATATTTCCTTTCCGATATAGAAATGAGAACAAAAATCAGCACTGAATTTTTATTCTTATGTAATGATGATTTTGTTATCGAACAGGATATAGAAATTATGGTATATCGGCTTGTATATGAAGCTGTCAATAACAGTGTCAAGCATTCAAAGGCATCTAAAATTATTGTCAAGATAATCCCTGTTTATCCAAATATTCTTATTAGAGTTGAAGATAATGGAGTTGGATTTATCAATGATACGGTCAATGCTGTAGAGCATATGGGATTAAAGGGCATGGAAGGACGTGTTAAATTTATAAATGGATCCATGAAAATAATTTCTGAAGTTGGGCATGGAACTATTCTGATTTTTACTGTTCCTAGCAGGAGTAAGTATTCTGATGAAAAAGTATAACATTTTGATAGTTGACGATCATCCAGCTGTTCGTACTGGATTAAAAACAATATTGAAATCAATGGGGTGTTTTGAGAATATCAATGAGGCTGGGAATTTGGAGGATGGTTTTAAAAGTGCTGTTTCTTGTTCTGTTGATATTATTTTAATGGATGTTTCTATCCATGGATTATCTGGCATTGATTTGGCTGCAAAGATTCTGACGGAAAAGCCAGAGATCAAGATTATCATGGTCAGCATGTATGCTAAGACTGAATATATCATCAGGGCAATTGATTTGGGGGCACGCGGATATATTTTGAAAGATTCTGATAATGAGATATTGATTAATGGCATTAAAGCTGTGCTGCTGGGCGAATTATTCATAGACAGTCATATATCTAATAAGGTTATTGGTAAATTGATGAATAAAGATGTTCTGGATTGTGAAAATACGGGATTAAATGATTATAAAAAACTTTCAACCCGCGAACAGGAAATACTTAATCTTTTAGTTGAGGGATTGTCCACGCGGGATATTGCCAGGCGCTTGTTTATAAGTGGAAAGACTGTGGAGACCCATAAAACAAACATTATGAGTAAACTAAACTGTAAAAATTTAGTGGAACTTGTACGTTACGCTATAAATATTGGTTTGGTTGATTAAGATGATAAGCGGGCGAGGGGAATCGAACCCCCGACTCAAGCTTGGGAAGCTTACGTATTAACCATTATACGACGCCCGCAGAAGAACTGATCTGAATAAACCTCAGAGCTGTTTCCTGAACTTGCCTATGACTCTCTTTATGGCATAAAGAACACCCATAAGAGCCAGAATGATCATTCCTGTGGTTATGATGAACCATCCTAAAGAAAGGAGGAAAACCGGCTCAGAACCACGGGACTGCACAATGAAAGCCACCACCAGAAGCAAGAAGCCTGATGCTATGAATACCACTCCCAGTTTGCTCAGATTGTTTGATTTATTCATAATAAGATTATACTTGTTAAAAGCCCGAAAGACAAGAGCAATAAAATAAAGATTTATTTCTCAGGAAAAAACAGCCGCATCTATTTCTAAATAGGAAAATTTCCCATTTACCGCAAAAAAGAACCTCCTTTATTAAAGTGATAGCAGGAGAGACTTATGTGGACAGCCGTATCAGCGGCAAGGTGATTTCCAGTCTGCTTGCCCCGGAAGAAAATATAGAAGTTGCAGAGAATAATTCTTATGACAGCCTGACATCCAGAGAGCAGGAGATACTCAGACTTCTTGCTGAGGGTAAGGACATTAAGGATATAGCCAAAGATCTGTGTATCAGTGTCAAGACTGCCATTAACCACAGAACCAATATCATGCAGAAATTGAATTGCAGCAATATGGTTGAACTTATTAAATATGCCATTCACATAGGTCTGGTAGATATATGAAAACTTTGTATCTTCCTTACGGCAGGAATAATATGCCGCTGAATATTCCGGATGATATGAATTATTCTGTTTATAATTCCGGACTTTCTGAATACAGACAGCCTGAAAATGGTGCTGAAACTGTCAGATTGGCTATGGAACATCCGATTGGAACCAGACCTCTGCATGAACTGGCTGCCGGTAAAAATAAAGTTGTGATTATTGCTTCTGATCACACAAGACCTGTTCCAAGCCGTATGATCATGCCTCTGATGCTGCAGGAAATAAGGGCTGGTAATCCTGATGCTGATATAACGATCTTGATTGCCACAGGTCTTCACCGGTCTACTTCCAGAAAAGAGCTTGTGAATAAGTTCGGTAAGGAAATTGTGGATAATGAGAGAATTGTCATACATGATTGTGATGATTCAGAAAATATGACTTTCCTGGGAACATTGCCTTCAGGCGGCAGACTTGTGATCAATCGTCTTGCTGCAGAGGCCGATCTTCTTGTTTCTGAGGGATTTATTGAGCCGCATTTCTTCGCTGGTTTCTCAGGCGGTCGGAAAAGTGTGCTGCCCGGCATTGCATCCAGGGAAACAGTTATGTATAACCATAATTCTTCATTCATAGCCTCAAAAGATGCACGTACAGGAGTTCTGGAAAATAATCCGATTCATGCTGATATGCTTTTTGCTGCAAGGGCAGCCAGGTTAGCCTTTATAGTGAATGTTGTGATAGACGCTCATCATGATCCAATTTTTGCTGTTGCAGGAGACTGTGAACTGGCTCATAAAGCGGGCCGGGAATTTTTATTGAATCACTGCTGTGTTTATGCTGAACCGGCTGATGTTGTGATTACAACAAACGGCGGTTATCCTATGGATCAGAATATTTATCAGTCTGTTAAGGGAATGACAGCGGCAGAGGCTGCAATTAAAGATGGCGGTATTATAATTATGGCATCTGAATGTTCTGACGGACATGGCGGAAAATCTTTTTATGAGACATTTAAGGCTGAGGATGATAATGGGATCATAATGGAAAAGATCCTGTCACGCAGTCCTGCGGATACAATTCCAGACCAGTGGCAGTCTCAGATTTTTGCCAGAGTCCTTATGAAAGCCAGGATCATTTTTATCTCATCATATCCTGACGAGCTGGTCAGGGAGATGCATATGATCCCGGCCAGATCTTTTGAGGAAGCTTTTGATATCGCCATAAAAATGCATGGACATGAAAATTTCAGTCTGAATATTATTCCGGATGGAGTTTCTGTGATAGTAAATCCAGGGAGGCGTGTTTGAAATTTGTACTGATACCAGATTCCTTTAAAGGTACTCTGAGTTCTATGGAAATATGTCAGATCATCAGCAATGAAATAAAGACAGTTTTCCCTGATTCTGAAATTGTGTCGATTCCTATTGCTGATGGTGGAGAAGGGACAGTCAATGCCTATTTGATGGCTTTAGGCGGTAAAAAGGAACATCTGACAGTCAGCGGCCCATATTTCCGTAATGTGGATGCTGAATATGGAATGTTGCCTGATGGAAAGACTGCTGTTATAGAAATGGCTGCGTGTTCTGGGTTGCCGCTGGTTGGTGATGATAGAAATCCTGAGTTGACTACTACTTGTGGGGTTGGTGAATTGCTGTTGGATGCTGTAAAAAAAGGGGCGAAAAAAGTGATTCTGGGTTTGGGCGGATCCTCAACTAATGATGCTGGTTGTGGAATGGCTTCAGCTTTAGGCATTAAATTTTATAATAAATGCGGAGAGTCATTCATTCCGACTGGCGGCACACTGGAACTGATAGAACGGATTGATCTGAAAGATAAAGATATGTTGCTGAATGATGTTTCCGTAATAACCATGTGTGATATTTCCAATCCTATGTATGGTAAGAATGGAGCTGCCTATGTATATGGTCCTCAGAAAGGGGCTGATCTGGCGATGATTCAGCATCTGGATTCAGGACTTGTGCATTTGGGAGATATATTTGAACAGATGAGCGGGGTCGATATTGCTTCTATTCCTGGCAGTGGTTCTGCTGGAGCTATGGGGGCAGGTATGCGGTTTTTCCTGGGGGCTGAACTGAAAAGCGGAATACAGACAATGCTTGATACTGTAAATTTTGATTCAGTGATAGCTGATGCTGATTTTATTATTACCGGAGAAGGCCGTATGGATGGACAGAGCCTTTGCGGAAAAGTACTTTCTGGTGTTGCTGACCGTGCAAAATTATATAATAAACCTCTCATAGCACTCGTAGGAGGGGTTGTTGATGATGAGATTTCGTCTGCTTATGGCAATGGAATGACTGCTGTTTTCAGCATAAACAGACTGCCGGAAGATTTTTCCATCAGCAGACATAAAAGTGCTGCCAATCTGAAATATACGGCTTATAATGTCTTAAGAATGCTGCGCTGACTCACTTGGTTACGAAACTCTGCTCTGCCTTCACTTTGGGAATATATTTGCTGTCTATGTCTGTGACTATTTTTTCCACAGCGCGGACCAATGTCGGTATATCACTGCGGAAATCTGCCGGAAAAGCAAGATCGAAGAGCACATTTGTATGGGTCGGTCCCACTACCATTCGCAGATCGTGGATGGAAAGCCGACTGTCCAGATCATGAACTCCTGCCGCTATCTTCATCCGTGTTTCTGACACTCTGCTGTCTGCTGTGATGATAGGATCAAAGTGGATGGAGACCAAAAGCTTATCATTTTTCAGGAAATCGTTTTCGATGTTGTCTATCAGGTCATGACTCGCCATGGCATCATTCTCTGCCGGCATTTCCAGGTGAAGACTGGCGAACTTATGTCCCGGACCATAGTCATGTACCATCAGATCGTGGATTCCCAGAACTCCCGGATAGCTCATGACTTTTTTTTCTATCATTGTCACCAGTTCGGGATCAGGGCTTTCTCCCAGCAGCGGAGACATGGTTTCCCTCACCAGATTGAAGCCGCTGTAGATGATGAATATTGCCACCAGAAGACCCATTATTCCATCTATCCTGGCAATTCCTGTATAATGTCCTATAAGAGAACTGACCAGTACTGCACCTGTACTGATGACATCATTCCTGCTGTCTGCGGCGGTAGCTTTCAGTGTATCTGAATTGATTTTGTCTCCCAGCACTTTGTTGAAATGACTCATCCACAGCTTCACGGCAATGGAAGATGCCAGAATTCCCATGGAAAGCCAGCTGAACAGTATCTCAGCCGGAGCATATATTTTGATTACTGATTCTTTGCACAGTGAGAATCCGATGGCCAGAATCATGGCTGACACTGTGAGTCCTGCCAGATATTCATAGCGTGCATATCCATAAGGGTGTTTCTGATCCGGTGCTTTTGCAGCCAGTTTGAATCCTGCCAGACTGACTATGTTGCCTGAAGCATCAGAAAGGTTGTTGACTGCATCTGCCATGATTGCGATACTTCCGGTGATAAGACCGGCCAGGAGTTTTCCGGCGAACAGGAGCACGTTACAGAAAATACCGACTGTACTTGCCAGTTTCCCGTAGGCTGTCCGAACTGTCGGTTCTGTGACTTTATCGTGATTTTTTATGAATGTTTTTACGATCCATTCTGTCATTTTTTTCTCCCTGTCATAATATGATGCTCTGCAGAGACCTGGCTGATAAGCTCCTTTACTGTAAAAGACATATTGTCCTCTGTTCCCATGCAGAATGCTATTTTCTCTGGATCTTTCACTGCCTTTTTGACAGCCCTCATTATGTCGAATACCTCTTCTCGCTGAAATCCATTTATGAATATTACTTTGTCGTCCATAAATTCATATTACACTAATTCATTGTTTTCGGCAAAGCTATAATAGCCTTTCTGCGAAAAAATTATGTGGTCAAGGAGTTCGATCCCCAGTACTTTTCCTGCCTGCCGCAACATTTTTGTCACATCTCTGTCTTCCTGGCTTGGCTCTGTGTTGCCGCTGGGATGGTTATGGGCGCAGATTATGGCAGTGGCTCTGTCTTTGATGGGATCTGAGAAAACTTCCCGTGGGTGTACCATTGTCCGGTTTACCAGTCCTATGGAGACAACACGTTCTTGCAGTATCTCATAAGCTCCGTTCAGTGATATGCAGATAAAATGCTCCTGGGTGCGATCCGCATAGTGTGCCAGTGCCGGAAGCACATCCGAAGGAAGATGTATCCGTTTCAGACTTGGCTGGAATCTTCTTCTGGAAAATTCAAGGGCTGCCATGATAAGTGATGCCTTTGCTATTCCAAGACCGTTCACATCCATAAGTGTTCTGATATCCAGACTGTCACCGCTTCTGTCGATGATCCTGACAATTTCCCTGGCCAGCTGCATTATCCCTTTACCTTTGATGCCGGATCCTAATATTATGGCAATAAGTTCCGTATCATTAAGATAGCTGCTTCCGTATTGCAATAATTTTTCTCTTGGGCGTTCTTCTTCCGCCAACTGATTTATTTCCATATCTGATTAATACGAAAAAATGAGAATCTGATTTTATTCAGGCGATATAAAATTTATCAGCAGAGCTGGCTGACCAGTTTTATGAATGAATTTCCTCTGTCAAACTCATTTTTAAACATCTCGAAGGAAGTGCTGCCGGGTGAAAACAGTATGACATCTCCTGCGGAAGATTCAGAAACTGCTTTCTGGAGCCCTTTCTCAAGAGAATCGAATGGTCCGAAAAACGGAAGATTTTCATCATCCAGAAGCTTCATGAACTTTTTTGTGGCACTGCCGTCCAGAAGGATCAGTTTCTTCACTTTTCTGGCTATTTCAGGAACCAGGTCAAATTCAAGATTTTTATCCGTTCCTCCTGCAATGAGAACGACTGGAGATTCAAAGCTTTTCACTGCTGCCAGACATGCCTGCGGCACTGTGGCGGTGGTGTCGTTATAGAATTTCCTGCCATTGATCTCCCTGACAAATTCCAGCCGGTGAGGTATTCCCCTGAAATCCTGCAGTGTATTCTGAATTTCCTGTGGCTTGAAGCCATAAAGATACATAACAGCAGCGGCGATCAGCAGATTTTTCCGGTTGTGTTCTCCAGGTATCATAATATCTTCCGGTAATATCTGATATTTTTTATTGTTCAGGCAGATATATCCCTTCTTGTTTTCGATCCATATTTTTTCATCATATGGGATATCATGGCTTGAGAACCATATAGGATGTCCCGGTGTCTCGCTGAAGAACTGCTGTCCGTAGCTGTCGTCAAAGTTGCAGAGTGTGTACTGATCTTTATTCTGGCTCTGATATATGACTTTCTTGTCGTCAGCATATTCCTGAACACTGCTGTAGCGGTTCTGATGCTCATGCATGATATTGGTTATGACTGATACTGCTGGTTTCAGGAGATTTTTTCCTCTGATATCTGCCAGCTGCCAGGATGACAGCTCAAGGATGACCAGTGATGAAGGTGTCAGCTGGTCTATGAATGTCAGTGGCGATATTGTGATATTACCGCCCAGGAATGTATCATCCTTCAGCTTTTTTATTCCATGATAGATGGCTGATACTGTGGTCGATTTACCTTTGCTGCCTGTCACAGCTATGACATCTCCTGTGAACTGTGAGAGGAATATGGAAATATCGGTCTCTATTCTTTTTGCTTTCGCAAGGTAAGGGGATGAGAGGGGAACTGCCGGATTCTTGATGACAATATCCGCATCCTCAAAATCAGCGAAGTCATGTTTTTCCAGCACATATCTGATATTAAGATCAGACAGCATATCCATGGACGGCTTCAGTGTAGCGGCATCCCTTAGATCGGTTACTGTAACTGTGGCCCCCCGGCTGGCAAAAAATTTTGCGGCAGCCATTCCGCCTCCGTTAAGTCCCAGTCCCATGATCGTGATTTTCTTACCATTAAAATTTTCCATAAAGTTGATCCTCTTCTGGCAATATAACATAATTTCAATTTGTATAAAAGAAGGATTGACTGGTGGTTTCTGTGGGTTTAAAATTTATTCATGCTGGATGCCCACTGTCATTATTTTCCTGCTTCTGACGATGATATTCTGGTGCTGTATAACTCTGTGACACCTGATGACTGGGCTAAGATTCCCCTGCAGAACAATATCATCCCATTTTATGGCATTCATCCATGGTATGCAGATAATAAAAAATATGATGTTTCCGAACTTGAGAGATTTATATCATCCATGGATAAAAAGAATGGAAGGTTTGGCCTGGGCGAAACTGGAATTGACCGTGCCGGGCGTAATCCGCCGGAGGATTCCCAGGTGGAGTTTTTCAGAAAACATCTGGAACTGGCTGAAAGATTCGGACTGCCTGTATCGGTTCACTGTGTCAGAGCCTGGGGGATATTGAATGAGATATTGCAGGATGTGAATCCCGATATACCGATTCTGATGCATTATTATTCTGGCTCCTGGGAGACTGCCAGATCTCTGCTGAGACGCAACACATGGTTCTCTTTTCAGCTGGAAGCACTTGATGCCGGGAGCAAAAGTGCGGAGATCTTCAGAAAGATTCCGGTAGACAGGCTCTTTCTTGAGACAGATTCCATGGTGTCTGTCAGTGACAGGCTGAAAAATTTATATACGATGGCAGCTGGTGAAAAGGGCACTTCTGCGGGTGTCCTTGAAACAATTATCAAAAACAATCTTGAAACTTTTTTTCAGTTCTTCATATAATCACCAATGTGCTTAGAGGGGAGTATGAACAAAATAGGCTTTGACAATGATCTATATCTGAAACAGCAGAGCGAGACTATTCTTGAAAGAATAAAAAATTCTGATTGTGATAAACTTTATCTGGAATTCGGCGGAAAGATTCTTTATGACTATCATGCGGCCAGAGTGCTGCCTGGTTTTGATCCTAATGTGAAGATGCGTCTTCTTTCCCACATGAAGGATACTGTTGATGTCATCATGTGTATCTGTGCCATAGATATAGAAAAAAAGAAAGTCAGAGCTGATTTCGGAATTACCTATGATGCTGATACTCTGAAGAGCATTGACGACTTTGCCCGCTGGGGAATCCAGGTCAAGGCTGTTGTCATCACAAGATATACAGAGCAGCCGTCAGCTGTTGTCTTTAAGAATGCACTGGAATGTATGGGCATGAAAGTCTATACTCATGGTTTCACCAAAGGATATCCTACAGATGTGGATCTTATTGTCAGTGAGGCCGGTTATGGTGCCAATTCATATATTGAGACCGAAAAGCCTATTGTGGTGGTGACCGGACCTGGTCCGGGAAGCGGCAAGCTGGCCACCTGCCTTTCTCAGATGTATCATGACCATAAGAGAGGGATAAGAGCCGCTTATGCCAAGTTCGAGACTTTCCCTATCTGGAATCTTCCGCTGAAACATCCTGTGAATATAGCTTATGAGGCTGCCACCGCAGAGCTTAATGATGTTAATATGATAGATCACTTCCATCTGGAGGCTTATGATATCAAGACTGTCAATTATAACAGAGATATAGAGGCATTCCCGCTTCTTCAGAGGATAATAGAGAAGATAACGGATTCTCCGTGCTGTTATAAATCTCCTACAGATATGGGCGTGAACAGAGCCGGTTTTGCCATTGTTGATGATGATGTTGTCAGAAAAGCGGCAGGGCAGGAAGTGATAAGACGTTATTTCAGGTATTCCGGTGAGCATGTTATGGGACTGTGCAGCAAAGAGACACTGCAGAGAGTTGAGCTTATAATGAAGGAGATGGGGCTTACCCAGGAGGACAGGAGCACTGTTCGGCCAGCCCGGGATGCGGCACAGAGAGCCAGACTGCTTAACAAGGGAAATAAGGGAATTTACAGCGGTGCTGCCATTGAGCTTCCTGACGGAACGATCGTCACAGGTCATAATTCTCCTCTTCTCCATGCGGCTTCAAGTGTGGTGCTGTCTGCCGCCAAGCGTCTGGCTGGTATTCCCAGCGAGGTGGATCTGCTGCCGGCAAGTATTCTGACTTCTCTGGCTGATTTCAAGGAGAAGATCTTCAAGAGTAATTCTGTCAGCCTGAATCTGGAGGAGACACTTATTGCCTTTGCATTGGCAGCTGCCACTGACCAGCGTGCAGGTGTGGCGCTGAAGAAATTGCGTGAGCTGGAGGGATGTGAGATACATCTGACCCATATTCCGTCGCCTGGTGATGAGGCAGGGCTCCGCAAGCTGGGATTCCATGTTACCAGTGATCCTGCGTTTGCCTCCAATGTTTTTCTGAGGTAATTAAATTTTTAAATTATTTTAAATAGTACGAAAACAAAATTTCTCTTGATTAAAAAGAATAATATAAGTATTTTCATATATATTATGTAAATCCCCTATTTACATGAGGAAAAGGAGTATTTCTATGCAAAGCGTTGGAATTAATATCGGATCTTCAAGCCTGAAAGTGGCTTGTGTTGAAGATGGCAAGCTTTTATGGGCAGAAAGTATACCCCATGAAGGTAACTTCCATGAAGCTGCGGATAAGATATTATCCTCCCACAAAATTGAGAGTGGGGTCAAAGCCCTGGCCACAGGAACAGAGGGACGCTTCCTCTTTGCTGTGAACAAGACAGTGGAGCCGATCTGTATTGAAGAGGCACTGAAAAGGCTGTCTCTAAAGGCGGATGCCATTGTTTCCATGGGTGGCGAAGACCTTGTGGTGTATGCACTCAATGGGGAAGGCAGAATAATTAATAATTTTTCGGGAAGCAAATGCGCATCTGGAACAGGAGAGTTTTTCAAACAGCAGCTGGCAAGAATGAACATGAAGCTGGAAGATGTCAACTCAGTTCCTGAGACAGCAAGAATACTGGAGCTTTCCACAAGATGTTCAGTATTCATGAAGAGCGACTGTACTCACCGTCTTAACAAGGGTGAAGCAACCAAAGACGATATCGTTCTTTCACTCAGCAATGTAATGGCTGTCAAAGTCATAGACTTTCTGAAAAAGGCAAGAATTACAAAAGGAAAAGTAATTCTTGTCGGCGGAATAACAAGAAACCGCCATATTGTACGCTTCATCAAGGAAAAAGCACCGGATATCGAATTCATCATCCCGGCCGAGGCTTCATATTTTGAGGCATTGGGCGCTGCATATCTGGCTGCTGAGAACGGAAGCAAGCTGCCTGCTCCTGACAAACTTATCACACACAACAAGATAAGCTTCGGTAATCTGGATAGTCTTAAGACACAGTTGGACAAGGTGACATACTTCCCTGCAAAACACGGTAAGACAGTTGCAGGCAGAGAGTATATCCTGGGTGTTGATGGAGGTTCCACAACAACAAAGGCCTGCCTTATCGATATGGAGACTGATGTTATCACTGCCTCTTATTATGGCAGAACTCACGGAGACCCGGTGAAGGCTCTCAAGCTCTGTCTGGAGGAGATCAGAAAACAGGTCAAGGCTGATATCGGCGATGGAAAGATCAATATCACACTGGCTTCCACGACCGGTTCATCCCGTGAGATCCTGGGAGTTTTCCTGGAGACACCTGCTGTATATAACGAGATCATTGCCCATACTGTAGGAACAACATATTTTGCCCATGATGTGGATACGATCTTTGAGATCGGCGGTCAGGATGCCAAGTATGTACTTCTGAAGAACAGGGTTCCTATTGACTATGCCATGAATGAGGCATGTTCTGCTGGTACCGGTTCTTTCCTGGAGGAATCTGCATCCGGAGATCTGAATATCAGCCATGCCTGGGAGATCGGTGACATAGCACTGGAGGCAGACAATCCGCTGAAATTCGGTGAGCACTGTTCTGCATTCATCAACTCTGATATCAGAAAGGCGATCCAGCAGGGTGCCTCAAAGGCCAATATCACTGCCGGTATCGTCACTTCCATTGTATCGAACTACCTGAACAGAGTAGTTGGCAACAGAACTGTAGGAAACAGGATCTTCCTGCAGGGTGGTGTTGCCAAGAATAAAGCCATTCCATTGGCTTTCTCGCTGCTTCTGGGCAAAGAGATCATGGTGCCGCCTGATCCTGAGCTGATGGGATGTTTCGGCGTCGGATTGCTTGCCAAGGAGAAATTCCAGGATGGAATCATCTCCAAGGGATCTTTCGACATTGACAAGATCATCAATTCTGAGATCGTTTACGAGCGCGAGTTCAACTGTAAGTCATGCGAGAACCAGTGTCCTATCCGTGTTCTAAATGTAAATGGCAACAAGTATATGTTCGGAGGACGGTGCTCAAAATACACCAATTCCAGAAAGAAGAAAAATTTTGATGAGAATGCCATCAGAAACTTTGTGGATGAGAGAAATGACCTGATGTTCAACATCTGTGCTCCGAAGGAAGAGGATTTCATAAAACGCCGTGACTATACGGTTGGTATTCCTAAGGCATTCTCCGTATATACACTTTATCCGTTCTATTCATGGTTCTTCCATGAGCTGGGTATCAGGACTGTTCTTTCTGACAAAGTGCCTCATGCAGGAATTGCCAGAACAGAGTCCACATACTGTTTCCCATCAGAGATCGCTCACGGAGCAGTACAGGATATTCTGGACAAGAAGACAGATTACATATTCCTGCCTCATTTCAGGGATATGCCAAGCCATGAGACAGATATACATGCCAACTTCTGTCCTATAACACAGAGTCTTCCATACTACATCAGAAAGGCTTTCCCGGAGATTCCGGAAGAGAAGATCCTCTCTCCTGTAGTCAGCTTCAGAACAACACTGGAAAAAGCTAAGGAATTCTTCCTGGAACTGGGCAAAAAGCTGGGCTATACCGATGATGAGTCAGGAAAAGCTTTTGACAAGGCGCTTGCAAAGCAGAATGAATATCAGGAGAAAGCTTTTGCTCTTGGCGCTGAGGCCCTGGAATATGCCAAGACTCAGAAACAGCCGGTCATCGCACTTCTTGGACGTCCATACAACGCACTGGCAAAAGAGGCCAATATCGGAATCCCTAGGAAATTCACATCAAGAGGAAATACTGTTATTCCTTTTGATATTCTTCCTATCGGTGACAAAAAGATATTCCCTAATATGTACTGGTATTACGGCCAGAAGGATATGCACCAGGCATTCAACCTGAAGGACAATCCTAATGTGTTTGTTACATGGGTCAGCAACTTCTCATGTGCGCCTGACTCTTTCATGCTCCACTATCTGAAATGGATAATGGGAACCAAACCATTCCTGATCCTTGAGCTGGACTCTCACTCCGCTGATGCAGGTGTGGATACCAGAGTTGAGGCATTCCTGGATATCATCGAGGGATACAGACTGAAATACAGCGGCAAAGATGAGGAGCGCTATGACAATGGTCTCCGTTTCGTGAATGACGGTCAGAATGAGCCTCATCTGAGAAATGAGCACACAGGGGAAGATATTCCGATCCGCAACAACAAGCGTGTCAAGATCCTGCTGAGCAACATGGGTGATATTTCTGCCCGGTTCATGGCTTCCACTGCCAATTCCCTGGGATTCCAGGCTGAGGCAGTTCCGATCCCAACTCCTAGGACATTGAGATTCGCAAGAAACCATGCATCAGGAAAGGAATGTGTTCCTTCACTGCTGCTGCTGGGTTCCATGCTGGAGTATTTTGCATCAGAGAAATATGACAAGAGCAAGATCTATATGATCTTCGTTCCTATCACAACAGGACCTTGCAGGACCGGACAGTATTTCGTTTATTATCAGAACCTGTTCAGAGATCTGCATCTGGAGAATGTTGTGGTATTCACACTCAGTGCAGACCACTCATATTCTGAGCTTGGCGGTGATTTCTCCAAGATCATGTGGCAGGCTCTTTGTGCAGCTGACTATCTGAAAGATATACAGACTGTGCTCCGTACCTGTGCCGCAGACCAGCAGTATGCTCTCAATGAGGTTCAGGAAGGAGTCAAATATGTTCTGGCTGAGTCTCAGAAGGATCAGAAGAATATTCTTCCGGCCCTCAGGACTTTTGCAGAAAGAGTGAAGAAGATTCCTCTGAAGAAAGATCCTAATAAGGTTCCTAAAGTTCTGGTGGTTGGCGAGATCTATGTCCGCCGTGATGACTATGCTGATGATGAGATCATCGGCAAATGTGCAAACAATGGAATCATCGCCAAGGTTTCCGGTATCGGCGAGTGGATCCACTATACTGACTTTGTACAGGAATATTATCTGAAACGTGAGAGGACAGTATTCCCATGGTACAAGAAGCTGTTCAGTGAGAACACAAAAAAACTGCTGATACTGAAAGCTGCCAAGAAGTGGAAAGAAGTTTCTGAGGCTAAGATCAAAGAGGCTCTCTCTCCATGCGGACTTATTCCTCATTCACCGCACGATATGGACAAGATAATGGCTAATGCACAGAAGTTTGTAAGCTTCGAGCTTAACTCTGAGATCACTATTTCCAGCGGTGCGGCTGCTACAGCCATGGAAGAGGGATATTGCGGAGTCATAAATATTTCTCCGTTTGCATGTCTTATCGGCCGTGTCATTGAGGGACTCTATATCCCATATGCAAGACAGAACAAGTTCCCGGCTATTTCAATTGAGATCGACGGAAACCAGTTGCCTCCGAATATCATCAACAAGCTGAATATTTTCATGCTGAACGTCAAGCGGTATAAGGATAATCCTGGTGCTGCTGATCTGATAGATTACGAAGAAGAAAGTAAATAAATCAAGGCCCCGGTTCTGCCGGGGCTTTTTCATTGTAACGCATTATTATTTTTATAATAAGTGATTTTACTTACTTTATGTGTGGATGGTTTTCAGGTATAATTGGAATCGGATGATGAAGAAGGTAAGCAGAGATACCAAGACATTCATACTTATTTCTATAATAGTTGGACTGGCAATGTCCGGCGATGCGATGATGTACTGCATTCTTCCCGTCACTCCTGAAAATTTCAGGATAACTGTATTCCAGATCGGAATATTGCTGTCAGTAAACCGTTTTATCCGCCTTATTACCAACGAACTTTCCAATTTTATTGTGGCAGGAACAGAGTCATATAAACCACTGGTTGCAGGTGTCTGGATGGCCGCATTCGTCACTCTGGGATATGCCATTCCATTGGGATTCTGGTGGCTGCTTGCACTGCGCATCCTCTGGGGCGCCTGTTTTTCACTGCTGCGCATCGAGGCTTATATCGCTACTCTCAGGGTTTCTTCTGATGAGAATGTGGGACGGCTGATGGGCTGGTTTGCCACAATAAAATCAGGTATTTACAGGGTGATGATGATTCTGTCAGGATTCCTGGCTGATATGCTGAATCCGCTGGCAGTCCCGGTGATTTTCGCAGCACTGATTTTCGGCAGCCTTTTCTTCATCAGAAATCAGGAGCAGATGTGGAGAGATACTGCTGTGGCTGAACCGGCAGTGGTGGATGATAAGAAAAAATCCAAGTCCAGAATGCATATTTCAAATATCGGAATGCTGCTGATCGTCGGGCTGGTCACTTTTGTCACTGCCACTGCATCGACGATGACCACATCACTCAGAGGGCGTCTGATAGTTGATGTCATACTGCCAGGTTCCGGGCTGAACATCGGAGCTGCCACTTTCGCAGGTTTTTTTGCCATGCTGACACCTGTGATCATGATGGCTGCCCCTATATTCGGTTATTTCGGAGATAAGTTCGGATGCCGCAGACCTCTGATCATATCAATGACCGGACAGGCTGCGATCATCATTCTGTTTGCTGTTTTCAGACTCTGGTATATCGTTCTTGGTCTGCTGGTGCTGGACCTGGTGACTGAGTCAGCCACTCAGGTGCTTCGTACAGCCTATGCCGGAAAAAGCTCACTTCCTGGGGAGCAGGCACTGTTCATGAACCGTTTCTCCACATTTCAGGATGCCGGCAGTGCTGCCGGTCCGTTCCTGGGGTATGCCATTTATGCTGTCACCAATGATTTTACAGGAATCGCACTGGTGATGGTCCCTCTGATCATGTTCTCCATATTTATTCTGGCCCGTCTGGAAAGGAAAAACGCATAAAATACCGTTAAATTAAGTATTTTTCCTGACTTGTTTGCTGAAAATATGCAATCCACAATTTTATCAGATTTGGATATTTATGGAGGAAAATATGAAAAAGTTCGGATCGTTACTGCTTGTTATGCTTATAGGCAGTATATTGTTGTGCGGTTGTGCTTCATCTGGAAGCGAAAAGTCTGACAATGGTGCTGTTCAGGATAGAATTCCGGCAGTGACATGCAAGACTTTTCCTGATAGGACAACTGTAAAAGTTTACCAGAGAGAAGTGAAGGAATATCCATGTCAGCCACTTTTTAAATATGTGGATGTCATCAACCAGGCTATAAATTATAAGCAGTCTGCACCGCAGAAAGATGTGGTGCTGAATTTTGCCATGTATAATCTTTCGCTGACCACATTGTTTTATTTTGATCAGAACGATGAGAAATATGGTGAGATTACCTCAACCCCGGTGGAGGGACGGACAGAGAATATCGTGGAATCCCTGGTACGGCTGGCAAAGAATAATATTACTGTGAATTTTGTCGCTCACTCCGATGTTTCCGCTGAGATCAATACTCATAAAGATGAATTGTGCAATGATGGAATCGGTAAGGTCAGTGATTATCTGAATTATCGCTATATCACCTGGGGAAGTAAGTCCGAACAGCAGATGCACTGTAAATTTCTGACGGTGAATAAAATTAAGAATGATGCCGGAAAGACAGTCTCCAATGTGGTTTATGTGGCTTCCAGCAATATTGACGGTCTGGAGAATGATGCGTTCAAACCGGCTCAGGACAGAAATCAGGATGGTATGCTGCTGACTGGCAACGCGGGACTTTATGAGGCGTTCAATAAATATCATGCCATTATTTTTGCAAACAATGAGAATCAGGCTAAATTCCAGGAAGATGTAAGGGCG
Source organism: Spirochaetia bacterium (assembly GCA_024402405.1). Classification (GTDB taxonomy): domain Bacteria; phylum Spirochaetota; class Spirochaetia; order CADAEX01; family CADAEX01; genus CADAEX01. The sequence goes on along the minus strand of JAKSTW010000001.1, from coordinate 12,569 downwards.
GCTCATAAGGAAGGGCTTGATTATTCCGGTAAGTATATACGGACTCAGTTCAGCCCGGTGCAGTCGGTCGAGGAATATGATTCTTTTTATTATAACCAGACTTATGCAGATGGAAATAAAGAGACTGCATGGGATACTGATAATAATATGTTTGCAAAATATCTTGATGAGATGGCGGCTTCTGATGTCGGGCCTAGGATGTTTTATGCCAATATGTATCACTATAAGACAGCCGGGAATGATCTTATGGGCTGGAAAGTTTTCAAGACTCTGAAGAAACTTTATTTTGGTCCATCATATACACCGGCATATCCTAATGGAAACGGTCTGCCTGATACTGATGACCATTACGATCTTGAGGCACAGGCTGCTGATCAGGCTGCAATTACAGCAGGCACTCTGAGACCTGATGCTGAAAGTCCTCTGACAATGAAGTGGATCGTTGAGACCAGCACCAATGCAAAGCACAGATTCGGAAGCGATGCAGGATTCCTGTCCGGTCTGAAAATGATCTCTGATGGAAATGCCCTGTATTATAAAGTGGATCACAAACTGAGGACTCATTGCAAGGAAATGCTTATGTCATACAAGTTGAACGGCAGACAGAAATATGTGACGATATGCGGTTCATGCAATCTGAAAATGGATGGCTGTCATGACAAGGGAAATGCTTCTGTGGCATTTATTGAAGATGAAAAAAATCATCAGATATTCGATGCCTATAAGTCTTTTATTGACCGGCTTATGGATGAATATTCTGAAAAGTAATAGATCGGCTTAATATATGCCCCGGATCATTCCGGGGCTTTTTATAAAATCAGGATGCAAAAAAGTCCAGCATTCGCTGAAGGAAATCAGGGGCCTCATCATAAACAGCATGTTTATAATTTTTATATATGTAAGACTGACATCCTGTCTTTTCTGCTATTTCTACAGAGGCATTAGGTCCGAAAACAGTATCCTTGTCAGCTCCAAGAACCAGCAGAGGGCGTTTTATAGCATCTAGTTCATTGTAGAAGTCAAAATCTATACATGCCTGACATAGAATGATGAAATGCTTCAGATCATGCTCTGTGGCATCCATATTGGCGGCAATTATGGAATCTTGGAATTGACTGCAGAAATTGTCAGTATAAAGTATCTTGCAGAAATCAGCTATCAGACTTCTGATATCTTTTTTTTCTGCATATCTGATCCATCGCTGAAAGGTCACTTTGGAATGGTCAGTACATCTGGATGCAGAACCTGCTATCACAGCCTTATATACCAGCTCCGGATGGTATGCTGCCAGATAAAGGGCTATCATTCCTCCTTGGGATGCTCCCGTTATGCAAGCATTGGAGAGCCCAAGCTCTTTCATTGCACGTGCTGTATCTTCCGCCATATCCATTACAGTACAGTCTGTTTTCAGCTCTTTTTCTCTGTCAAATAAATATATTGTGTATTTTTCTGCAAATTTAGAATACATATTGGCTATAGCCGATTTCTGCGGCATGATACTTTTCAATGAAATTCCTGGTATGATGACAAATGTTTTCTTTCCTGATCCGAATTTAAAATATTCCATGGAAATTTCAGAACATTGTCATATTTTTATCAGCCTGCTCAAGGGCTGCCATTGATTTGACGAAGTTGAATCTCAGCAGTTTCTGTCCTTCATCTTTGGCATTCAGGTAGAACGGTGATGCCGGAATCAGTGCCACGTGTCTTTCACGGATAAGCTGCTCCATAAAATCCATGTCACTTGATGCTGACAGTTTGCCGAATGTGGCCATGAAGAAATATGAGCCGGAAGGTCTTATCGGATCAAATCCCCAGTTCGCAGATCTTTCCAGAAGATAATTTCTCCGCTTTTCCATTTCTGTGCAGAAATCAGCTGAGTATCTGTCTGCCTGTGGAAGAATCTTGGAAAATGCTATCTGAATAGGGGTATTCACTGCGAAAGTGACCCACTGGTGGACAGCCTGAACTGCGGCGGTCAGATATTCAGGGGCACATATATAACCTATTTTCCAGCCTGTGGCAGAAAATGTCTTGGCTGTGGAATTTATTGTTATGGTCCTGTTCTCAAGTCCTGGTATTGATGCTGTAGGAATGTGTTTCAAACCATCAAACACAAGATTCTCATAGACCTCATCACTTATGACTGTCAGATCGTATTTATTGGCTATTTCTGATATCACAGTCAGTTCTTCTCTTGAATAGACCTTGCCTGACGGATTGTTCGGATTGTTTATGAGAATGGCTTTTGTCTTAGGTGTTATGGCATTTTCCAGCTCTTTTCTGTCAAATGTGAAGTCCGGCAGATGGAGAGTAACGGCTTTCATGCGGCAGCCTGCCATTTTTGCGCTGCCTGCATATGAATCAAAGAAAGGCTCGAATACTATAAGCTCATCGCCTGGGTCGCACACAGCCATGACGCTGTCAAAGATCGCTTCAGTGGCTCCGCTGGTCACTGTGATCTGTGTGTTCGGGTTGAAATGCAGATCGTATTTTCTGCTGTATACATCACTGATAGCCTGTCTGAACTCAGGTACTCCTGACAGCGGTGCATACTGATTCCGTCCCAGTGTGAAGGCTTCACGCACTATGTCGAGGACCCATGCCGGTGTGTCAAAGTCAGGAGCTCCCTGGCTGAGTCCCACCGCATTATATTTTGCTGCCAGTGTGTTCACCACTGTGAATATTGTGGTTTCTGAATTAGCGACTCTTTCTGCTGTCATATTATCTCCTCAGCCTCTGTATATTCTATAGCCAGCTTTGAGATCCACTTGGCTTTCCAGCGGCTTTCCCTCTTTGTAAAGTGCCAGATTTCTTGCACTCAGCCTGATGATCCGTTCGAAGGTCTCCGGCAGGTGGTTCTGTCCTGATGTATGCGGGGTGATGATTATGTTCTCTGCATCCCACAGTGGGTGATCAGGAGGGAGTGGTTCCGGGTCTGTCACATCAACTGCAGCACCTGCTATTATGTGCTGATTCAGGGCTGTGCACAGGTCGTCAGTCATTATGGCTGCTCCTCTGCCTATATTTACAAGAATGGCTGTTTTTTTCATTTTCCTGAATTTAGCCATATCCATGAGATGTATGGTGGATGGAGTCTTCGGAAGACACAGTGCCACAATATCAGCCCTGCCAAGGAGATCGTCCAGTGCATCCATGGTATATACTGCCTCAGCCCAGTCAGGCTTTGGTGCCTGATGCCTGCGGATGCCATACACAGTGCTGCCCAGCAGGTGCATTTTCCTGCCGAAATCACTGCCGATGTCTCCCATTCCGACTACCAGTGTGGTGCTTCCCTGGATAGAGGTCACATGTCCCTCATCTTTCCACAGGTGTTTCGTCTGGTTGATCCTGTATCTGTCCAGATGTTTCATGAGGGACAGGACACAGCCCAGCATGTATTCTGATATGGCAAGACCATAAGAACCTGTTGCACAGGTCAGGATCAGATTCTCAGGAATCATATCGATATTGCTGGTAAATGGATCCACTCCCGCATTAGGAGTCTGGAGCCATTCCAGGTTTACGGCCTGTCTGAGCATGGCAGGCTTGATATCGCCTATGATTATATTTGCCTGTGACAGAAATGGCTCATAACCCTTGCTGCCGCAATAGATGAATTCTCCTTCCGGATATGCACTTTCCAGAGTTTTTTTGTGCCTTTCTTCCACATCAAGGGCAACCAGTACTTTTTTACCTGCCATTTCTATCTCCTTGCAAAGATTATACTTTAAACTTATAGTAAAGGAAAGGGAGTTTATATGGAAAATAGCTTTACGATGCGGAAACCTTATGATATGCATATGCATCTCCGGCAGGGAGAACTGCTGGCCACTACAGTGCGGGATCAGTCAAAATGGTTCTGCGGCGGGCTGGTCATGCCCAATACGATTCCGCCTGTAAGCACTCCTGAAAGGCTGACAGATTATGCCGGGCAGATCAGAAAGCTGAATCCGGATTTCAGAACAGTCATGTCCTTCAAGCTGCTGCCCGGGATGAAAAGTTCTGTTGTCAGAAAGCTCCATGATGCCGGTGCTGCCGTGGGTAAGCTTTATCCTGCAGGAGCTACGACAAATTCCGAGGATGGCGTAAAGACCTGGCATAATATCAAGATAGCCTTGGCCACTATGTGTGATCTGGGGATGATCCTTTCCATCCATTGTGAAAGACCTGATGCATATTGTCTGGACAGGGAATATAAATATCACAGCGAATTCCGTGCGATAGCCAAAGCTTTTCCTGATCTGAAGATCGTGTTTGAACATATTTCTGACCGTCGTTCTATTGATCTGGTGGATGGCATGGGGGAAAATATAGCCGGAACCATCACTGCCCATCATCTGCTGCTGACTCTGGATGATGTGATAGGCGGCAATATGAATCCCCATAATTTCTGCAAACCTGTAGTTAAGACTGAAAGGGACAGAGCTGCCATACGGGAAGCTGCCTTTTCCGGGAATAAGAAATTCTTTTTCGGATCTGACAGTGCGCCTCATCTGAGGATAAAAAAGGAATCAGGTTCTGCCGGCGGCGGCATTTATTCTGCCCCATGTGCTGTTCCGCTGATGGCTGAGCTTTTTGAGCAATACGGCTGTCTGGATAAACTGGAAAACTTTATGTCCGTGTTCGGTCCTGAATTTTATGGGCTGCCTGTGTCTGAGGATAAGATCACTCTGGTTAAAGCCGGATTCAGGATCCCTGATGAAATAGACGGAGTGGTTCCCCTCATGGCAGGAAAAAATGTTTCCTGGAGTTACCACAAGGGGATTCTCAAGACAATAATGGAATCAGAACTCTACCTTCGGAACAGCTCTTGCTGATTCTGCGATCTCAAAGTAGGATTTTTTCTCCAGTCCCATTCTCTCTGCTACAAAAGATGATGGGAAGACCTTTATCTGAGTATTGAAACTGCGCACCTTGTCGTTATAGCGTTTTCTGGCAACTGCGATGCGGTTTTCTGTTCCTGCCAGCTCGTCCTGAAGCTGCTGGAAGTTTGCATTGCTCTTAAGTTCAGGATAATTTTCCACGACCATGAGCAGTCTGCTCAGTGCACCCTGGAGCTCGTTGTAGCCTTCAGATTTCTCTTCTACTGTCTGGGCACCTGCCAGCTTAGATCTGGCTTCAGCAATGTTGCCGAAAACTTCGCTCTCATGCTTTGCATAACCCTTCACTGTGTTCACCAGGTTTGGTATCAGGTCGCAGCGGCGCTGGAGCTGATTGTCGATCTCTGCCCATGCTGAGGATGTATCCTCTTCCAGTGTCACCAGTTTGTTTCTTGTGCTGAAGTACCAGCCTACGACTGCCACGATGGCAACGATAAATACCAGTACTGCTGTAAATCCTTTATTCTTCATCTTTCTCTCCTTTCAGAATCCGCTGGAAGCTCCGCCACCGCCGAACCCACCGCCGCCGAATCCGCCGCCACCTCCGCCAAAGCCTCCGTAGCCGCCGAAACTGCCGCCATCGAATCCGCCGAAACTGCCCCGTCCGCTGCCGCGTCCGGAATGCATTCCTCCGAAACTTCCACCGTAATATTTCCTTCCTGTACGGCTGGAGGAGATCCTTCTCCTGTTAGCCATGATCAGTATATAGATTACAACACCCATGAAAATCAGCAGGCATATGCTCTCACTCTGCTTGTTGTCCATCACCGGATTCTCTTCCAGCTCAACGCCTTTTTCCTTGCTGATTATATCTGCTATCTTGCATACACCATGGCGCAGACCTGTACCGTATTCTCCGCCATTGAAGAATGGAATTATATTGTTCCTGAGGATCCGCCCAGCCATGGCGTCATTTATTATGCCCTCAAGTCCGTAACCCACTTCCAGACGGATCTGCCTTTCTTCCAGTGCCAGGACCAGTATTATTCCCTCATCATCCTTGGAGCCTACTTTCCATTTCTCCGCCACGGCCATGGAAAAATCCTCAATGACCGTATATGGCGCCATGGATTTTACTGTGAGCACTGCGATCTCAGCCTTTGTCTTTTCCCTGAGCTCCGTGATCACAGTGTTCATGATCCTCTTGTCTTTTTCAGGGATGATATTGGCAAAATCGTTGACGAAACCAACATAGTCGGGCACATCGTCAGCCAGTGTGATGAACGGACAGAGGCAGATGATGCACAGAAGAAGGAGAACTTTTTTCATCCGTCCACTTCCATTTTGTCAACATCCTCAACTATTATGAGCAGCTGCAGAATGGCATCGCATATCACTTTTTCCAGCGGTGTCTCCTTGTTGATGCTGCGCAGCTGAAGGAATGGATCTATGTCAAAGTTGATATATTCTGATAATGCTGTCAGGTTGTTCTTATAGCTGAAATATACTTCCGGGTGTTTTTTCAGTCTGAGTATTGCCCGGAATATGGCATTGTAGAGACCATGTGTGTTCCGAACGCCCAGAGCCAGAAGCCGCGGTCTGCTGTCGGAGAGCATGAGAACCTGACGCAGCGAGTTGATGCATCCGCGGAGCCTGTCCTCCACCTGATGACGCAGATTTCTGGTGGTTATGTCCAGCCGGTCTGTTATATCTTCCCCGTAAATAGTTTTGTGCTTGTCTTTTATATCCAGGTATTCCATTGGAAATACGTCAGCGGAGTCAATGAATTCCCTGCAGCTCATGACTGTAGGTGTGATCTTGTATTGAGTGAAGGTCTTGGCACAGTATTTTCCCAGCACGACAATACGTTCAGGATCAGCCTCTTTTGGAATGATCAGAACATTGACATCAGAGGTGAGCGGATTGAACTGCTTTGTCAGGATACTTCCATAAATGATTACAGAATGGAGATTTTCTCCAAATGCTGTTTTTATCTGCGGCAGAAGCTCTTTCTCGACTTTTGCCAGTCTTTCATCTTGCTGGGTGATCTTCATCTTTCAAACTCCGACAAAAAAATAACAAAAATTATGGAATTTTTCAATGGATGTAGCATTATTTGATACAGGTAGATATGCTATAATAACAAAAAGGAGGGAATGGATGATTGAATTTCTTATGTGCCATCTGTTCTGGTTCTGGTTCGGCGTTCTGGTACTGGCGGTGATAATAGAGGCCATGACTGTGGGGCTGGTGACTATCTGGAGTGCCATCAGTGCTTTTGTACTGATTTTTATTTCACTGACCGGACTGGTGTTCAGCCTTCAGGTGGTGATCTTTGTAGTTCTGAATGTGCTGCTGATCCTGTTCACCAGATCTTTTTTCATGCGGAAGCTTAAGGTTGGCAAGTACAGGACTAATGCTGACTCTCTGGTGGGAAAAAATGTACTGGTGTCCGGAAGGATCACTGAGTTCGACAAAGGGACAGTGAAGGCTTCAAACGGAGTGATATGGAATGCCATGGCTGCGGACGGCAAAGTTCTGGAGATAGGGACAAAGTGCGTGGTCGTGGATATAGAGGGAAATACCCTGATCGTAAAGGAATATTAAGGAGGAAAATAAGATGATGAATGTTTTTATGGGATTCTGCGGACTGGTTCTGCTGATAATAATTTTCAATATAAAGCTGGTGTCACAGTCTCAGGCTGTGATCATTGAGAGGCTGGGTGCTTATTACAAGACATGGAATGTGGGTCTGCATGTGAAGGTTCCTTTCATTGACCGCTATGTGAACCGTGTCTCACTGAAGGAGAAGGTCCTGGATTTCCCTCCGCAGCCTGTGATCACCAAGGATAATGTGACCATGATGATCGATACTGTGGTCTATTTCCAGATCACAGATCCGAAGCTGTATACATACGGTGTTGAGAAGCCTATAAATGCCCTGGAAAATCTTTCTGCAACCACACTGCGTAATATCATCGGAGAGCTGGAACTGGATCAGACACTGACCAGCCGTGATGTCATCAATACAAAGATGAGAAGCATTCTGGATGAGGCCACAGACCCATGGGGAATCAAGGTGAACCGTGTTGAGGTGAAGAACATCATTCCGCCGGATGCCATCAGAGAAGCCATGGAAAAGCAGATGCGTGCCGAACGTGAGCGCCGTGAGCAGATCCTTATTGCAGAGGGACACAAGCAGAGTGCTATTCTGGAGGCTGAAGGAAAGAAACAGGCAATGATACTGGAGGCACAGGCACAGAAAGAGGCCAGGATCCTGAGTGCGGAGGCAGACAAGGAAGCTGCTGTCAAGAGGGCTCAGGGTGAGGCAGAGGCCATTGTGGAAGTGCAGAATGCCAAGGCAGAAGGTATCAAGCTGCTGCGGAATGCCCAGCCGGATGATGCAGTCATAAAGCTGCGTAGTCTGGAAGCCTTTGAGCGAGTAGGAGAGGGACAGTCCACCAAGATAATCATTCCGTCAGAGATCCAGAGCATGACCGGTCTGGTAAGCAGCCTTTCCGAAGTGGTGAAGAAATGAGTGGTATTGAACAGTTTTGTGGTCAGGGAAATGGGTATTCACTCTCAAAGACATTGAGATTTGAATTGAAACCTAAAGCTGAAACAATAGAAAATATCCGTAAGGGAAAGTTTCTGGAATCAGACAAAAAAAAGTCTGAGGACTATAAGGATGTAAAAAGAATCATTGATAATTATCATCAGTATTTTATTGATGATGTCTTGCAAAATGCTGAATTTGATTGGTCTGTTCTTGCAAAAGAAATTGAAAATTATGCAAAAGATAAAGCAGATGATACTCTTCTTGAGAAAGAACAGTCAAAACTTCGGACAGCAATATTGAAATTATTCAGTTCTGATAAGAGATTTGCAGCTTTGAACGCTGCGACTCCAAAAGATCTGTTCAACGATATTCTTCCAGAGTGGTTCGGAAAAAATAACATACAAGAACTGAATAAAGAAGCTGTTATAACTTTCCAGAAGTTCACATCGTATTTTACGGGTTTTCAGGAAAACCGAAAGAATGTATATTCTGCAGAATCTATTCCGACTGCAGTTCCTTACCGTCTTGTTAATGATAATTTCCCAAAATTTCTGCAGAACATTTCACTCTATAGAGTGATTAAAGAAAAGTGTCCTTCTGTACTTGCGCAGGTTGAAGAAGAACTGAAAGAGTATTTGGGTGAAGAAACACTGGAAGAAATCTTTAAGATTAATTCTTTCAACAAGTATCTTTGTCAGAAAGGCAGTGAGAAACAGCGTGGTATTGATTTCTATAATCAGGTTATTGGTGGTGTTTCCACTAGTGAAGGTAAGAAGCGAGGGTTTAATGAGTTTCTGAACTTGTATTGGCAGCAGAATCCTGAATTCGCCAAGACAAACAGAAAAATCAAGTTGGTTCCTCTTTATAAGCAGATACTTAGTGATCGTACAAGTCTCTCATTCAAAATTGCATCTGTTGATTCTGATGAAGAGCTGAAAGAGGCCATTCTTACTTGTGCAGATAAACTGGAACAGAAATCAGGAGACGATAAAAAATCTGTTTTTGATATCTGCTGTGATTTGTTTGAAAACATCGAAACACAGAATACTTCTGAGATTTATATAAACCGCAAAGATATTAACAATATTTCAAGAATTCTGACCGGGGACTGGAGCTGGCTGCAGTCCAGAATGAATGCCTATGCTGATGAAGTATTTACAAACAAGACTGACAAGGCTCGTTGGCAGAAATCACTTGATGATGAAGGTGAAAATAAGTCCAAAGGTGTTTACAGTCTCTTTGAATTGAACTCTATGCTTGAATATGAAAGTGAAAAGATCTCTGCAACAGATATTCGCATAGAAGACTATTTTGCTCACAGAAACAGGTTTTATACAGAAAAAGAAACTGGCTGCTTTGTGCAGGGAAATGACCTTGTCGCTTTGTCAATTAAAGAAACTTGTGATGATATTCTTTCGAAACGGGAGAAGATGAATTCCGTTTGGAAAAATCTTGATGCCGCAAATCCATTACGCGAAAATGCCGATGATGTTGCCAGCATTAAGGCTTATCTGGACTCAGTTCAGGAGTTAATTCACAGAATCAAACCACTTAATGTAAATGGAATTGGTGATGTAAGTTTTTACGCTTTGTACGATTCAGTTTTCTCGTCTTTAAGAGAAATTGTCAGTTTGTATAACAAAACAAGAAATTACATAACTAAGAAAATTGCAAGCCCTGAAAAGTATAAATTGAACTTCGATAATCCTACACTGGCAGATGGCTGGGATCTTAACAAAGAACAAGCAAACACTTCTGTTCTGATGATGAAAGACGGTAAATATTATCTGGGCATTATGAATCCAAAGGATAAACCTAAGTTTCTGGATGTCTATGAAGCAAAGGGTGAATCTTGCTATCAGAAAATGGTGTATAAATTGCTGCCTGGCCCGAATAAAATGTTGCCAAAAGTTTTCTTCTCAGCAAAAGGAAAAGCAACTTTTAATCCACCTGAATATATAGTAACTGGCTATGAACAGGGGAAGCACAAAAAGGGATCTTCTTTTGATATCTCGTTCTGTCATGAATTGATTGATTGGTTCAAAGATGCCATCAACAGACATGAAGATTGGAAGAACTTCAATTTCAAATTTTCAGACACGAAATCATACAAGGATATAAGTGATTTTTATCGTGAAGTATCTGAACAGGGATATAAACTCTCCTTCGTTGATATTCCAGAAAGTGAAATAACTCAGATGGTTCGGGAAAATAAGCTGTATCTCTTTGAAATCTATAACAAAGATTTTGCCCCCGGTGCTACTGGTACCCCTAATATGCACACATTATATTGGAAAAATCTGTTTAGCAAGGAAAACCTCGCGGATGTTGTACTTAAACTGAATGGCGAGGCAGAATTGTTCTATCGCCCTGAAGGTATCAAAGATCCTGTTGTTCATAAGACAGGCAGTAAGCTTGTAAACAAGATTACTTCGGAAGGAGAATCAATTCCAGAAGTTATCTATACAGATATCTACAAGTTTGAAAATGGAATGAGTTCTACATTATCAAAAGAAGCAGAAGAATATAAATCGAACCATAGGGTTATTATAAAAACTGTTTCTCACGACATTACAAAAGACAGGCACTATACAGAACCAAAATTCCTGTTCCATGTTCCACTTACCATCAATTTCAAGGCTTCTGGGTCTTCATTATCTATGAATGAGCGTGTCCGTAAGTTCTTGAAAAACAACCCTGACGTAAATGTAATTGGATTGGATCGTGGCGAACGTCATCTGATTTACTGTACGTTAATCAATCAAAAAGGGGAAATTCTTAAACAGTTTACTTTCAATGAGGTCGAACGTGTAAAAAACGGTCAGAAGATTAAAGTAAACTACCATGAGAAACTGAATCAGAGAGAACAGGAGCGCGATGCTGCTAGAAAGAGCTGGCAGTCAATCGGTAAGATTGCAGAATTAAAAGAAGGTTATCTTTCTGCTGTAATTCATCAACTCACAAAACTTATGGTTGAAAACAATGCAATTATTGTTATGGAAGATTTAAACTTTGGTTTTAAACGAGGACGTTTTCATGTTGAAAAACAAGTTTATCAGAAATTTGAACACATGCTTATAGATAAACTGAATTATCTTGTATTTAAGAATCGAGGTTTAACAGAATCTGGTGGCGTTTTGAATGGTTACCAGCTTGCAGGCCAGTTCGAAAGTTTCCAAAAACTTGGAAAACAGTCTGGCTTCCTGTTTTATGTTCCCGCTGGTTACACCTCTAAAATTGATCCTAAGACAGGTTTTGTCGATATGCTTTCATTCAAAGATCTGACGAATGTTCATAAGAAACACGATTTCTTCAGCAGATTTGACAGCATAAGGTATGACAATAAAACAGATTCATTTGTTTTCACTTTTGATTATAAGAACTTTGATGGTAAAGGTGGTAAAGAACTTAGCCGCACAAAGTGGAATGTATATTCAAAGGATAAGCGTATTGTCTATCTTTTCAAAGAGAAGAAATATGAAGATGTCAATGTGACTGAAAAACTGGCTAAGTGTTTTGAAAAACAGGGTATTGCTTATCAGAATGGTGACGATATTCTAGACTCTATTATGACAATCGGCGCAGATTTGAAAGACGGCGAAAGACCAGTAAAAGAAATTGCAGAATTCTGGGATACGCTTCTTTATAATTTCAAGCTTGTTCTGCAGATGCGTAATTCAAATGCTCAGACAGGGGAAGATTATATTATTTCACCTGTAATGGCTGACGATGGCACTTTCTTTGACAGTCGTGAACAGTTGAAGAAAGGTGATATGGCTACATTACCGGCAAATGCAGATGCAAACGGTGCATTTAATATCGCGTTGAAAGGACTTGAACTGTTGAAACGGTTTGATACTGCTGATACAAAGGATTTGAAAAAGTTGAAAATCAATATTTCTAACGCCGACTGGTTTAAGTTTATTCAAGAAAAAGAATACCAAAACTAGGTAAAATAGAAGGTTCTTTATGGAAAATAAATATCAAATTTCAAAGACGATTAGGTTCGGATTAACAAAGAAAAGAATCGGGAAGAAACATGAGAGCCATGAAGTATTGGATTTCTTGTTAAAGCTGTCGGAAGAAAAGATAATTTCTGTAGCGGGGAAGGCGAGTTCGGAAGAAGTACAGCTTGTGAAAGATGTCAGGAACTGTCTCGCTCAAATCAAGGAATACTTGAAAGATTG